>NZ_CP009555.1:2542790-2860639 GCF_000959365.1 Burkholderia oklahomensis C6786
GAGGAGGCCGACGCGCTTCACGCCGCGCGCCTTCAGATCGGACATCACGGTCATCACCGAGTCATATTGAACCGTCTTGTCGGCCGCGATCACGACCGGCTGATCCGGGTGGTCGGCCTGGCGCGCCGCGATGAAGCTGTTGAGCTCGGCCTTCGTCATCGTGTCTTCCTGCGACGCGCCCGAGTCGCCCTTGTAGCGGACGCTGATCTTGCCGTCGGCCTGGATGTTGACGACGACGGGCGGCGTCTGCTCCTGCGGCGCCGCGTTGCCGACGGTCGGCAGATTGACGATCGACGGCGCGACGAGCGGTGCCGTCACCATGAAGATGACGAGCAGCACGAGCATCACGTCGATGTAGGGCACGACGTTGATGTCGGCCATCGAACGGCGCGAGCGGCCGCCGCGCATGCTGGAACGAATGGGGGTGCCGGCCATCGCGTGCTCCTTATTGCGCCTGGCGCTGCAGGATGTTCGAGAACTCTTCGATGAACGTTTCGAAGCGGATCGCGAGACGGTCGATGTCGTGCGCGTAGCGGTTGTAGGCGACGACTGCAGGGATCGCCGCGAACAGGCCGATCGCGGTCGCGACGAGCGCTTCGGCGATGCCCGGCGCGACGTTTGCGAGCGTCGCCTGCTGGACGTTCGCGAGGCCGCGGAACGAGTTCATGATCCCCCAGACCGTGCCGAACAGACCGATATACGGGCTCACCGAGCCGACGGACGCGAGGAACGACAGATTCGACTCGAGGACGTCCATCTCACGCTGGAATGATGCGCGCATTGCGCGGCGCGCGCCATCGAGAAGCAGCGCCGGATCGCTCAGGCGTTTTTCCTTCGCCTTCAGGAATTCGCGCATCCCCGACTCGAAGATCCGCTCGAGCGCGCCGATCGTGTGGCGATTGTTCGCGGCGCTCTGGTACAGCGCCTGCAGGTCGCCGCCCGACCAGAAATCGCGCTCGAAGCGCTCGGTTTGCGCGCGGGCGCGGCGGATCGCGAACCATTTGCGGAAGATGAACGTCCACGACATCAGCGACAGGATGAGAAGGAGCCCCATCACCGCCTGGGCAAGCACGCTCGCATTGAGGACGAGGGAAATGATCGACAGGTCTTGAGAAGTGTTCATAGAGGTTTGTGTAACGTCCCTTCGGGGAGGCCTGGCCAGGATTGCCCGGCCGGCGCGCTCCGGCGGCGTCCGCCGGAAGCTTTCCGCCGAACCTTGCTTAGTGGCGGATCATGGGGTCGAGTTCATCGGCTCTGTCTAAACGGCACTCATGCGTACGCCGTTGACACGGCTTGCCGGCCGGTTACGGCCGGTCCGCGCTCGAGGGCGGCGAGGACGGAGGGCGGAATCGCGGTCGGCTTGAACGCCGAGCGGTCGACGCAGCCGATCCGGACGTCGGCCGCGACGAGCAGCGTGCCGCCTCGCCACGCCTGTTGTTCGAATTCCACCGTCGCGCGGCCGAGGCGGGCGATTCTGCAGACGATTTCCAGCGTGTCGTCGAGCCGCGCGGGGGCGCGGTAATCGAGCGCCGCACGGCGGACGATGAAGATCGCGCCCGTCTCGTCGGCGACCCGGCGCTGGTCTATCCCGCACGCGCGCAGCCATTCGGTGCGCGCGCGCTCGAAGAACCTCAGGTAGTTCGCGTAGTAGACGACGCCGCCGGCGTCGGTATCTTCGTAGTACACGCGGACCGGCCACGCGAAGTCGGGCGCCGCGTCGGGCTGTCGGCTGGGTTCAGTCATGGCGCGCATTCTACCGGAACGGACGACCCCGATTCCCCTGATTCGTAACGGAATGTTGCCTTTGCCGGGCCGCCCGTCAAGCCGTGCGGGCGGCCCGGCGGCGGCACGCTCAGCCGCGGTGGACGGTCAGTCCGGCGGGCGCCTGCGCGACGGGCATCATCTCGATCGTGTTGATGTTCACGTGCGCGGGGCGGGTGGCGATCCAGTAGATCGTGTCCGCGATGTCCTCGGCGGTGAGCGGCTGGACGTTCGCGTAGACGCCCGCCGCCTTCGCGTCGTCGCCGCGATAGCGCACGTTCGAGAATTCGGTGCCGCCGCAAAGGCCCGGCTCGATGTCGGTGACGCGCAGCGGCGTGCCGACGAGGTCCGCGCGCAGGTTCAGGCTGAACTGGCGCACGAACGCCTTGGTCGCGCCGTAGACGTTGCCGCCCGGGTACGGATAGCTGCCCGCGACCGAGCCGAGGTTGAAGACGTGGCCGCGGCCGCGCTCGACCATGCCGGGCAGCAGCGTGCGCGTGACCGTGACGAGGCCCGAGCAGTTGGTGTCGATCATCGTCTGCCACTCGTCGAGGCTCGCCTTGTGCGCCGGCTCGACGCCGAGCGCGAGGCCGGCGTTGTTGACGAGCACGTCGATCGCGGCAAACTCCGCGGGCAGTGCGGCCGGCACGGCCTCGACGGCCGCGCGGTCGCGCACGTCGAGCTCGATCGGCAACATGGCGCTGCCGAGTTCGGCGGCAAGCGCGTCGAGGCGGTCCTTGCGGCGCGCGGTGGCGACGACGCGGTGGCCGCCTTTCACGAAGACGCGGGCGATGGCGGCGCCGAAACCTGCCGATGCGCCGGTGACGAACACGATCATTGCTGCTGCTCCTTAAAACGAGGCTTGCTGGGAGAACTCGCTAGCCTACTGGCATTGCGGCGGTGCGGCAAGGCGCGGCGGCGCGCGCTCCCGATATCTGCGGCGGATGCCTGCGCCGGCGGTGTCGCCAGATTTGGCCCTTAATATGAGGCGGGCTCCGGGCGCGGTTGCCTATTCATCGCGCATCCAATACACTAATGCGCTCAATATCCCCTGCGTGACTGGCGATAAGACCTTTCGGGGTCAAAGGTGGAGCGTCCCACCGTGAAGCGCAGGGCGTCGCTTTTGCCGTTCGCCTGGGCAGCCGTTGTGCGCCGCGTTGCGTGCATTGCCGGTGGCTGTCCTGCCTCGCGTTCCACGGAATCCTCCGCCACGTCGAGCCGGCTGCGTCGCCGGCTGCGCGATGCACTCGGCCACTTCGGTCAACCTGTACACACTTAACGGAAACCGTATGTTTGACAGAGCCCAAAGCACCATTGCGAACGTCGATCCCGAGATCTGGCAAGCGATCCAGCAAGAAAATGTCCGTCAGGAAGAGCATATCGAGCTGATCGCGTCGGAAAACTACACGAGCCCGGCCGTGATGGCGGCGCAAGGCTCGCAGCTCACGAACAAGTACGCGGAAGGCTATCCGGGCAAGCGCTATTACGGCGGCTGCGAGTACGTCGACATCGTCGAACAGCTCGCGATCGACCGTGTCAAGGCGCTGTTCGGCGCCGAAGCCGCGAACGTGCAGCCGAACTCGGGTTCGCAGGCGAACCAGGGCGTTTTCTTCGCGATGCTGAAGCCGGGCGACACGATCATGGGCATGAGCCTCGCGCACGGCGGCCACCTGACGCACGGCTCGCCCGTCAACATGTCGGGCAAGTGGTTCAACGTCGTCAGCTACGGCCTGAACGAAAACGAAGACATCGATTACGAAGCCGCCGAGAAGCTCGCGCACGAACACAAGCCGAAACTGATCGTCGCGGGCGCGTCGGCGTTCGCGCTGAAGATCGATTTCGAGCGTCTCGCGAAGATCGCGAAGGCGGTCGGCGCGTACCTGATGGTCGACATGGCGCACTACGCGGGCCTCATTGCCGCGGGCGTCTATCCGAACCCGGTGCCGCACGCCGATTTCGTCACGACGACGACGCACAAGAGCCTGCGGGGCCCGCGCGGCGGCGTGATCCTGATGAAGGCCGAGTATGAGAAGCCGATCAACTCGGCGATCTTCCCGGGCATCCAGGGCGGCCCGCTGATGCACGTGATCGCCGCGAAGGCGGTCGCGTTCAAGGAAGCGCTGTCGCCGGAATTCAAGGAATACCAGCAGAAGGTCGTCGAGAACGCGCGCGTGCTGGCCGAGACGCTCGTCAAGCGCGGTCTGCGCATCGTGTCGGGCCGTACCGAGAGCCACGTGATGCTCGTCGACCTGCGCGCGAAGAACATCACCGGCAAGGCGGCGGAAGCGGCGCTCGGCAATGCGCACATCACCGTCAACAAGAACGCGATTCCGAACGATCCGGAAAAGCCGTTCGTGACGAGCGGTGTCCGTCTCGGCTCGCCGGCAATGACGACGCGCGGCTTCGGCACGCAGGAGGCCGAACTCGTCGGCAACCTGATTGCCGACGTGCTCGAGAATCCGGAAGACGCGGCGACGATCGAGCGCGTGCGCACGCAGGTCGCCGAGCTGACGAAGCGCTTCCCGGTCTATCGCTGATCGGCCATGCGCTGCCCGTTCTGCCGGCACGACGATACGCAAGTGGTGGATTCGCGCGTGTCGGAAGACGGCGCCGCGATCCGCCGGCGCCGCCGCTGCTCGGCCTGCGACAAGCGTTTCACGACGTACGAGCGGGTCGAACTGGCGTTGCCGGCCGTCGTGAAGAAGGACGGCAGCCGCACCGAATTCGACCGCCGCAAGATCGTCGCGAGCATGCAACTGGCGCTCCGCAAGCGCCCGGTTGCGGCCGATGCGATCGACGCGGCGGTCGCCCGCATCGAATATCAATTGCTCGCGACAGGCGAGCGCGAAGTCCGCAGCGAAAAGCTCGGCGAACTCGTGATGAACGAGCTGCGCCAGCTCGACACGATCGCCTATGTGCGTTTCGCGTCCGTCTACCGCCGGTTCGAGGACGTGTCCGAATTCGCGGACGTGATCGAAGAGTTCCGCCGCGCGGCGCCCGCGAAGCCGCGCAAGCGCTGAGCCTGCACATTCCATTTCCCGTTTCGTTCCGTATTCCATGCGTTTCTCCCGCGTAGCGCGCGGTGCTCGTGCTCGCCTGGGCGATTGTCGTGCGTCCGGCTGCGGCGCGCGACTCGGCCGTTCGGCCGATGGTGCGCGTTCGTTCGTCCCGGTAGAGTCGGCGCATCGGGTCACGGAGGACAGCGATGCGAACGGAAGGCGGCAGGCAAGCGATGGCGGGCTTCATGCTCGTCGAATTGATGGTCGCGCTCGTGCTGGTCGCGCTTGCCGCGGCGCTGGCCGTGCCGACGTTCGCAGGCGCACGGATGCGCGATCGGGTCGACGCACGCGCGCGCATGTTCGGAGCATCGCTGGCGTATGCGCGTGGGGAGGCTGCCAGACTCGGCGCGCGCGTGATGCTGTGCCGCAGCGACGCAGCCGCCAGATGCGTCGCCGCAGGGCGGCCCTGTGACGGCGGTGCGACCGACTGGTCATGCGGCTGGGCGGTGGTCGTCGCGGACGGCGCGCGCGGTACGCGGGTGTTGCGACGCGTTGAGCACGATGCGCAAGTGGTCGTGACGGGAGCGGGCGGCGACGTGGTGTTTACGCCGCCAGCGGGCCAGGTGATCGGCGGCTTCCGAAGTTTCGAATTCGCGCCGAACGACGCGTCGGATGCGTGGCGCGGCGAGCGCTGGCGACGTTGCCTGCGGATCGCGGCGGGTGGTCGCGTGCGGTTCGTCGAAGGCGGCTGCGGGGCGTCGACATGATGCGTGTTCGGTCGATGCGAGGGAGCTCGTTGCTGGAGACGGCGATCGCGTGTGCGCTGCTCGCGCTCGCAGCGCTCGGCGTGATCGCAGCGTTGTTCGCGACGATACGAGGCGAGCGCGATGCCGCAACGCGCGAGCAGGCGCTGCTCGCCGCAGATTCGTGGGCCGAGATGGCGCGCGCCGGCGGGCCGGCAGGCGTCGATTGGAACGCGTTGGTGTACGGGCTTCGTCGCGGAAAGCTCGTCGTGACGGGCACCGACGCGAGCATTTCGACCGTGCGCGTCGAATGGGAGCAGGCCGGGGCGGCCGTTGCGAGCCCGTCGCGCTGCGAAGGCGCTACCGTGGCTGCGCGTGACGGCGACAAGCAATGCGTGACGCTCGCATATGCGATAACGGACGGCCGATGACGCGAGCGATACGTTGGCGCGCGCACACGCTGATCGAGGTGATGATCGCCATGGCGCTCGGCTTGCTGATCCTGCTTGCCGCGATCTCGCTCTACCGCGTACAGCGGGCGGCTTATTCGGCGGCGGCCGATGCCGCGCGCTTGCGCGACGCGGCGCAGGCGTCGCTCGCACTGATCGCGCAACAGATCCAGATCGCGGGTTTCGTTCCACTCGACGCGCACGATGCGCCGCCAGCACCGGGTCTGTTCGGTTGTACGGCGGGACGGCCCGTCGGAGCCGGCGTGCAACTGGCATGCGATCCGCTGGCGAGCGGTTCCGACGGACTCGTCGTCCGCTACGTCGGCGACGGCGTTTCCACATGGCTGACGACGAGCGGGCAGGTGACGGATTGCCTCGGGCAGGGCGTCGGCGCGGCCGATGCGCAGCCGCTGATCGTCAACCGCTTTTACGCTCGCGTCAGCGCGTCGACAGGCGAGCCGGAGCTGTATTGCGAAGGCAGCGGCAGACCTGGCATCGCGCAGCCTCTCGTCGAAGGCGTCGAGCGCGTGCGCCTGCGCTATCGGCTGCACGGGACCGTGCAGTGGATCGAGGCGTCGGCGTTATCCGCATCGGACTGGGCCAGCGTCGCCGCTGTGTCAGTTTGCGTGCAAGTGCGAGGCATGCGAACGGGACGCCCGGTGCGCTACGTCGACTGCGAAGGGCGAATGACGAGCGCCGCGGATACCCGCGCGCGGCTCGCGCTGCGACGGTATGTCGCGGTTCGCAATCGGGAGCGCATATGACGCGTCAGGCAGCCGTGTGGGAGGCAGATCGAGCGCGGATAGTCCGCAAGCGTTCGGCGCCGCGCAATGTGATGCGGCGCCGCGAGCGGGCGATGACCGCTTCGCCCGGCGTCGCACTGCCGGGCGTGCTTGCCGTAACGGCCTCGCTGATCGTGATGTCGTCCGCGTGGTTCGAGATCGCGACGACGGAGATGCGGCGCATGTCGAACGTCGCGAGCCGATCGGTCGCGTTTCGTGCGGCGGATGCTGCACTCGAAGCCTGCGCCGACGCGTTGCTGAGCGGCGCGGCGCCCTACGCCGCGGCGGGCGGCGATATGGCGTTGGCGCGCGAGCCGGCCGGTTGGCGGCAGCCGGGCGCGTTCGACGGCGGTGGCGCGTTCAGGCCGTATGCCGGATGGCCGGGCGCGGCGCAAGGGCCGAGCTGCGTGATCGAAGCGTGGAAGCTCACGGCGCGCCCTGACGCACGCGCCTATCTCGTGACGGCACGCGGCGTGGGCGCGACCAAGGATACGGTCGAGTGGCTGCAATTGCAGATTGCCGTCGAGCGCGGAGGCGTCGAGCGCCGCTGGCGCCGGGTCGTGGGACGGCCGGCATAGCTGGAGGAGGAAGCGGCGGTGTCATGCACTGAAACTGAACGCAATCCGGATCGGCGAGGTTTCACGTTGATCGAAGTGGTCGTTGCGCTTGCGATCGTGGGCGTGCTTGCGGCGTTTGCGGTGCCGTCGTACCGGGGCCATGTCGAACGAGGGCATCGGCTGAGTGCGATGGCTGCGCTGTATCGCGCCGCGCAGTATGTCGAAGCATTCGGCGAGGTGCCGCCTGCCGCATTGCCGGAAGGGATGAGTCGAGCGCCCGATTCCGGCACGGCCGTCTATGCGCTGCGGATCACGTTCGACGACGCGCGCGGCGGATACGCACTGGAGGCGAGCCCGACCGTCGATGGCGCGATGCGGGACGACAACTGCGGCGTGTATGTGCTGCATGCTGACGGCACGCGCGAGAATCGCGCGGCCGGACGCGCCGCGCTCAACGGACGCGCGCCGAATGCCGACGCGTGTTGGCGAGCGGGGTAGGCACGCGTCGGCGAGCGGGCTGGGTCAACAGCCGTTACCCGCCTTCACGCTCGCTCATCGCGCCGCGCCCGCGCGTCGGACGCGTCATTGCCGCTCTTTGCCTGCTTCCATATCTGATAGGCCTCCCACACCGCGAAGCCGACGGCGCCCCATTTGAGCGCAGGGCGCGCGCTCGCGCGCAGCAGCGCCCGCATGGGCTTCGCGAGCACGACGGACGCGAGCGAGCTCAACAGCGGATACTGGCTGACGAGCGTGCCGAGCGTCGCGTTCACGCTCCTCGCCGACTTGCCGAGCGATCCGCCCGACACCCCCGGCACGAGGAACTTCAGCCATCTGAAATGCGTGACGGACTGACGCAGTTCGGCGCCCGCCTGTGCGAGCTCCAGGCGCTCGACGTCGGAGCGCAGGATCAGCAGTTCCTTGCGCAGTGCGCGGTACTGGGCCGCGCTCATGTGCCGCTTCTGCGAAGCGGTGCGGAATCGTTGTTCCGGAGCGGAGTAACTCATGGCGCATCGACAGGAGGTTGGCGAGAAGAGGAGGAACGCGGCCGCGCGTTCATGACTTGCCGCGGAACAGTTCGCGGTCCTTTTCCAGTTCGTTCAGCGTCGCTTCGAACACGACGGGCGCGTCGCGCAATCCCGAGCGCGCCCTCAGCCCGCAGGCGAGCGCGCCGAGCGCATAGAGCGCGGTGATGACGGCGAGCGACTGCCAGCGGTAGGTGTCCCAGAACGCGATGGCGACGAGCACCGTGAGGCTGATGAGCGCCATCGTCGCGAGCATCATCGCGGCGAGTCCGAGAAAGAGCACGCCCATCAGGCGTTCCTTTTCCTCGGCGAGCTCGATGCCGACGAGTTCCAGCCGGGTCTGCAGGAGCGCGAACACGGAGCCGAGCAGGCGGCGCAGCGGTCCGTGCGCGGACTGGTGCGATGAGGTTTCTGTCGTCATGGATGAGGCGCTTGCGCGCGGAGAACGGCCGGCGCCGCAACGGGCCGGTGCGCATGGTCCCGGCCGTCGCGCGGATGCGAGCGGGGCCGGGGGCTGTCTCTCGCGGCGGCGTGCCGCGTTACTTGCGGTTGATCAAGAGGCCGATCAGCACGCCGACGCCGGCCGCGACGCCGATCGACGTCCACGGATGCTCGTGCACGTAGTCGTCGGTGGCGCGCGCCGCCTTCTTGCCTTTCTCGACCACGACCACCTGAACGTCGGCCGCTTTCTCCTTCGCCTGCTTCAGGCGCGAGAGCGCCTTCTCGCGCAGCTCGGTCGCGCGGTCGCCCGTGGTGCTCGCGGCCTGTTTCAGCAGATCTTCCGCGTCCGCGAGAACAGTTTTGATATCCGACATCAGTTTCTCCTTGTTGACTTCAGACATTGCGACTCCCTTCTTGCCGAAACGGATTGTCCTACGAACATCGTAGCGAAACCCGTGCCTGCGGGCGGGCGCGGCGGCCCGGCGCGCAGGCGGCGCAAGATCGCGCTTGAGTAGCATGGTAAACGACTTGCAATGACAATAGAGAGCCGATCCGGAACGAAAAAGTTTCCAGGATTGTCAAATCGCACCCGGCGAAAATGATAAAAAGGCATGAATATCTGACGGAATAATCGTTCGCGCCGGCCGCTGGATCACTTAAGCTAAAAGCTTGCCCTTGCGCACCGTGCGCTCGGGCACCCAACCCATGCAAGTTCAAGGAGCTGCAACATGAGTCTACGTCTTGGCGACATCGCGCCGGATTTCGAACAGGATTCGAGCCTCGGCCGCATCAAATTCCATGAATGGCTTGGCAACAGTTGGGGCGTCCTGTTCTCGCATCCGGCCGACTACACGCCCGTCTGCACGACGGAGCTCGGCCTGACCGCGAAGCTCAAGGGCGAATTCGAGAAGCGCAACGTGAAGGTGATCGCGCTGTCGGTCGACAGCGTCGAGTCGCACAAGGGCTGGATCGACGACATCAACGAGACGCAAGCGACGAGCGTCGGTTTCCCGATCATCGCCGACGGCGACCGCAAGGTCTCCGAACTGTACGACATGATCCATCCGAACGCGAACGAGACGCTGACCGTGCGCTCGCTGTTCGTGATCGATCCGAACAAGAAGGTGCGTCTCATCATCACCTATCCGGCGAGCACTGGCCGCAATTTCGACGAAGTGCTGCGCGTCATCGATTCGCTGCAGTTGACGGACAACTACAAGGTCGCGACGCCCGGCAACTGGAAGGACGGCGACGACGTCGTGATCGTGCCGTCGCTGCAGGATCCGGAAGAGCTGAAGCAGCGCTTCCCGAAGGGCTTCAACGCGGTTCGTCCGTACCTGCGTCTGACGCCGCAGCCGAACAAGTGAGCGTCGCGCGTGCCGCGCCGCTTCGCGGCGTGACTGTCATATGACGAAAAGCCCCGGCATGACCGCCGGGGCTTTTTCGTTTGCAGTGCCGCCGGGGCGGTGCAGTCGCGCTCCGGTTGCCGCGCGTCGCGCGCAGGCCGCGGCGGCGCGGGCATCACGTCAGAAGAACGCCTGAATCCCCGTCTGCGCGCGGCCGAGGATCAATGCGTGGATGTCGTGCGTGCCTTCGTACGTGTTCACCACTTCGAGATTCACGAGATGGCGCGCGACGCCGAATTCGTCCGAGATGCCGTTGCCGCCCAGCATGTCGCGGGCGAGGCGGGCGATGTCGAGCGCCTTGCCGCACGAATTGCGCTTCATGATCGACGTGATCTCGACGGCCGCCGTGCCTTCGTCCTTCATCCGGCCGAGCCGCAGCACGCCTTGCAGGCCGAGCGTGATCTCGGTCTGCATGTCGGCGAGCTTCTTCTGGATCAGCTGGTTGGCGGCGAGCGGACGGCCGAATTGCTTGCGGTCGAGCACGTATTGGCGCGCGGTGTGCCAGCACGATTCGGCCGCGCCGAGCGCGCCCCATGCGATGCCGTAGCGCGCGGAGTTCAGGCACGTGAACGGCCCGCGCAGGCCCTTCACGCCCGGCATGATGTTCTCTTCGGGCACGAACGCGTCGTCGAGCACGATCTCGCCCGTGATCGACGCGCGCAGGCCCACCTTGCCGTGGATCGTCGGCGCCGACAGGCCCTTCCAGCCCTTCTCGAGGATGAAGCCGCGGATCTCGTCGCGGCCGTCCTCGTCGAGCTTCGCCCAGACGACGAACACGTCGGCGATCGGCGAATTCGTGATCCACATCTTCGAACCCGACAGCGAGTAGCCGCCCGGCACCTTCTTCGCGCGCGTGACCATGCTGCCCGGATCGGAGCCGTGATTCGGCTCGGTCAGGCCGAAGCAGCCGATCCATTCGCCCGTCGCGAGCTTCGGCAGGTATTTCTCCTTCTGTGCGTCGGAGCCGAATTCGAAGATCGGCACCATCACGAGCGACGACTGCACCGACATCATCGACCGGTAGCCCGAATCGACGCGTTCGACCTCGCGCGCGATGAGCCCGTAGCTCACGTAACCGAGGCCGGGGCCGCCGTACTGCTCGGGAATCGTCGGGCCGAGGAGGCCGAGCTCGCCCATCTCGCGGAAGATCGCCGTGTCGGTGGTCTCGTGGCGGAACGCCTGCGTCACGCGCGGCGCGAGCTTGTCCTGCGCGTAAGCGTTCGCGGCGTCGCGCACCATGCGCTCGTCGTCGGTGAGCTGCTGGCCGAGCAGCAGCGGATCGTCCCAATGAAAGGTTGCGGCAGCCATCGCGTCATCTCCTCACTTGACTATAGTTCCGCTATGCGGAACAATGTTTTGCAAATTGGATTCAGTGTATCACCACATGAATTTTTCGACCATCGACGCCGACACGCTCGACGAACGCAAGTTCGTCGTCGCCCTCGCACGGGGGCTCGATCTGCTGCGCGCGTTCCGGCCCGGCGAGTCGATGCTCGGCAACCGCGACTTCGTCGAGCGCACCGGGCTGCCGAAGGCGACTGTCAACCGGCTCGCGTACACGCTCACCGTGCTCGGCTATCTGCGCTACGACGACGCGCTCGGCAAGTACGCGCTCGACGCGGGCGTGCTGTCGCTCGGCTATGCGCTGCTCGCGGGCTCCGACACGCTCGCGCTCGCGCGGCCGCACATGCAGGCGCTCGCGCGCGAGATCGGCGCGGCGGTGTCGCTCGGCTGCCGCGACGGTCTCGACATGATCTACCTGGAGACGATCCGCAGCGAGACGGCGCTGACGCTTGGGCTTGCGTCCGGATCGCGGCTGTCGATGCTGACGAGCTCGATGGGGCGCGCGTATCTCGCCGTGCAGCCGCCCGACGTGCGCGCGGCGCTATTCGCGGAGCTGCGCAAGACGGCGGGGAAGGGGCGGGCGGGCGCCGCGCTCGTTGCGGCGGCGGAGCGCGCGGTCGAGGAATTCGCCGCCGACGGCTGCTGCTATTCGTTTCGCGACTGGCACGAGGACGTGAATGCGATCGCGGTGCCGTTTCGCGAGCCGCGCGAAGGGCGCTGGCTGATTCTGAGCTGCAGCGGGCCCGCGTCGTCGATGGGCGAGGACGTGTTCCGCAACAAGATCGGCCCGAAGCTGAAAGCGCTCGCACGGCGGCTCGGGCAACCGGCGTAGGCCGGGGCGCCGCCGTCGTGCGCGAGCGGCGGCGGGTGGCTTTGTGATCGTTCACCGTTGCGGCTTTCGCCGGTGGTTTGTTGCTGTTGTCGCTGCTGCCGCTGTCGCCAGCCACCTCAGCCACCAGTCGCAAGTAGCAAGTAGCAAGTAGCAAGTAGCAAGTAGCAAGTAGCCCGTGCGACCGGCCATGGCACGTTGCCGAGCCCGCAGCGGCGCGAACCGGCAGCGACGTCGGCGTTGTCGTCGATGCAGGTTGTCGGCGCGTTGCGTGCGGCGAGTGCCGCCGGTCGGCGTTACGTTCATCTTCGTCATCCGATGCGTGAAATTCGACGCGCCGGCTGTGGCGGCGCGGGCCGATATTGTCGATGTCGAAAGGGGCCGCTTGCGCGAGCGGAACGCCGTGTCGCTTGCGGGCGCGGCCGCCTCTTGCGGCGCGTGTCGGCGTCGCGCGCGTGAACGTCTCGATCCGACGCGGCACCTTCGCTTTGCAAATGGTCGTGCGACGGCGGCTTGCCGCCCGCAATCCGGCGTATGCAATCCGGCGCCCGCAACTCGGCGCCCGCAACTCGACACCCGCAACTCGACACCCGCGATCCGGCACGTGAGATCCAACACGATCCATCCAACCCGACGCAATCCGATGCACTGCTCCACGCCGCAATGCAACGCAGCAGCCGACCGCAATCGGTTGTATCGTAGACACCGCTTCCCACCGCAGCATCCATGCGCAACGTGAACAGGAGGTTCACGATGTCGGGCTCGAAATTGCTGGAAGGCGGGTGCGCGTGCGGCGCGATCCGTTACAGGATCGTCGGCGTGCCCACCGACGCGGGTTTCTGCCATTGCCGGCTGTGCCAGCGGACGACGGGTGCCGCCATGCTCCCGTGGGCGACGGTGCCGATCGGCGCGTTCGAGTATGTGAAGGGCGAGCCGCGCGTGTACGCGTCGAGCGCGTGGGGCGAGCGGCGCTTTTGCCCGCAGTGCGGCGCGCAGCTCGAATACCGGCTGTCGAACGCGCCCGCGACGGTCGAGGTCAATTACGCGACGCTCGACGATCCGTCGGCGATCCGGCCGAAAGCGCACACGTGGTACGCGAGCCGCATTCCCGGTCTCGAAGCGGCGGGCGATCTGCCGGTGTTCGGCGACGGCGGCGATTGACCCGACGTCGCGCGGGCGCAGCCAGGCGGCGAAGTGATGCAGGCGCTTCGCGGCGCTGCATCGTGTCGGGCGTGCGGCAAGTGGGTCGAGCGCGTCAGGCGCGGCGAGGGTGGCCGGCGCGAGGCGCGGTCAGCGATTGCGACGGCTCCGATTTTTATACGCGGCGCTGCATGCGGCGCCGCGCAAGTCGCGCAGCACATCGCGTTCGCCCTGCTCGACGCACCGTGCGCCAAGCATGCTCCCATCCGTCAAACCGCGGCCGGCTGCGAGAATACCGGCCCTTGCACGAGCCGCACGTCGTACTGACGCAGCAGCTCGAACTGCGTTTCGTCGACGACGTGATCGAAGATGAGCGGAATGCGCACGCGATGCGCGTAGCCGACGAGCGCCTTCACCATTCCTTCCCGCAGCGCGATCGCCGCATCCATCTTGATGTAGTCGGGCCGCGCCATGTCCGATTCGACGGCGAGGATCCGCCCCGGATCGGGCAGCTTGTCCGCGACCTTGAAGCCGTAGTGCTGGTAACTCTTCGTCAGATAGCCGAGGAACGTCTTGTGCGCGACGGCCGCGGCCGGCAGCTCGATCACGACGCGCTCGGACGGCAGCCCGAACCCCTTGAGCACGCTCGAGAAGTGCTTGCCGTGGTCGTACTTGACGCTCTTCAGCAGCCGCTCGTGCACACGCAGGAACAGCAGTCCGTGCCGCTGCGCGCCGAAGAAGTTGATCGCGTGCAGGCTGCGCGCGAGCCGGTCGAGCGCGACGAGTTCCTGATCGTCGGCGACGGCGTCGATCGGATCGAACGGCGCGCCGCCCACGTGCGTGATCGCCTGGAAGCCGAGTTCGTCGCCGTAGCGCTCGATCGCGTCGGAGAGCGACGTCGATTGCGGCGCGCCCGGCATCGACACGTCGTAGATGGGCTCGTATGCGCTTTCCAGTTTGAGATCGCGCAGGTGCGCGTACGCGCTTTGTGTGCCGTCGTCGAGCGCGAGGTGATCGCACAGGAACGGCAGCTTGCCCGCACGGGCGACGAGTTCGGGAATGGTGGGCGGAACCATGGACTCCGGATGGAAGAAATGTGGCCGAAACGGCCTCCGTATATGAACGATAGTAGCAGCGCCGGGCGCGATTGGCTGCGCGAGTTGCTCATATCGATATCGGCTCCGCGCCGGCGCCTAGGGTATACGTTAATTTCACTAATCGTAATTGGTTTTACTATTCGTAAATCATGACGTTGACGTAGATCAAGCAGTCAGACGCGCAGCTTGTCCGACGAAAGCGGCGCATCCCTCAATACGGAGCAAGGAGCGACAGATGGCGGGTGACAAGAAATTTGCATCGCAGGCGGACCTGACCGAGAAGAAGGTGACGTTCGAACGCCTGTCCGAGCACGCGTACGCCTATACGGCGGAAGGCGATCCGAACACGGGGATCATCGTCGGCGACGACGCGGTGCTCGTCGCCGACACGCAGGCGACGCCCGTGATGGCCGGGGACGTGATCCGCCGGATCCGCGAAGTCACCGACAAGCCGATCAAGTACGTGCTGCTCACGCACTACCACGCGGTGCGGGTGCTGGGCGCGTCCGCGTACGGCGCCGATCATGTGATCGCGAGCCAGGACACGTACGACCTGATCGTCGAGCGCGGCGCGGCCGACATGAAGAGCGAGATCGAGCGCTTTCCGCGCCTGTTCCGCTCGGTCGAGTCGGTGCCGGGCCTCACGTGGCCGACGCTCACGTTCAAGGGCGAGATGACGCTCCGGCTCGGCAAGCTCGAAGTGAAGATCATGCAGCTCGGCCGCGGTCACACGAAGGGCGACACGGTCGTCTGGCTGCCGCAGGAGAAGGTGCTGCTGTCGGGCGACCTCGTCGAATACGGCGCGACGCCGTACGCGGGCGACGCGTACTTCCAGGACTGGCCGCACACGCTCGACGCGATCGCGGCGCTCAAGCCGGAGAAGCTCGTGCCGGGCCGCGGCGCCGCGCTGAAGACGCCGCAGGAAGTCGCGGACGGCCTCGCGGGCACGCGCGCGTTCGTGAGCGAGCTGTACGCGAAAGTGAAGTCCGGCGCGGCGGCGGGCAAGGACCTGAACGCGATCTACAAGGAAACGTACGCGGAGCTGAAGCCGAAGTTCGGCGAGTGGGTGATCTTCGACCACTGCATGCCGTTCGACGTGACGCGCGCGTTCGACGAGGCCACGCAATATCCGGATCCGCGGATCTGGACGGCCGAGCGCGACAAGGACATGTGGCGCACCCTCGAAGGCTGAGCACGGCGGGCGGCGATCATGACCATCGATTATCAGACGCTCAAGTTCGATTATCGTCCGCGCGCCGCCGGCGCCGACGCCGGCGAGCCGCATCCGGCCGTCGTCGTCGGCGCGGGGCCCGTCGGGCTCGCGGCGGCGGTCGATCTCGCGCAGCAGGGCGTGCCCGTCGTGCTGCTCGACGACGACGACACGCTGTCGACCGGCTCGCGCGCGATCTGCTTCGCGAAGCGCACGCTCGAGATCCTCGATCGTCTCGGCTGCGGCGAGCGGGTGGCGCAGAAGGGCGTGAGCTGGCACGTCGGCAAGGTGTTCCTGCAAGACGAGCTGATCTACGCGTTCGACCTGCTGCCCGAGGCCGGGTATGCGCGGCCGGCGTTCGTCAATCTGCAGCAGTACTATGTCGAAGGCTATCTGGCCGAGCGCGCGCTCGAGCTGCCGAATCTCGATCTGCGCTGGAAGAATCGCGTGACGGGAATCAGGCAGACGCCCGACCATGCGGAGCTCGAAGTCGACACGCCGGAAGGGCCGTACACGCTGCGCGCGCGCTACGTGATCGCGGCCGACGGCTCGAAGAGCCCGCTGCGCGCGATGATGGGTCTCGACAGCCGCGGCCGCACGTTCAAGGACCGCTTCCTGATCGCCGACGTGAAGATGAAGGCGCCGTTTCCGGCCGAGCGCTGGTTCTGGTTCGATCCGCCGTTCCATCGCAATCAGTCGGTACTGCTGCACCGCCAGCCGGACGACGTGTGGCGCATCGATTTCCAGCTCGGCTGGGACGCCGATCCCGTCGCCGAGAAAGCGCCGGAGCGCGTGATTTCGCGCGTGCGCGCGCTGCTCGGGCCCAACGTCGAGTTCGAGCTCGAATGGGTGAGCGTCTACACGTTCCGCTGCCAGCGGATGGACCGCTTCCGGCACGGCCGCGTGCTGTTCGCGGGCGACTCGGCGCACGGCGTGTCGCCGTTCGGCGCGCGCGGCGCGAACAGCGGCGTGCAGGACACCGACAACCTCGCGTGGAAGCTGAAGCTCGTGCTCGACGGCGAGGCACCCGATCGTCTGCTCGACACGTACGCCAGCGAGCGCGAATTCGCGGCCGACGAGAACATCCGCAACTCGACGCGCTCGACCGACTTCATCACGCCGAAGAGCCCGATCTCGCGCGTGTTCCGCGACGCGACGCTCAAGCTCGCGCGCGATTGCGAGTTCGCGCGCAAGCTCGTCAACAGCGGCCGGCTGTCGGTGCCGGCCGTGCTCGCCGACTCGCCGCTCAATACGCCCGATCGCGCGGGCGACGCGTTCGAACGCGCGCCGGTTCCGGGCGCGGTCGCGCTCGACGCGCCCGTGCTCGCGAACGGCGAGCACGGCTGGCTGCTGCAGCATCTGAAGGGCGGCTTCGCCGCCGTCCTGTTCGGCTCGATCGGCGATGCGCCCGCGCTCGTCGACGCGACGCGCGGCCACGCGCTGGCCGTCGCGCCCGTGCTCGTCGTGCCGAAGGGCGAAGCGCGCGCGGTGGCGGGCGTCGACGTGGTCGAGGACAGCGAAGGGCTCGCCGCGCAGCGCTACGACGCGCGTCCCGGCACGTTCTACCTGCTGCGTCCGGACCAGCACGTCTGCGCGCGCTTTCGCACGCCGGACGCGCGCGCGGTGCGCGCGGCGCTCGCGCGCGCGATCTGCAACGCGTGACTGCAACACATATCGACAGCGACCAGGAGACACCCGATGCACCTCGACACCCGCTTGCGTCTGTCCGATCCGGACGCGTTCTACGAGGCGCTGATCGACATGCACCGCGACTTGCCCGACAGCGAGAGCCAGCTCGTCAACGCGAAGCTGATCCTGCTGCTTGCGAACCAGGTCGGCGATCTCGACGTGCTGCGCGAAGCGATGGCGCTCGCGCGCAGCGGCGCGGTGACGCAAGGCGGCGCGCCCGGCGCGTCGGCGCCGCAATGACCGCGCCCGCCGCCGCACGCGTGATCGACGTCGAGCGCGTGATCGACGACATGCATCGGCCCGCGTTTCACGTGATGCTGCTCGCGCTCTGCGGGCTGTGTCTCGTGATCGACGGCTTCGATGCGCAGGCGATGGGCTACGTCGCGCCGAGCGTGATCGCCGAGTGGGGCGTGAAGAAGCAGGCGCTCGGCCCGGTGTTCAGCGCGAGTCTGTTCGGGATGCTGATCGGTGCGCTCGGCCTGTCGGTGCTCGCCGACCGGATTGGCCGGCGGCCCGTGCTGATCGGCGCGACGCTGTTCTTCGCACTGACGATGCTCGCGACGCCGTTCGCGACGTCGATTCCGACGCTGATGGCGCTGCGCTTCGTCACGGGCCTGGGGCTCGGCTGCATCATGCCGAACGCGATGGCGCTCGTCGGCGAATGCAGCCCGGGCGCGCATCGCGTGAAGCGGATGATGATCGTGTCGTGCGGCTTCACCGCCGGCGCGGCGCTGGGCGGCTTCGTCAGCGCCGCGCTGATTCCGGCGTTCGGCTGGCGCGCGGTGTTCTTCGTCGGCGGCGCGGTGCCGCTCGCGCTCGCGATCGCGATGGCCGCGCGCCTGCCGGAGTCGCCGCAGATCCTCGTGCTGCGCGGCCGGCACGCAGCGGCGCGCGCGTGGCTCGCGAAGTTCGCGCCGCAGCTCGCGCTCTCGCCCGACACGCGGCTCGTCGTGCGCGAAGCGGCGCCGCAGGGCGCGCCCGTCGCCGAGCTGTTCCGCGCGGGACGCATGGGCGTCACGCTGCTCTTGTGGGCGATCAACTTCATGAATCTGATCGACCTGTACTTCCTGTCGAACTGGCTACCGACCGTGATGCGCGACGCGGGCTACGCGAGCGGCACGGCCGTCGTCGTCGGCACGGTGCTGCAGACGGGCGGCGTGATCGGCACGCTGTCGCTCGGCTGGTTCATCGAGCGGCACGGCTTCGCGCGCGTGCTGTTCGCGTGCTTCGCATGCGCGACGATCGCAGTCGGCCTGATCGGCTCGGTCGCGCATGCGTTTCCCTGGCTGCTCGCAGCCGTGTTCGTCGGCGGCTTTTGCATCGTCGGCGGACAGCCCGCGGTCAACGCGCTCGCGGGCCATTATTACCCGACGTCGCTGCGCTCGACGGGCATCGGCTGGAGCCTCGGCGTGGGCCGCGTCGGCTCCGTGCTCGGGCCGCTCGTCGGCGGGCAGCTGATCGCGCTCGGCTGGTCGAACGATGCGCTGTTTCACGCGGCGGCCGTGCCGGTGCTGTGCTCGGCCATCTTCGTGATCGGCCTCGCGAGCGTGACGCGGCGGCGCGGCACGGCCGCGCCGAGCGTCGCTTGAATGGAGAGAACGACAATCATGACACTGGATTTTTCGAAACCGGGCGAAGCCGGCTACCAGAGCGGCTTCGCGAACGAATTCGCGACCGAGGCGCTGCCGGGCGCGCTGCCGCACGCGCGCAATTCGCCGCAGCGCGCGCCGTACGGGCTCTATGCGGAGCAGTTGTCCGGCACCGCGTTCACCGCGCCGCGCGGCCACAACCGCCGGTCGTGGCTGTACCGGATCCGGCCGGCCGCCGTGCATCGGCCGTTCGAGCTCGCGTCCGGCGAGCGTCGGATCGTCGCCGACTTCGGCGATTCGGACGACGTGCCGCCGACGCCGCCGAACCAGCTGCGCTGGGATCCGCTGCCGATGCCCGCGCAGCCGACCGATTTCGTCGACGGCTGGGTGACGATGGCGGGCAACGGCTCGGCCGCGGCGATGAGCGGTTGCGCGATCCATCTGTACGCGGCGAACCGCTCGATGCGCGACCGCTTCTTCTATAGCGCGGACGGCGAATTGCTGATCGTCCCGCAACAAGGGCGGCTCTTCATCATGACGGAGCTCGGCCGGCTCGACGTCGAGCCGTTCGAGATCGCGGTGATCCCGCGCGGCGTGCGCTTTTCGGTCGCGCTGCCGGACGGGCAGGCGCGCGGCTATATCTGCGAGAACTTCGGCGCGCTGCTGCGGCTGCCGGATCTCGGGCCGATCGGCTCGAACGGGCTTGCGAATCCGCGCGATTTCCTGACGCCGAACGCGTCGTACGAAGATCGCGAAGGCGCGTTCGAGCTCGTCGCGAAGCTGAACGGCCGGCTCTGGCGCGCGGACATCGATCATTCGCCGTTCGACGTGGTCGCGTGGCACGGCAACTACGTGCCGTACAAGTACGACCTGCGTCACTTCAACACGATCGGCTCGATCAGCTACGACCACCCGGATCCGTCGATCTTCCTCGTGCTGCAGTCGCAAAGCGACACGCCGGGCGTCGACGCGATCGACTTCGTGATCTTCCCGCCGCGCTGGCTCGCGGCCGAGGACACGTTTCGCCCGCCTTGGTTCCATCGCAACGTCGCGAGCGAGTTCATGGGCCTCGTGCACGGCGTCTACGACGCGAAGGCGGAAGGCTTCGTGCCGGGCGGCGCGAGCCTGCACAACTGCATGTCGGGCCACGGGCCGGATGCGGACACGTTCGAGAAGGCCTCTTCGATCGATACGTCGAAGCCGAGCAAGGTCGGCGACACGATGGCGTTCATGTTCGAAACCCGCACGCTGATCCGTCCGACGCGCTTCGCGCTCGACACGGCGCAATTGCAGGCGAATTACTTCGAATGCTGGCAAGGCCTCGAAAAACACTTCAACCCGGAGCAACGATGAGCGCCATTCCCGACGCGCTGCGCGCGACCCTCGATCCTTCCCGCAAGAGCTGGCTCGACGCGGCGAACGACGCCGCATGCGATTTCCCGATCCAGAACCTGCCGTTCGGCATCTTCAGCGATGCGCGTCATCCGGCGCGTCGCGCGGGCGTCGCGCTCGGCGATGCGATCGTCGATCTCGCCGAGCTCGCGCGCGCGGGCCTGTTGACGGTGCAGGGCGGGGCGGCCGTGTTCGAGCGGCCGGCGCTGAACGACTTCATCGCGCTTGGCCGCGACGCGTGGCGCAGCGTGCGCATCCAGCTGAGCGCGCTCTTCGAGCGCAACGACGCGCGGCTTCGCGACGACGCCGCGCTGCGCGCGCGCGTGCTCGTCGCGCAGCGCGACGCGACGCTGCATCTGCCCGTCGACATTCCCGGCTACACCGATTTCTACTCGTCGAAGGAGCACGCGACGAACGTCGGCTCGATGTTTCGCGATTCGAAGAATGCGCTGTTGCCGAACTGGTTGGAGATGCCGATCGGCTACAACGGCCGCGCGTCGTCGGTCGTCGTGAGCGGCACGCCGGTGCGCCGGCCGAACGGGCAGCTGAAGCTGCCGGACAGCGACCGTCCGGTGTTCGGCGCGTGCCGCAAGCTCGACATCGAGCTCGAGACGGGCTTCATCGTCGGCCGCGGCAGCGCGCTCGGCGAGCCGATCGCGTGCGAGGACGCGGAATCGCACATCTTCGGGATGGTGCTCGTGAACGACTGGAGCGCGCGCGACATCCAGCAATGGGAATACGTGCCGCTCGGGCCGTTCAACGCGAAGACGTTCGCGACGTCGATCTCGCCGTGGATCGTCACGCTCGACGCGCTCGAGCCGTTCCGCGCAGAGCAGCCGAAGCAGGAGCCGGAGCCGCTCGCGTATCTGCGCCACGGCGGCAAGCACGCGTTCGACGTCGAGCTCGAAGTGCGCCTGAAGCCGGACGGCGCTGCGGACGCGACGACGATCGCGCGCACGAACTTCAAGCACATGTACTGGACGATGGCGCAGCAGCTCGCGCATCACACGGTGTCGGGCTGCAACACGCGGGTCGGCGACCTGATGGGCTCGGGCACGATCAGCGGACCGGCGAAGGATGCGTTCGGCAGCCTGCTCGAGCTGACGTGGAACGGCAAGGAGCCGATCGCACTCGCGAGCGGCGGCACGCGCGCGTTCATCGAAGACGGCGACGAGCTGACGCTTGCCGGCTGGTGCGAGGGCGATGGGTATCGCGTCGGCTTCGGCGCGTGCGTCGGGAAGATCCTGCCGGCGCTGAAGGGATGAGGCGGTAGAGAGAAGGGCGATTCCCGCGCCGCCCGGCGATCGATGTCGAGCGGCGGGCGGTGCGGGGTGGTCGAATCAGGCGCTTGCGGCTTCGATGCTGCAGGCGCCTTTGTCGTTTCGGCGCGTCGGCGCGATTTTGGAACGGGGCAGGCGGGGCGCGATGGGTTTGCGTTGACCTTTTGCCGCGTCCCAAGTCCTAAGAAGCGCTAACAGAATGATTTTTGGAGGTGTCGCCAGCAAATGATGCAGGCGGCGATTTTCATGAACGCCTCGTGTATGGCGGCGAGGCGCTCGAACCGAATGCGCAGACGTCTGAAGTTGTGCAGCCACGCGAAGGTGCGCTCGACGACCCACCGGGTCTTGCCGAGGCCGCTGCCGTGGGGCTCACCACGGCGTGCGATCTGCGTGGCGATACCGGCAGCGTGCAAGGGCTTACGATATTTGTCGTGGTCGTAACCGCGATCGGCCTGCACAACGACGGGCTTTGACAGAGGCCTCCCGCGCTTGCCACGAATGGGCGGAATGGCCTCGATCAGAGGCAGCAGTTGGGTGACGTCGTTGCGATTGGCACCCGTGAGGATCAGCGCGAGCGGGATGCCCTGCGCTTCGGTAACGAGATGGTGCTTTGAACCGGGTCGCGCCCGATCGGTGGGATTGGGTCCTGTTTTTGACCCGATCCCACTGCACGAATGGAGGACGAATCGATAACCACACGCGACCAGTCGATGCGATCGGCTGCACGAAGTTTGGCCAGCAATACTTCGTGCAGCCGGTCCCAGACACCCGCCTGTTGCCAGTCGCGCAGTCTGCGCCAGCAGCTCATGCCCGAGCCGCAGCCCATTTCCTGCGGAAGCATTTCCCAGGGAATACCGGATTGCAGCACGAACAGGATGCCGGTCAGCACGGCGCGATCGTCCAGCGGCTTGCGGCCCGGGTATCGCGTACGGCGTGGCTTCGGTGGAGGCAGCAGCGGTTGGATCAGTGACCACAGTTCGTCATCGAGTATCGGTTTGGCCATGGCCTCCTCGTCAGCGAAACAACGAAGAGGTTAACAAAACGCGCGGCGGGTTAACAGCCCCCAAACACTCATTTTGTTAGAGTTTTTAAGTCCCAAGTCCGGAGCCGGGCGTACGAAATTCGGCGTCACGCGCGATTTCGCCAAGTCCCGCGCGATGCGCGCTCTCGCGCACCGGCAACCCGACCGCGCCGCCTTCACCTTTTCTCGTCAGCGCTCCTGCCGAACCGCGTGCATCGGCAACGCCCGCCGCTCCCACAGTGCAGCGGCGAGGAACGCGAGCGCCGACACGATCAGCACGCCGATCAGCGCGTCGCCGCCCAACTGCTCCATCAGCGCGCCCGCGACGAGCGGCCCGCCGAAGCTCGCCGCGCTCCACGACGCCGACACGAGCGAGCTCGCCGTCACGAGCGCCGAGCCGCGAAAGCGCTGCCCGCATGCGACGAGCGACAGCGTGTAGACGCTGCCCGCCGCCGCGCCGAGCACGAAGAGGAGCGGCCAGCAGAGCCACGGCGTCGCGACGACGGCGGGCAAGAGCGGCAGCAGCGCGAGCACGACGCAGCCCGCACCGATGTGCACGCGCTCGCGGCCGAGCTTGTCGGCGAGCCAGCCGATCGGAAATTGCATCGCGGTGTCGCCGAACAGCAGGATCGCCGCGAGCAGCACGGCCGTTTCGCTCGCGACGCCGCGCTCCATGGCGAAGAGCGGCAACAGCGACAGCGCGAGCGTGTCGAACAGCGCGAAGAACGCAGTGCCGACGACGAGCGCAGGCATCTTCGGCATCACGCGCGTCCAGCGATCGTGCGCTTCGTGATGCGGCTCGTCGCCGACGGGCGTCTTCCGGATCGACGCGAGCGACGGCAGCGCGAGCAGGAAGAGCGCGCCGCTCAGCGCGAAGCGCGCGTTCGTCATTCCGGCGATCTGGCTGACGAGCACGGGGCCCGCCATCTGGAACAGCGTGAAGTTGGTCGCGTAGATCGCGACGACGCGGCCGCGCGTCGCGTCGTCGGCGAGCTGGTTGACCCACGCCTCGCCGATCGTGAAGAGCAGCATCAGTGCGGCGCCGCAGACGACGCGCAGCACGCCCCAGACGACGAGGCTCGACGTGAACTGCATCAGCGCGGTCGCCGCGGCGAGCACGAGCACCGATGCGACGATGACCTGCCGCGCGCCGAGACGCTTCGTGATCGCCGACACGAACGGCACGACGACGAGGCCGCCGCCCGCCTGCGCGGCGGTCAGCATGCCGACGATGTCGGTGCCGTGGCCCGCTTCGGTGAGCGCGAGCGCGGTGAGGGGGAGCGTGGCGCCCGTGCCCAGGCCGACCACGGCGACGCTGAGAATGAGCGCGAGGAAATCGCGGGTGAGGATCGTCTTCATAACGGCCGTGATGCTACACCGGCGGGCCGAATCGCTCCATCGCGATGCGTGTCGCGCGGTCCGGCGGAGTCGGCGCGTCGGTCGGGCATGCGCGAGGACGGGGCGTGTGCTGCGGGAATGGCGGCGTTCGGTGCGCGCGTCGTTCTCGCGTCGCTCGGCCGTATGCGAAGGCCGCAGCGTCCGTACGATTCATGCGAGCCGCGCCGAGCCGCGCCGAGCCGCGCCGAGCCGCGCCGAGCCGCACCGAGCCGCACCGAGCCGCACCGAGCCGCACCGAGCCGCGCCGCACCGAGCCGACGGTCGCGCGCCGCATGCGTGAAAAGTTGGGCGCTCGTCGCGTATTGGCGTGCTTCGAGCCGAGCTGTCCGCCGGGCGACGCTCGAGTGCGGGGCGAGCAAATCGGCCGTCCCGGGACGCGCACGCCACGCTCGATCCGGCATCGAAGGGCCGCGCCTGCAGGCGCGGCGAGCGGGAGGCGGTCGCATTCATCAGGCGCGCAACTGGTTATCGTGCGCCAGTTTCAACTCTATGGGTGGAGATCGATGCGTTGCCTGCTGCGCGCTTTTTGCGCGGCCGCCCGCACGTCGCTCGTTCGCCGCTCGAACGCACGGCGAACCCGACGTCGGAGCCGGCGTCATGCGCATTCGGCGGGCCCCGCGAGCGCGCGCCGTTCGAGCGACGCCGACCACAACGTCAGCGCGAGCGCCGCCATCGCGAGCGCGGCGCCCGCCCACGGCAGCTTCGCGAGCGGCACGCCCGCGTGGATCGCGGTGCCGCCCAGCCAGGCGCCGAGCGCGTTGCCGAGATTGAACGCGCCCTGGTTGAGCGTCGACGCGAGATTCGGCGCGTGGCTCGCGCGATCGACGATCAGGATCTGCAGCGGCGGCACGATCGCGAACGCGAGCACGCCCCATACGAAGATCGTCGCGAGCGCGGGCAGCGGCGCGCGCATCGTGCCCGCGAACGCGGCGAGCACGACGCCGATCGCGGCGAGCGTCGCGACGAGCGACGGCATGCGCCGCCAGTCGGCGAGCCTGCCGCCCACCGTGCCGCCGACCGTCAGGCCGAGACCGAAGAGCAGCAGCACGAGCGTGACGTCGTGCGGCGTGAAGCCCGTGACGTCCTCGAGGATCGGCGTGATGTACGTGAACACGGTGAAGAGGCTCGCCGACGCGAGCACGCTGATGCCGAGCACCATCAGCACCTGCGGGTGGCGCAATACGCCGAACTCGCGCGCGATGCCGGCCGCGGGCATCTCGAGGCGCTTCGGCACGCAGACGGCGAGCGCCGCCGCCGCGAGCGCGCCGATGCCGGTGACGGCCCAGAACGTCGCGCGCCAGCCGAACGCCTGCCCGAGCGCTGTGCCGAGCGGCACGCCGAGCACGTTCGCGAGCGTCAGGCCGGTGAACATCAGCGCGATCGCCTGCGCGCGCTTGTTCGGCGCGACGAGGCTGCTCGCGACGACCGAGCCGATTCCGAAGAACGCGCCGTGGCAGAACGCGGTGACGACGCGCGCGATCATCAGCGTCGCGTAGCCGGGCGCGACCGCGCAAAAGAGATTGCCGACGATGAACACGCCGATGAGTGCGAGGAGCGCCGCCTTGCGCGGCATCTTCGCGGTGACGACGGCGAGGATCGGCGCGCCGATCGTGACGCCGAGCGCATAGCCGGACACGAGCATGCCAGCGGCCGGAATCGACACGCCGAGATCGCGCGCGACGTTCGGCAGGAGTCCCATGATGACGAACTCGGTGGTACCGATACCAAACGCGGCGACGGCAAGGGCGAACAGGGGCAGTGGCATCGGAGGCTCGCGGGAGGGCCGCCGCCTCCGGCGCCGCGGAATGCGGCGCGCCGATGGAAGCGCGCGGAACAGCCGCGATTTTATCTCAGGGAAAACCCCTGTGTTTGGGGCCCGATCAGGTGTTGCGCGCCGGCATCGGCGCGGCGTCCCACGCGTTTTCGTACAGGCATTCGTCGAGCGGCATCCGCGCGGCCCAGCGCTCCTCTTCGAGCATCGGCTTCGCGTAGAACGCGTCGACGTGGCCGAGGCACAGCACGGCGATCGGCTTCGCGCCGTCGGGCATCGCGAGCAGCCGGCGGAGCGCGTCGACATCGAAGAGCGATACCCAGCCCATCCCGAGCCCTTCGGCGCGCGCGGCGAGCCACATGTTCTGGATCGCGCACGCGGCCGACGCAAGGTCCATCTCCGGCAGCGTGCGGCGGCCGAAGACGTGCCGCTCGCGTCCGTCGGCGAGCGCGACGACGAGGAGCTCGCCGCATTCGCGCACGCCTTCGACCTTCAGTCGCATGAATTCGTCGTGGCGCTCGCCGAGCGCGTCGGCGGTCGCGCGGCGCTCCGCGTCGACGAGCCCGTGGATGCGTTCGCGCAGCGCGGGATCGGTCACGCGGATGAAGCGCCACGGCTGCATGAAGCCGACGCTCGGCGCGTGATGCGCGGCGCGCAGCAGGCGTGCGAGCACGGCGGGATCGACCGGGGCGGACGTGAAATGGCGCATGTCGCGCCGCTCGAAGATCGCCCGGTAGACGGCGGCGATCGCGGGTTCGTCGAAACGCATGATGGACTGGCGAGGCGGGTGGAGGCGAATCGCCGCAACGATAGCAGACTCGCGCGGCGCGCCAATAAGGGGTTCAGCCGAGCTGGGCCGGCACGGCGACGTTTGTTGAGCTTCGTCGTGGTTTGGCGTGGTTCGTCGTGGTTTGGCAAGGGGCGGGCGAAGTTTCGAAGGCGGGCGGCGAGGTCCGGTGAAACGTCGGGAGATTGCGCGCGAGCCTTGGACGAACGGCGGGGAAACAGCGGGCGTCGAGGATGGCGAAAGCGACGCAATCGCGATGCGTCTCCAACGAGCTTTGCCCGAGGTTCCGACGAGGCACGGGTGAGATTTTGGCGAACTTGGCCGGAACCCGTCGATCGTGACGAATTCGACACCGCTCACCGCTCACCGCTCACCGCTCACCGCTCACCGCTCACCGCGAAACGCGAAACGCGAAACGCGAAACGCGAAACGCGATCCACGCCGCAACGCCAGCCGGGCCGGGCGGCAATTCACGCATCTCGCCGGCGCCGGCCCGCGCGGCCGCGCCTGCTCGTTCGGCCGTCACCCCTGCCGCGCAGCGTCGACGACGTTCTGCGGCGCACCGTCCTGCCACGCGCGGATGTTCGACAGCGTCGTATGCGCGATCTCCGCGAGCGCCTCGCGCGTGAAGAATGCCTGGTGCGACGTGACGATCACGTTCGGGAACGTCAGCAGCCGCGCGAGCACGTCGTCCTGCAGCGGGCGGTCGGAATGGTCTTCGAAGAAGAGTCCGCTTTCCTCCTCGTAGACGTCGAGCCCGAGGTGCCCGAGCTGGCCCGTTTTCAGCGCGTCGATCAGCGCCTGCGTATCGACGAGTCCGCCGCGGCTCGTGTTGATCAGCATCGCGCCCGGCTTCATCCGCGCGAGCGCGTCGGCGTCGATCAGATGATGGGTGGCCGGCATCAGCGGGCAGTGCAGGCTCACGATGTCCGATTCCGCGAGCAGCTCGTCGAGCGTCACGTAGCGCACGCCGAGCGCGATCAGCGCATCGTCGTGCGGCGGCAGCGAATGCGCGAGCACGCGCATCCCGAAGCCCGCCATGATCCGCGCGAACACGCTGCCGATGAGGCCCGTGCCGACCACGCCGACCGTCTTGCCGAAGAGATCGAAGCCGAGCAGCCCGTTCAGCGAGAAATCGCCTTCGCGGGTGCGCGCGACGGCGCGCGGCAGGCGTCGGTTGAGCGCGAGGATCAGTGCGACCGCGTGCTCGGCGACCGCGTGCGGTGAGTAGGCGGGCACGCGCACGACGGAGAGCCCGAGCCGGGCGGCCGCCGCGAGGTCGACGTGATTGAAGCCCGCCGAGCGCAGCGCGACGACGCGCGTGCCGCCCGCGGCGAGCGTCTCGAGCACGGCCGCGTCGAGCGTGTCGTTGACGAACGGACACACCACCTCGTAGCCGCGCGCGAGGACCGCCGTCTCCGCGTCGAGATGGGAAGGCTGGAAATGCAGCCGGTAGCCGAACGATTGGTTGGCGGC
This sequence comes from Burkholderia oklahomensis C6786, assembly GCF_000959365.1. Taxonomy (NCBI): domain Bacteria; kingdom Pseudomonadati; phylum Pseudomonadota; class Betaproteobacteria; order Burkholderiales; family Burkholderiaceae; genus Burkholderia; species Burkholderia oklahomensis. Next base: position 2,570,974 of record NZ_CP009555.1, read on the forward strand.
ATCGAACGAATCGTGGTCGTACTGCCGGCTGCTGAAAAGAATTACGCGCACGCTTTGCCTCCGGTAAAGGTGCGCGTCAGTTTACTTCAGTCGGGCGTCACTGGAGCCCGGCGACGACGTCGGGGCGCTTGGCGGTGCCGGCCTCGCGCATGAAGTAGTGGCCGTTCGTCTCGGTCTTCTGGCCGCCGAGGTGGTAAAGCGCGTGCTCGACGAAGCTGCGGGTGCGCGCGGGCAGGAACTGGCGGTTCGGATAGACGATCGACAACTGCGTGTCGGGATCGTCGATCCGGTAGTCGCCGAGGATCCGCACGAGCTCGCCGCTTTCGAGCGCGTCGGCGATGTAGCTTTCCGGCAGCACCGAGATGCCGGTGCCCGCGAGCGTCGCCGCGCGCACCATCGACGCGCTGTTGACCGTGTAGACGGGCTGCAGCGACACGACGTGCGTGAAGTGGTCCGGATCGACGAAGCGCCAGGTCGACGAGTGCTGGTCGGCCGGCAGCGCGATGCACGCGTGGCGGACGAGATCGTCCGGACGGTGCGGCGCACCGTGCCGTTCGATGTACGAGGGCGCCGCGCACAGCGCGAGCGTGTTCGGCATCAGCGGATGGCCGATCAGCGCCGGGTTGCCGTCGAGGCGGCCGCCCGTGACGAGGCCCGCGTCGTAGCCGGCCTCGATCACGTCGAGCGGACCTTCGGTCAGCGTCAACTGCACGCGCACCTTCGGGTACTGACGCCGGTAGCTGTCGACGAGGGGTGTGACCCGGCCGGGCGACAGCAACCCGGACACGGCGACGCGCAGCGTGCCGACGGGCTCGTGAACCGCCCGCTCGACGGACGCCTCGAGCTGATCGAACTCCTCGAGCAGCGCCCGGCAGCCGTCGAGGTAGCGGATACCCGCTTCCGTCAGCGACAGATTGCGCGTCGTGCGATGGATGAGACGCGTGTTCAGATGTGTTTCGAGCATCGCGATCGAACGCGTGACGAGCGCATTCGATACGCCGAGCTTCCGCGCCGCCCGCCGGAAGCTCTGCAGTTCTGCAACGCATACGAAAACACGCATGGTCTGGATTTGGTTCATAGCTTTCGTTGGCCCATTAAATGATTATGTTGTGTTTTACACCTTCGATCGTGACGAGCCGCGGGCTGTCGGATCAGCACAGGGCTTGTCTTAAATGTCAAATCATCGAAGGCTGGGCAAATTGTTCAATAAGCTGACTGCATCAGTCAACTAAATAATTATTTCATCCCGAATGTAATAAATCGGCTGGCGGTCACGTCGAACCCGATTTATGGGGCGTGAACCGATTCCGTGATTTGCGCGGGCGATATTCGACGATTGCAGCGGTTTTAATCCTGGCGAGGCGGCCGCGTGGAGCGGCTGACGCGGTACCGTTCCCAATCCGGAACTCCGCTGGTTCGGAGTGCGGAGCGCCGCGCGCGGGATGCCGGCGGGGTATTTTTTTGGTGATTTTTGTGTGTGAATTGCAATGCCGTCACCAGTTCTTTTCCGGTGCGGAACAAATAAATTTGCTGCATTGCATCGAATGGTTAATGCAAGCTTTTTCGGGAAATTTGACGGTTCGGGTTGCAAAGAATGATTTTTCGATTTAGTAGAGGGGCGTTTTGATGCCGATTTGGCCTATTCGGGCGGGAGCGGTGGGATTTTTCCGAGGCCGTCGCGTGAAAAAAGCACGGATGATCGGATGAACGCCGGGCGGGCGGCCGGCGTCAACCCCGGATTCGTCGCAGGCCGCCTGTCGAAGTTGAAAGGCCGGGCGCCCGCCTCGCCGTGCGGCGCTCAGGCGGTCCGGCGCGACGTTCGGCCGCCTGTCGGCGGCGGGGTCGGGCAGCGGGGCCTCGCCGTTTCGCCGCCGGGCGCCGCACGCTTCCGAAGCACGCGTCGATCAAAACACTTGCGCATTGCAACGGTTCGCGGAATGATCGATCGATCACCGCATTCTCAACCCGTTGTTCCGCCTAGCTCATGTCCACGACCGATCACTCGCCGATTCCCTGTCCCGTCGTCGTTCCGCTCGACGCGATCCTGCCCGAAGAACCGCTCCTCATGATGGGCGCTGGCCCCGTGCCGATCCCGGCCGCGGTCGCGAAGGCGAACACGATCGTGATCAACCACCTGGGCGCGACGATGGCGAAGATCATCGAGCAGGTGAAGGAAATGGCGCGCTACGTGTTCCAGACGCGCACGAAGTGGGTGTTGGGCGTCGCGGGCCCCGGCTCCGCCGCGATGGAGATGGCGATCTCGAATCTCGCGTGGCGCGGCTCCAAGGTGCTGTCGATCAAGAACGGCTTTTTCAGCGCACGGATGGCCGAGATGGCGACGCGCGTCGGCGCGGACGTCGCGACGATCGACGTGTCCGACCGCTCGGTCGCGAGCCTCGACGAGATCGCCGATGCGATCGCGCGCGAGCGCCCGGAGATCGTCACGATCGTCCACGGCGAGACGTCGAACACCGTCTGGAACCGCCATCTGAAGGAAATCGCGGCGATCGCCAAGGCGGCGGGCGCGCTCGTCGTCGTCGACGCGGTCTGCACGCTGTCGACGATGCCGCTCGACATGGACGCGTGGGGCATCGACGCCGTGATCACGGGCGGGCAGAAGGGGCTGTCGTCGATTCCGGGCGTGTCGCTGATCGCGTTCTCCGACGCCGCGTGGGAGCGGATGAAGAGCCGCCCGGAGCCGAACACGCACTGGTGCCTCGACATGGCGCTCGCCGAGAACTTCTGGCACAACGCCGGCTACCACTACACGGCGCCCGTGTCCGGCGTGCTCGCGCTGCACGAGGCGCTGCGGCTCGTCTGCGCGGAGACGCTCGAGAATCGCTACGCGCGCCATCTGCGCTGCTCGCTCGCGTTGCAGGCGGGGGTCACGGGGATGGGGCTCGAGCTCTACGCGCCCGAATCGTGCCGGCTGAACTCGGTCGTCGGCATCGCGGTGCCGGAAGGGCTCACGCCGGGGCTCATCTGCGGGCACATCTCGAAGCAGTACCAGGTCGAGATCTCGGGCTCGTTCGGCCTGCCGATCGTGCGGATCGGCCAGATGGGCGAGCAGTGCCGCGAGCACAATCTGTTCCGCACGCTGCATGCGTTCGGCCGCACGATGGTCGATCTGAAGGTGCCCGTCGATCTGCCGGCGGGCGTCGCGGCGCTCGAGCAGGCGTTGTCGGGACGCGGTGAGTGACGTGACGTGAGCGGAAATGCCGGGGCCGCCTAGGCGGCCTGCATCGCCCGCCGGTATGCGCCCGGCGTCGCGCCGTGCGTGTCGCGGAAGCGGTGGCTGAAGTGCGCGGCGTTCGCGTAGCCGCAGTGCGCGGCGACCTGCGCGAGCGGCAGCGCAGTCGTGCGCAGCAGCGTGCGTGCGCGGGCGAGGCGCTGCTCGGCGATCCACGCGTGCGGCGCGCGGCCGAACGACACGCGGAACATTCGCGAGAAGTGGTATTCGGACAGCGACGCGAGCTCGGCCAGCTCGCCGAGCGTCAGCGGCTGCGTCAGGTACGTATCGATGTAGTCGCGCACGCGGCGGCGCACGGTCGGCGCGAGGCCGCCCTTGAACGGCGCGTCGGAGCGCGTCGTGCTCTGCCCGCGCAGCAGGAGGCTCAATACTTCATGCGCGGTTTCGTTCACGCGCAGCCGGCCGTCGGCGTCGTCCCAACGCTCGAGCGCGAGCGCGCGGCACAGCGCGGCGACGCGCGCATCCTCGAAATACGTGCGGTCGGCGAGCTTCAGCTCGCGCGGTTCGCGGTCGAGTTCGCGGACCGCGCGCTGCGCGAAGTGCTCCGGCAGGAAGTAGAGGTGGACGAAGTGCATCTCGCCGCGCACCCACCAGCGCGATTCGTGGTCGCCCGGCAGCGCGCAGAGCAGGCTCGGCGCGCCGTAGCGCGCCACCTTCTGCCGCTCGGTGCGGTAGCCGCCGTCGAGGTAGCACGACAGCGTGTGATGCCCGGGCTGCGCATAGACCGTCTCGCTTTCCTCGGTGACGCGCGTCCACTCGGCGATCGCCAGATGGTCGCCGAGCCACGCGAAGCGCTCTAGCGTGGCGTTCGCCTCGGCGAGCGTCCGGCAGACGGACTGCAGGCCGAACGGCGCCTCGCCGCCGACGAAACCGGCGGCGGGCGCGGACAGGCTGGCGTCGAGCGGAAGCGATGGGCGCGTGTGCATGATGGGGCGAGTATAAGCGCGCACGTGCGCGCGCGGCCCGCCCGTCCGCAAAAGACCGCAATTCCAGACAATCGGCGCGGGATGCGCGGCGGCATAGTCGGATTCCCGCTTCCGCTTCCGTTTTCGAATTCGCCATGAACCTGTCGCTTTACGTCGTCACCGTGCTGATCTGGGGCACCACCTGGATCGCGATCAAATGGCAACTGGGCAGCGTGCCGCCGCCCGTGTCGATCGCCTGGCGCTTCTGGCTGGCGGCGGCGGCAATGTTCGTGCTGCTGCGCCTGATGCGCAGGCCGGTTCGGCCACCGCGCGAAGCATGGCGCTACCTTGCCGCGCAAGGCTTCGCGCTCTTCTGCCTCAACTTCCTGTGCTTCTACTACGCGGAGCAGGTCGTGCCGAGCGGCCTCGTCGCGGTGGTGTTCTCGACCGCGCCGCTGCTCAATTCGATCAACGGGCGCGTGTTCATGGGCCGTCCGCTGCGGGCGTCCGCGATCGCCGGCGCGCTGCTCGGCCTGACCGGCATCGCTTGCCTGTTCTGGCAGCAGATGGCGGGGCACGTCGATGATCGCGCGACCTGGATCGGTCTCGCGATCGCGTTTGCGGGCACGATGTGCTTTTCGGCGGGCAACCTGCTGTCGAGCCGGATGCAGTCGATGGGGCTCCATCCGCTCGCGACCAACGGCTGGGCGATGCTGATCGGCGCGGCGATCCTGACCGTCGGCGGCGTCGCAGCCGGGCTGCCGTTCACGCTCGACACGAGCCCGCGCTATCTCGGCGCGCTCGTGTATCTCGCGGTGCCGGGCTCGGTGATCGGCTTCACCGCGTACCTGACGCTCGTCGGCCGGATCGGACCGGAGCGGGCCGCCTATTGCACGGTGCTGTTCCCGATCGTCGCGCTCGCCGCATCGACGGTGTTCGAGGGATATCGGTGGTCGCCGCTCGCGGTAGTCGGGCTGATGCTCGTCGTGGCCGGCAATCTGGTCGCATTCGATCTGACGCGCCGCCTCTTCGTGCGGATCGCCTGAACGGGCGCGGCGGGCTGGACTGGCTGTCGCGCGCATTTCGGAGCGATGCGCGCGAAGTCGCTACGGGGCGTGGCTCGGGGAGCGGGTCGCTCGGCGCACGTGGCCGATGTCGCCGACGGCTATCCTGTTGCACCGCCGCCCGCCGCCCGCCGCCCGCCGCCCGCCAACCGCCAACCGCCGACCGCCGACCGCCGACCGCCGACCGCCAACCGCCGCCCGCCAACCGCCAACCGCCGCCCGCCAACCGCCAACCGCCAACCGCCAACCGCCAACCGCCAACCGCCAACCGCCAACCGCCGCCCGCCAACCGCCAACCGCCAACCGCCAACCGCCAACCGCCAACCGCCAACCGCCAACCGCCAACCGCTTTCCGTCAGTCGCCGCCCGCCAGCAGCCCATGGCCCATCGCTCGCCGCTCTTCGCCTGCCGCTGAGCGCCATTTGACGCAATCGCCAAGCAGCCGGCGCGGCCCGGACGGCGTGTCGGCTCGTGCACGCGAAGGCGCCGTGGCTGCCTAAAAAGCAAGCCGCCCGCAATGCGCGGGCGGCTTTTTCGTTTCGTCGTCGGGCGCGCGGCGGCAGAAGCGCCGCCGGACGCGCCGCGACCGCTCAGGCGGCCGCGCCGCTGCCGGACAAGCGCGCCTGTCGCTGATACAGCACCGTCGACAGCGCGACGCCCGCCGCCGCCGCGACGGCCGCGCACAGGAACACCTGCGGATAGCCGAACGCGCCGGCGACGTAGCCGGCAAGCGGTCCCGTGATGCCGAGCGACAGATCGAGGAACACCGAATACGCGGACAGCGCCGCGCCGCGGCTCGCGGGCGGCACGAGCGCGACCGCCTCGACGCCGAGCGCGGGGAAGATCAGCGCGAAACCGAAGCCCGTCAGCGCCGCGCCGACGAGCGCGACGTGCGGCACGGGCGCGAGCCACAGCATCAGGAGGCCCGCGCATTCGAACGCGAACGACACGATCGCGACGCGGAATCCGCCGTGCGTCTTGATCGTGTTCGCGAACAACAGGCGCGCGCCGATGAAGAGCGTGCCGAACACGGTCAGCGACAGCGCCGCATTCGGCCAGTGGCGTTCGGCGTAGTAGAGCGTGATGAAGGTCGCGATCGAGCCGAAGCCGGCCGAGCCGAGCGCGAGGCCGAGGCCGTGCGGCAGCACGCGGGTGAGCACGCTCGCATACGACATCCGTTCGCCGTGCACGAGCGGCACGGGCGCGATCAGCCGCGCGAGATAGTAGCCGGCGGCGGCGAGCGCGATCACGAGCACGCCGAGCACGGCGGGAATCAGCGCATGCGAGATCGCGACGCCGACGGGCGCGCCGATCGCGAGTGCGCCGTACGTCGCGATGCCGTTCCACGAGATCACGCGCGCGTTGTGCGCGGTGCCGACGCGGCCGATTCCCCACAGGATCGCGCCCGTGCCGACGAGGCTCTCGCCGATGCCGAGCACGAGCCGGCTCGCGACGAGCAGCACGATGCTCGCGGCCGGCCAGCGCGCGAACGCGAACGCCGAAAGCAGCAGCGCGCCGCTCGCGCCGCAAGCGGCGAGCCCGCGCAGCACGGTGCGCTTCGGGCCGAGCGTGTCCGCGCAGCGACCGGCGAGCGGCCGCGACGCGAGCGTCGCGAAATACTGCACGCTGATCGCCGCGCCCGCGACGATCGCGGAAAAGCCGAGCTCGTCGTGCACGAAGCCCGGCAGCACGGCGAGCGGCAGCCCGATGGTCAGGTAGCAGACGAACGTGAACGAAACGACGGAGACGATCTGCAGCGTCGTGGCGGACGCGCTGCGCGGGGAAGGGGCGGAATCGGCGGACATTGGGGGACGGAACGAAGACGCGCATCCATTTGATGCGAAAGCCGAATTTTTACATGGAACCGGTTTTCTTGCAGGTACTGCTTAGTTAAACGGTGCGCAAAGCGGCATATCGTCGCAGCGATATAAACCGCATGCGCGGGCGGCTATGGGTTCCGGAATTTGACGGTGATAGCGTGCGAATTGTGACGACGACGGCCGCGGCGGCCGCCTGCGCGCCGGTTCGGCGCTGCACGCACGGACATCGTCCATGCATGTCCCCATTTTCGAGAACGACGCAACATGAGTGAGCCGATCCGTTTCTATCATCGCCAGGCGATCCGCGAGGTCAGCGGCGCGAACGTCACCCGCACGGTGCTCCAGTATCTGCGCGAGGACGCGCATTGCACCGGCACGAAGGAAGGTTGCGCGGAAGGCGACTGCGGCGCGTGCACGGTCGTCGTCGGCGAGCTGAACGACGCGGGCGGCGTCGATTTCAAGGCGGTCAACGCGTGCATCCAGTTCCTGCCGACGCTCGACGGCCGCGCGCTCTTCACGGTCGAGGATCTGCGCCAGCCGGACGGCGCGCTGCATCCGGTGCAGGACGCGCTCGTCGAATGCCACGGCTCGCAGTGCGGCTTCTGCACGCCGGGCTTCGCGATGTCGATGTGGGCGCTGTACGAGAAGCACGGGCACGGCGCGCCGTGCGCCGACCGGACGACGCCGTCGCGCGCCGAGATCGCCGACGCGCTGACGGGCAACCTGTGCCGCTGCACCGGCTACCGGCCGATCGTTGACGCGGCGGTGCGGATGTTCGACGCGCCGCCGCCGAAGGCCCCCGTGGACGTCGCCGCGCTCGCGCGCATGCTGGACGCGCTGCGCCGCGACGACACGTTTCACTACGAGCACGCGGGCCGCACGTTCGACGCGCCGCGCACGCTCGACGCGCTCGCGCGGCTGAAGGCCGACAAGCCGTCGGCGCGCGTGCTCGCGGGCAGTACCGACGTCGGCCTGTGGGTGACGAAGCAGCTCCGGGATTTGGGCGACGTGATCTACGTCGGCCAGGTGGCCGAGCTGCGCCGGATCGCCGAGCACGGCGACTGGATCGAGATCGGCGCGGGCGCGACGCTCGAGGCCGCGTATGCGGCGCTCGCCGCGCACTATCCGGAGCTCACCGAGATGTGGAAGCGCTTCGCGTCGCTGCCGATCCGCAACGCGGGGACGATGGGCGGCAACGTCGCGAACGGCTCGCCGATCGGCGATTCGATGCCCGGCCTCATCGCGCTCGGTGCGCGCGTCGTGCTGCGCGGCGGCGACGCGACGCGCGAGCTGCCGCTCGAGGATCTGTATCTCGGCTATCAGAAGAAGGACATGGCCGAGCACGAGCTCGTCGTCGCATTGAGGGTGCCGAAGCGCACCGGCGCGCGCGCAAACCTGCGATTCCGCACGTACAAGCTGTCGAAGCGCTTCGATTCCGACATCTCGGCCGTCTGCGCGGCGTTCGCGTTCGTCATGGACGGCGAGTCGATCCGCGCGCCGCGCATCGCGTTCGGCGGGATGGCCGCGACGCCGAAGCGCGCGCCGCACGCGGAGGCCGTGCTCGCCGACGCCGTCTGGGACGAAGCCGCCGCGCTCGCGGCGATGCGCGCGCTCGACGACGATTACGCGCCGCTCACCGACATGCGCGCGTCGAGCGCGTACCGGATCGAGACCGCGAAGAACCTGTTGTACCGCTTCTGGCTGGAGACCCGCCCGCACGATCCGCTGCCCGCCGCGGCCGTGAACGTGCGCGAAGTCGCCGCCGAGCCGGCCGCCTCCTGACCGATCGACGCCAAGCGGAGCATCGCATCATGAATCAGCAAGCCGAACCTTTCCTGAGCGTCGCCGCCGACGCCGAGCGCGACGCGTTCAAGCAAGTCCACGTGTCGCGTCCGCACGAATCCGCGCATCTGCACGTGAGCGGGCGCGCGACCTACACCGACGACATCCCGCTCGTCGCGGGCACGCTGCACGCGGCGCTCGGCCTGTCCGCGAAGCCGCACGCGAAGATCGTGTCGATGCGGCTCGACGCGGTGCGCGCGTCGGCGGGCTTCGTCGCCGTGCTGACCGCCGCGGACATTCCGGGCGTCAACGATTGCGGGCCGATCGTTCACGACGATCCGGTGCTCGCCGACGGCGTCGTCCAGTACGTCGGGCAGCCGATGTTCGTCGTCGTCGCGACGTCGCACGACGCGGCGCGCGCGGCCGCACGCCGCGCGCAGATCGAATACGACGAGCTGCCGGCGATCCTGACCGCGCAGGACGCGCGCGCGGCCGATTCGTACGTGATCCCGCCGATGACGCTCGCGCGCGGCGACGCGGCCGCGCGGATCGCGCACGCCGCGCATCGCGGCACGGGCGAGCTGACGCTCGGCGGCCAGGAGCAGTTCTATCTGGAAGGGCAGATCGCATACGCGGTGCCGAAGGAAGACGGCGCGATGCACGTCTACAGCTCGACGCAGCATCCGAGCGAGATGCAGCATCTCGTCGCGCACGTGCTCGGGCTCGCGTCGCACGACGTGCTCGTCGAATGCCGGCGGATGGGCGGCGGCTTCGGCGGCAAGGAATCGCAATCGGGCCTGTTCGCGTGCTGCGCGGCGCTCGCCGCGTGGAAGCTGCAATGCCCCGTGAAGCTGCGCCCCGATCGCGACGACGACATGATGATCACCGGCAAGCGGCACGACTTCCATTACCGCTACGACGTCGGCTTCGACGACGCGGGCGTGATCGAAGGCGTGTCGGTCGACATGACGTCGCGCTGCGGCTTCTCCGCCGATCTGTCGGGGCCCGTGATGACGCGCGCGGTGTGTCACTTCGACAACGCGTACTGGCTGCCCGATGTGTCGATCGTCGGCCGCTGCGGGAAGACGAACACGCAGTCGAACACCGCGTTCCGCGGCTTCGGCGGACCGCAGGGCGCGTTCGCGATAGAGTCCATCATCGACAGCGTCGCGCGCTCGCTCGGCCGCGATCCGCTCGACGTGCGCCGCGCGAACCTGTACGGCAAGACCGAGCGCAACGTGACGCCGTACGGGCAGACGGTCGAGGACAACGTGCTGCACGAGTTGATCGCCGAGCTCGAGGCGACGAGCGAATACCGCGAGCGCCGCGCGGCGACGCGCGCGTTCAACGCGGCGAACCCGGTGCTGAAGAAGGGCATCGCGCTCACGCCGGTGAAGTTCGGCATCGCGTTCAACGTCACGCATTTCAACCAGGCGGGCGCGCTCGTCCACATCTATACCGACGGCTCGATCCTCGTGAACCACGGCGGCACCGAGATGGGCCAGGGGCTCAACACGAAGGTCGCGCAGGTCGTCGCGCACGAGCTCGGCGTCGGCTTCGGGCGAATCCGCGTGACGGCGACCGACACGAGCAAGGTCGCGAACACATCGGCGACCGCGGCGTCGACGGGCTCCGATCTGAACGGCAAGGCCGCGCAGGACGCCGCGCGCCAGTTGCGCGAGCGGCTCGCCGCGTTCGCGGCCGAACGCTTCGGCGACGGCGCGGCGAGCGCGGCCGACGTGCGCTTCGCGCACGACGAAGTGCGCGTCGGCGACGCCGTCGTGCCGTTCGCGGAAGTCGTCGCGCATGCGTATCGCGCGCGCGTGCAGCTATGGTCGGACGGCTTCTACGCGACGCCGAAGCTGCACTGGGATCAGGCGACGCTGCGCGGTCGGCCGTTCTTCTACTACGCGTACGGCGCGGCGGTGTCGGAAGTCGTCGTCGACACGCTGACGGGCGAGATGCGCGTGCTGCGCGCCGATGCGCTGCACGACGTCGGCGCGTCGCTGAATCCGGCGATCGACATCGGACAGGTCGAGGGCGCGTTCATCCAGGGGATGGGCTGGCTGACGACCGAAGAGCTGTGGTGGAACGACGGCGGCAAGCTGATGACGCATGCGCCGTCGACGTACAAGATCCCGACCGTCAACGACTGTCCGCCGGATTTCCGCGTGAAGCTGTTCGACAATCGCAATGCGGAGGACAGCATTCACCGGTCGAAGGCGGTCGGCGAGCCGCCGCTGCTGCTGCCGTTCTCGGTGTTCTTCGCGATCCGCGACGCGATCGCGGCGGTCGGCGATTACGCGATCGATCCGCCGCTCGCCGCGCCCGCGACGGGCGAGTCGATTCTGCATGCGGTGCGGGCCGTGCGTGCGGCGCGGGCGGCGGCGAGAGCGTGATGCGGTGTCGGCCGCGCGGATGGGCGAATGCGCGAATGCATGATTGTGCGAGTGCGTGACGCAGCGGCGCAAGAAGGAACGCGCGTGCCGATAACGCGGGTGCCGATTGGCGCAGAGGCGCGGCCTCGCATCGCGCCGTAAGAGACACCGGCAGCGAGGATCGAGCGGCGGCGATGCGGACGGCCGACGCGCGTGGCAATGCGGCGCGCGCATCGAAGCCGCATGCACATGCGTATGCGGCTTCGATGCGCACGCGGTGATCCGGCAAACGTACGCGCGCGAGCGTGCGATGCGCCGTCGCTCGCAAGCATGCGTTCGCGCGAGATCGTCCGGTGCCGGACGCCGCACGCTGCCGCAATCGTTGTCCGGAAGCCGCCCGCGCGCTTGTTTCGCACATCGGCCCGCGCGCGGCGAGCCAGTGCGACGGTTTCCACGCCGAGGCGGTTCGTTCGGCGCGTACGCAGCCCGAATGCAAATGGCGCGCCGGCCCGAAGCTAACCGATCCGTACAAACCTGCACTTCTCAACGGAGCCGGTTTCCGCGAAGATGATCGGCGCTTCCCTCCCGACGACGGATCGAAAACGACGACAACGACGACAACGATGAGACACGCCCTGACGAAGCATCTCGGCGCCGCGCTGCTGACCGCGGCCGCCGCGCTCGCGCAAGTGCACGCAGCCGAGCTGCACGTGATGAATTCCGGCGGCTTCACGGCCGCGTACAAATTGCTTGCGCCGAAGTTCGAGGCGACGACGGGCAACACGCTCGACATCGCGTATGGGCCGTCGATGGGCACGACGCCTGAAGCGATCCCGAACCGGCTTGCGCGCGGCGAGCCGGCCGACGTCGTGATCATGGTCGGCTACGCGCTCGACGAGCTGATCCGCGAAGGCAAGGTCGATCCGGGCTCGCGCGTCGAGCTCGCCGATTCGCGGATCGGCGCGGTCGTGCGCGCGGGCGAGCCGGTGCCCGACATCGGCACGCCCGACGCGCTGAAGGCCGCGCTGCTGCACGCGAAATCGGTCGCGTACTCGGACAGCGCGAGCGGCATCTATATCCAGAACGCGCTGTTCGAGCGGCTCGGCGTCGAAGCCGAGGTCAAGCCGAAGGCGACGATGGTGCCGCGCATTCCGGTCGCATCGAAGGTCGCCGACGGCACGTATGCGCTCGGCTTCCAGCAGGTGAGCGAACTGCTGCCGGTGCAGGGCGTGACGTTCGTCGGCAAGATTCCGGAGTCGCTGCAATCGGTCACGCGGTTCGCGGGCGGGATGCCGGTCGGCGCGAAGCATCCGCGCGAGGCGCGTGCGCTGCTCGACTATCTGGCGTCGCCCGCGTCGGCCGACGACATCCGCAAGACGGGCCTCGATCCGATTCCGGCGCGCTGACGCGTTGCGTTTGCGTCGTCGGTCGCGCCGCTGCGCTTCGTGCGGCGACGGTCGCATGCGCTGGCCGCAACGCGGGCGAGCCGAGGGTCGCAGGTCGAGTACCGGCTGCTTCGGCTGACGACGCTCGCAAGATTCGTCGAGCCGGCTCCCGCGCACCACGCGTTGCGCCGCCAATCGCGAACCCGAGCCTCATGCGGCGACGAGATCGCGCGCCGGCCGCGATAGGCGCGAGCCGAGCGCCGCAAGCTGCGAACGATCTTCACGCGCCCCGGAGACAACCGGCCGCGCACCGCCCGAATGGACGCGCGGCGCGCGTCGCGTACACTCGCAGATTCGCGCGTCACGTGCCGCGCGCCTTGGCGAGGAACACTCATGCAAGCGCATCGACCGTATTTCGACGAGATCGTCGCCGGCTGCGACGCGATTCGCGGCTGGCTCTCAGGCGACGTGTCCGGGCCCGCCGCGCTCGATGCGCTGATGGCGCGCTTCGCGCCGCGCTTCACGATGATCGGCACCGACGGAAACGTCTACGATCACGCGGCCGCGCATGCGCTGTTCGCGCGGCTCCACGGCCGCAAGCCCGGCTTGAAGATCACGTTCGCGGAGATGCGCGCGCTCGCCGCGGATCCGGCGCTCGGCGTCGTCAGCTACTGCGAGTTTCAGACGGACGCGACGGGCGCGCTGCCGACGCGCCGCTCGACCGCCGTGTTCGAGCGCGATCCGCAAACGGGCGCGGTGCGCTGGACGCATCTGCAGGAGACCTTCTGCGTGGCGTGAGCGTGTGTGTGCCGGAGTGCGAATGCCGCTCGCGCTCCGCGTTCGATCTGCCGCTCGCGTCCGATCGGCGTTGCGCCGATCCCGAGCCGTGCGCGCTGCCGACACGCCGCTCGACCGCCGTGTTCGAACGCGTTCCGCAAACGGGGGCGGTGCGCCGACGCATCTGCAGGAGACCTTCTGCGTAGCGTGAGCGCACGCTTGCCGGTGCGCAAACGTCGCTCGCGCTCCGCATTCCGTCGGCCGTTCGCGCCCGATCGGCATTGCACAGATCCCGAGCGCGCGCATCAATCGACCGTGCAAAGGTAGGATGATATGTTATATCATCGTCCTCTTCGCGTAGGCGAGCCGTAAGCCGTCGCGCTCGTGCGGCGCCGCCGCCGCCTGCGCACAGCCGCGCGTGCGCGACGCTGATGCAGGCGGGATTGCGGTCCCTGCCGATTGCACGACGTCCCGCCGCCCGCGCGATGCCGATCAAGGTTGCGGGAGTCGACGAGCAGTGAACACATCGAAGCAGGCGGGATGCATTCGGCGCCGCAGGGTGCCGACGACGGCGGGGCGCGCGATGAGCGCATCGACATTTGCGACGGACGAGGCGATCCGCCGATGAGCCGGACCCGACACGCGCCGCTGCGCCGACGCGCATTCGGCCGGATGCCCGCAGCGACCGTCGCGCACGCTTCGCACGCTGAACGCATCGCAAACACCGCACACGCGATTTTCCCGCGTCCCGCCCAGCGCCGCACGACCGTCGAGCGCTGCGTGACGGCGCTCGCCTGCGCCATGACGGCGTCCGGCGCGCTCGCCGCCGACGCGGATTCCGTCGATTCCGCGCGCGACGGCCATCACGAACTGCCGACCGTGCACGTGACGAGCGACGCGCCGCACGCGCCGCCGCCGCTGTCCGCGCCGCTCGCGGCCGGCTCGCGCCTCGGACTCGCGAGCCTCGACACGCCTGCGAGCGTCGAGGCGATCACGTCCGAGCAGATCGCCGCGCGCGGCGACCGCACGATCGTCGATGCCGTCACGCGCGCGACGGGCTTCAGCACGGCCGCGTCGCCCGGCAACGGCGGCACCGCGCTCAGCGTGCGCGGCTTTGCCGGCCAGGAGTCGGTGACGACGCTCGTCGACGGCGTGCGCCTCTATCCGGGCGCGGGCACGGTGACGTTTCCGTTCTCGACGTGGTCGGCGGAGCGAATCGAGGTGCTGCGCGGCCCCGCGTCGGTGCTGTACGGCGAAGGGGCGATCGGCGGCGTCGTCGATGTCGTGCCGAAGCGCCCGCGCCGCGAGCGGTCGACGACGCTGCAGGCGGGCATCGGCACGCAAGGCGAAAAGCGCGTCGCGTTCGATGCGACGGGCGCGCTCGGGCCGCATCTTTCCTATCGCTTCTATCTGAGCGACGAGCGCACGCGCGGCTTCGTCGATCGCGGCGACGCGCACACGACGGCCGTCGGCGGCGCGCTGAAGCTCGACGTCGATCCGCGCCTTTCGATCACGCTCGATTACGACTACGGCCGCCAGAAGCCGGCGACCTATTTCGGCGCGCCGGTGACGAACGGCGTGCTCGATCCCGCGCTGCGCGAGCGCAACTACAACGTCGGCGACGCGACGATCGCCTATCACGATACGTGGACGCGGCTCGCCGCGACGTATCGCGCCGGCAACGGCGTGACGCTCGACGGCCAGCTCTACTATCTCGCGACGCGCCGCCACTGGCGCGACGCGGAATCGTACGCGCTCGACGCGGCGGCGCGCACCGTGACGCGCAGCGACTATCTCGAGATCTTCCATCGCGAGCGGCAGTTCGGCGAGCGGTTCGCGGCGCGCATCGACTCGCGCGTGTTCGGCCGCGCGAACCGGCTCGTGATCGGCGCCGAGTTCAACCAGATCGCGTTCGACGGCGCGAACAACGCGCCGTATCGCGGCGAGTCGACCGTCGATGCGTTCGGCTTCGATCCGGGCGCGTTCGCGAGCCCCGATCCGACGTCGCCGCGCTTTCGCACGCGCACGCGGCAGGCGGCGGTGTTCGTCGAGAACCGGCTCGAAGTGCTGCCGCGGCTCGCGTGGGTGAGCGGGCTGCGCCATGACCATCTTTCGTTCCATCGCGACGATCTGATCACGGGCGGCGCGTTCGACAAGACCTTCGCGCACACGGGCTGGCGCAGCGGGCTCGTCTACGAGATCACGCCGGCCTTCACCGCCTACGCGCAGTACACGACGGGCGCGGAGGGCGTCGGCTCGCTCGTCACGCTGTCGTCGTCGCAGGCGAACTACGCGCTCGCGACGGGCCGCCAATGGGAAGCGGGCGTCAAGCATGAGATGTGGGAAGGCCGCGCGTACTGGACGCTCGCCGTCTACGACATCGTCAAGCGCGGCCTCGTCAGCACCGATCCGGTGAATCCGGCGCGCGCGCAGCAGGTCGGCCGTCAGTCGTCGCGGGGGATCGAGCTCGCGGGCGGCGTGCGGCTGCCCGGCGGCGTGACGATCGACGCGAACGCGGCGTTGCTGCGCGCGCGCTACGGCGACTTCAGCCAGCGCGTCGGCAGCGCGGTCGAGCAACGCGCGGGCAACGTGCCGCACGACATCCCGCAGCAGACCGCGAACCTGTGGATCGGCTGGGCATTCGCGCCCGGCTGGCAGGCGCATGCGGGCGTGTGCTACGTCGGACGCCGTTACGGCGACGACGCGAACCTCGTGCCGGTGCCGTCGTACACGGTGTTCGACGCGTCGCTCGCATGGCAGGCGGCGCGCGACGTCGAGATCGCGCTCTACGCGCGCAATCTCGCGAACCGCACATATGCGGCGTCGACGTCGAACGGCGGCGCGCAATGGCTGCTTGGGCCGTCGCGTTCGGCCGAGCTTGTCGCGACGCTGCGCTTCTAGCGCGTCGCCGCATCCGGACGATCATCGACGAGGCCCGCCCATGTCCGCGACACTCGACATCGAACACCTGTGCTGGTCGCCGGCGGGCGCGCCCGCCGTGCTGCGCGGCCTGTCGCTGACGGTGCGCGCGGGCGAGCTCGCGGGCCTCATCGGTCCGAACGGCAGCGGCAAGACGAGCGTGATGCGCTGCGCGTTCCGCTTCGCGCGGCCGCAGGCGGGCGCGGTGACGCTCGACGCGCGGGACGTGTGGCGCGCGTCGCCGCGCTGGAGCGCGCAGCGGATCGCGGTGCTGCAGCAGGAGGCGCCCGACGATTTCGGCCTGACGGTCGAAGAGATCGCGCGGATGGGCCGCACGCCGCACAAGCGCCTTCTCGATGCGGACACCGCCGACGACGCGCGCATCGTCGAGGCCGCGCTGCGCGACGTCGATCTGTGGACGCGGCGCGAGCGGCGCTTCGCGTCGCTGTCGGGCGGCGAGAAGCAGCGCGCGCTGCTCGCGCGCGCGCTCGTCCAGCGGCCGGCGCTGCTGCTGCTCGACGAGCCGACCAATCACCTCGACGTGCGCCATCAGCTCGAATTGCTTGCGCGCGTGCGCGCGCTGCGCGTGACGACGCTCGCGACGATCCACGACCTGAACCTCGCCGCCGCGTACTGCGACCGGCTGCACGTGCTGACGGGCGGCCGCATCGTCGCGAGCGGCGCGCCCGCCGACGTGCTGACGCGCGCGCTCCTCGCCGACGTGTTCGGCGTCGAAGCGATCGTCGACGCGCATCCGGTATCGGGACGGCCGCGCGTCACGCTGATCTATCCGGAGGATGCCGAACGATGTTGAAACGACCAACCGCCTTGCGCGTCACGACGCTCGCGCGCATCGTCTGCGCGCTGTCGCTCGGGGCGGCGGCGATGAACGATGCCGTCGCGTATCCGGTGACGGTGCGCAGCTGCGATCGCGACGTCACGTTCGAGCGCGCGCCCGCGCGCGCGGTGAGCAACGACGTGAACCTGACCGAGATGATGATCGCGCTCGGCCTCACGGACCGGATGGCGGGCTACACCGGCATCGCCGGCTGGAAGACCGGCAACGCGCGGCTGAGCGCGGCGCTCGCGGGCGTGCCCGAGCTCGCGACGCACTATCCGTCGCTCGAAGCGCTCGTCGACGCGCGCGCCGATTTCTACTTCGCCGGCTGGGGCTACGGGATGAATCCGGGCGGCCCGGTCACGCCCGCGTCGCTCGAACGCTTCGGCATCCGAACGTACGAGTTGAGCGAGTCGTGCTCGGACGTGATGCGGCGCCCGCCCGCGTCGTTCGACGACGTCTATCGCGACCTGACGAACCTCGGCCGGATCTTCGGCGTCGACGCGCGCGCCGCGCGGGTCGTCGACGCGATGCGCGCGCGCATCGACGCGGTGCGCCGCACGCTCGCGCGCGCGGCGGTCGAAAAGACGCCGCCGCGCGTGTTCGTCTACGACAGCGGCGCGGACAAGCCGCTGACGGCCGGCGCGCTCGCGATGCCGAACGCGCTGATCGCGGCGGCGGGCGGCCGCAACGTGATGGACGACGTGCCGCGCAGCTGGACGCAGGTCGGCTGGGAGAGCGTCGTCGCGCGCAATCCGCAGGCGATCGTGATCGTCGATTATTCGGCGGTGACGGCCGAACAGAAGAAGCAGTTCCTGCTGAGCCAGCCCGCGCTCGCGCAGGTCGACGCGATCCGTGCGCGCCGCTTCATCGTGATTCCCTACGATGCGGCGACGCCCGGCGTCGAGAACGCGGCGGCCGTCGAGACGATCGCGCGCGGCCTGCATCCGGACGCGTTCGCGAAGGCCGCGCGATGAGCGACGCGACGATCGTCGAAGCGTCGACCGTTGCGAACGGCCGCCGCTTGCGCGCGCGGCTCGTGCTGCCGGCGCTCGCGGCGCTCGTCGCGCTCTCGGTTATCGCCGCGACCGCGCTCGGCGCGACGCCGATCGCGCCCGCGCGCGTCGTCGCGATCGTCGCGGCGCACGTCGCGGATGGGCTGCGCATCGACGCGCTCGCATTGCACCGTGCGTCGATCGCCGAGGACAGCATCGTCTGGCAGATCCGGCTGCCGCGCGCGCTGCTCGCGGCGCTCGTCGGCGCGACGCTCGCGATGGTCGGCGTCGCGCTGCAGGCGGCGACCGCGAACCGGCTCGCCGATCCGCATCTGCTCGGCGTGAGCTCGGGCGCGATGCTCGGCGCGGTCGCGGCGACGCTCGGCTTCGGCGCCGCGTTCGGGCCGCTCACGCTGTCGTTCGCGGCGTTCGCGGGCGCGCTCGTCGCAACCGCGCTCGTGATCGCGCTCGCGTACCGGCGCGGCCGGCTCGAATCGGATCGATTGCTGCTCGCGGGCGTCGCGGTGTCGTTCGCGATGACGGCGGTCGCGAACCTGCTGCTGTATCTCGGCGATCCGCGCGCCGCGTCGTCGGTGCTGTTCTGGATGCTGGGCGGCGTTGGGCTCGCGCGCTGGGATCTGCTCGGCGCGCCCGCGTGTTGCGCGGCGCTCGCGGCGCTGCTGCTGGTTGCGCGCCGCCGCGAATTGAACGCGCTGATGTCGGGCGACGTCGCCGCGGTCTCGCTCGGCGTGCCCGTCGCGCGGATGCGCCGCGAAGTGTTCGTGATCGCATCGTTCGCGACGGGCGCGATGGTCGCGGTGAGCGGCGCGATCGGCTTCGTCGGGCTCGTGACGCCGCATCTGTGCCGGCGTCTCGTCGGCGCGGAGCACGGGCGGCTGTTGCCCGTCGCGGGGCTGAGCGGCGCGGCGCTGCTCGTCTGGGCCGATGTCGCCGCGCGCACGCTCGTCGCGCCCGAGGATCTGCCGATCGGGATCGTCACCGCGGCGCTCGGCGGCGCGTTCTTCATCGCGCTGATGCGGCGGCATTGAGCGGCGCTGCGCGCCGGCGACCCGCGCGGGGCGATCGACCGTGAGTGAGGCGGCCGTCGACGTGTGCGCCACGTGTGCGCGATCCGCGCATCGCGACGATGTGATGCCGCCGCTCGTCCGAATTCCATGAGCTCGATGCGTCCGTCGATGAACGAACGCAACGCAACGCAACGCAACGCAACGCGGCGCAACGCAACGCGGCGCGACCGCCTACCGCCGCCTTCCGCGCACCGTCAGCTCCGCCGACACGTCGGCCATCAACGCGCTCAGCCAATCGACGTCGGTCGGCCGATCGGGCGCCGGATGCCGGAGCTGATAGCAGCGGATGCGCGGAAACGGCACGGGCGCCTCGACGACGACGAGCGGCAGCAGCTGCGCGTAATGGATCGCGAAGCGGCGCGTCGTCGTGAAGATCAGGTCCGATTGCAGCAGCACCTGCGGCACGAGCCCGAAGTACGGCAGCGTCGCGACGACGCGCCGCGCGATCCCCGCGCGCGCGAGGCCGATCTCGATCGCGTTGTGCCGCGCGCCGATGTACGGCGCGGGCGCGAGATGCGCGGCGTTCGCGTAGGCGTCGCGCGTGAGCGGCGCGCGCGCGAGCGGATGGTCGCGCCGCATCAGGCAGACCACGGTGTCGGAGAACAGGTCCGCGCGCACGAAGCGCGGGTCGGGCTTCGGCCAGTTGCCGATCACGAGATCGAGCGCGCCCGAATCGAGCGCGGCCGCGTGATCGAGCGACGGATTGAGCGAATCGATCTCGAGCCGCGCGTGCGGCGCCGCCGCGCGAAAGCGCGCGATCAGCGTCGGCATGAAGAAGTCGTTCAGATAATCGGGCGCGGCGATCCGGAACGTGCGGCGCGCGGTGTCGGGATCGAACGGCCCGTGCGGCGTCGCGACGAAGTCGACGTCGCGCAGCGCGCGCTCGGCGGCATCGAGGAGCGACGCGCCGTACTCGGTCGGCACCATGCCCGTCTTGCCGCGCACGAGGAGCGGGTCGCCGAGCGCGTCGCGCAGCTTGCGCAGCGCGGCGCTGATCGCGGGCTGGGTCTGGTTCAGGCGCAGCGCGGCCTGCGTCGCGCTGCGCTCGACGAGCAGCGTGCGCAGCACGCGCACGAGCCAGATGTCGAGCGACGCGGCGCGGTCTTGATCCGATTGCATCTGCAGCGGGGAGGGCGACGTCAGGCGCGGGCGCGGCGCATCGCGCGCCCGCGAGGCGCAAAGGCGGGCGGCGTCATGCGAGTCCGGACGGCAGCGCGCTGATTCGCCTCACTTCGCTCGATTCGAGCCAGCTCGGCGTGCGCGCGCAATAGAGCACCATCGGCAGTGCGTCCTCGCCCCAGAAGAGCTGATGGTTCAGCCAGAAGGTCGGCACGCCGAATACGCCGAGGGCGATCGCATCGTCGGTGTTGCGGCGTAGCCGCGAGACGGTTTCGTCCGACGTGAGCCGCTCGTCGTCGTGCGCGATGCCGACGCGGCCGCACAGTTCGGCGAAGTTGTCGGGCGCCGACGGATCGCGGCCTTCGCGCCAGACGAAGCGAAAGATCTCGCGGATCGCCTGGACGTCCGAGTCGAGCGCGATCGCGAGCAGCAGCAGGCGCGTCGAATCGAACGGATGCGCGGGCGGCATCTTGAACGGGATGCCGAGCTGCTCCGAGCGAAAGAGCGCGTGCCGATAGGTGAAGACGCGCTTCGCGGGCACGTCGGACGCGGGGCGGTGGCCCCAGTGGCGATGCAGATCGGCGAGCGCCACCGGCGCGAGCGCGAACGCGATGCCGGGCCACTTGTCGTGCTGTTCCAGCAGCAGATACGAGAACGGCGACAGGAAGTCGTAGAACCATATCGGCTGGGAAGCGTCGAGGCCGACGGTCATGGAGTGTCTCCTGATGAAAAGGACGCAACGCGCGGCCTCGTTATTGAATGTTACGCGGCGGCGCAGGCAAATGCAGCCGCCGCGACGGATTTTCGGCTCAAGCGCCGTCCGAGGCGGGCGGGGCGGCGGGCGGCGCGTCGGCGGGCTTCGGCGCCGCCTGCGCATTCGCCGCGGCGGGCGGCGGCGACTCGTGTTCGCGCGCGAGCAGCCGCTCGCGGACGAAGCCGATGTGCTCGCGCAGCACGTAGAACTGGCCCGCGTAGGCGAGCGGCATCTTCATCCGGTTGACCGATTCCTCGACGTCGTCGAGCTTGTCGAGCAGCACGACGCGCTGGCGCGCGGTGTGCTCGCCGAGCGCGCTGCGCTCGAGCGCGATGAGCGCGCCGTACCAGCGGTAGATCCGCGAGCGCACGCGCCAGCCGTACAGCGACGGCACGAGCCGCAGCCCCGGAATCAGCACGACGATGAGCGGCACGACGATGAAGAGCAGCCGGTCGACGAGGCTCGCGACCCAGAACGGCAGCTTGCGGTACAGGAACGTCTTGCCGGACTTGTAGTAGCGCGCGGCGTCGTCGGACAGCGGGAAGCTGCTGTGCGTGACGGGCGACGGAAACTCGCCGGCGCGCTGCAGGATCGTCGCGCGGCCGTGCACTTCGCGCGCGGCCTCGACGAGCAGGTCGGACAGCGCGGGGTGCAGCGTGTCGCGCGCGATCAGCTCGACGGTCGGCGACAGCGTGTGGATGTCCGACGGCGGCAGGTTCGTGCCCGGATCGTAGACGCCCATCGGCAGCGTGATGTCGGTCAGGTACGGGAAGCGCCGCGTGTACGCCTCGGCTTGCGTAAACGAATAGAAACGCACGCCGGGCGAACGAAACAGCTTCGCCATCACGGGAATCTGCGTCGAGTCGCCGGACAGGAACGCGGCGTCGATCTTGCCTTCGATGAGCGCGCGCGCCGCGTCCTCGCCGGAGAGCGGCAGCAGCTCGGTCGCGCCGCCCGGCGCGATGCCGTTCATCTTGAGGAGCGCGATGCCGAGTTCGTGCGCGCCCGCGCCTTCGGCGCCGAGCGCGAGCCGCTTGCCCTTGAACTGCGACAGCCGCTGGATCTTGGGCCCGCGATAGAGAATCGCGAGCGGCACGTAGCCGACGCTGCCGAGCGAGACGAGATTCTCCTGCTTCTCCTTCTGCGCGATGCCGCTCTGGACGAAGCCGACGTCGACTTTTTGCGCCGGATCCGACAGCCGCGCGAGGTTTTCGGCCGAGCCCTCGGATTCGAGCACGTCGAGCGTCACGCCGTTCTTCGCGAGGATCTGCTTGTATCGCTGCGCGGCGCGCCAGTTCGTGCTGCCGGGCGGGCCCGCCGAGATCGTCAGCGATGTCGGCGGCGCGGGCTGGATCAGCGCGATCGCGAGCCAGATCGCGGCGATCGACAACACGACGGTCGGCCCGATCGACATCGCGAGATCGCGCCACGACACCGCGACGAAGCGGGCGACGATGCGATGCGGCCGGTGACGGCGAGGATGGTCTGGCTTCATGAGACTGACGGCAGGCGGTCTGTTCGCGGCGATGGTACCCGAGTTCGGCGCCGCTGCGGCAGTGCGGTGCGCCGCGCTGCAGCACGAGAACTTGGCGCGCGCGCGGACTGTGGATTACATTGTGCAGGGCCGCCGCGCGTTTGCTTTCAGCCGGCGAACGCAAACGCGCGGTCGCCGGCCGGCGCGGGCGCGGCAACGTCCGCCGCAACGGCCGAGCCGGCCGCCACCCGTCTTTCCGGCGCGGCGACGCGGCCCGGCACGCGGCGGATCCGGTTCCGGCCCGCCGCGCCGGTTCGCATCCGGCTCGATTCCCGGCCGGCGCTTTTCCCGCATCATTTCGCGCAGCCGCCATGCGGCGCCGCGCGACGACGCATCGCGGTCCGCATCCGGACCGAGCATCGCCCGCAGTCGCGGTTCCCGTCAAAACCACCAGAATCAGGAGAACGCATGAAATCGATCGTATCGAAGGCAGTGGGAGGCATGATCGTCGCGGCGCTCGTCTGCGGCAACGCATTCGCGCAGGCGAGCGGCGCGGCGACCGAGTCGACCGACGCGAACGCGCCCGCCGCCGCGCCGAGCGCGTCGAAGGACGCCGCGAAGACCGCGCGCAAGTCGAACCGCAAGCTCGGCTACGCGGTGCGCAAGGCGATCTCGAAGGTGAACGGCGTGAACGTGTCGAACATCACGGTGCGCGCGAAGGGCAGCGTCGTGACGCTCGAGGGATCGGTGCCGGACGCGTCGCAGATCGACAAGGCGGTCGACGCCGCGAAGGGCGTGTCGGGCGTTGCGTCGGTCAACAACAAGCTGTCCGTGCAGCCGGAGTGACGACGGGCGGGCGCCGCGGCGACGCCGTCCGCCGCGCGCGCCGGCCGGGCACGGGCACGGGCACGGGCACGGCGCGCGCAGCTCGACGATCGAGCGATGCGAACCAACCAAGCAGACTGGGGGCGATGATGACGACGATCAGGGGCGGATCGAAGCGCGCGTCGATGCTGGCGCTCGCACTCTTCGGCAGCGTGCTGCTCGGCGCATGCCACAGCAACGACAACGCGCAGGTGAACGTGCTGCCCGACTTCGTTTCGGGCAGCGTGCGCACGACGGCTTACGACGGCGTCAGCGACGATCTGCTGACGGCGGGACTCGGCAAGACGGGCTTGGGCGGCGACACGCGGCCCGGCTTCGCGAATCCGGCGCAGCCGACCGCGGCGGAGCTGCGGCGTCTCGCGATCTACTCGAACTATCGCGCGCTCGTCGACATCACGGCGAACGGCGGCTACGGGCGCTTCTGGGGGCCGAACGTCGACCTCGCGGGCAACGACACGCTCGGCGAAGGCAAGATTCCCGGCACCGAATATCTCGCGTACTCCGACGACGGCAGCGGCCGCAAGAACGTCACGCTGCTCGTGCAGGTGCCGGCGAGCTTCGATCCGGCGAATCCGTGCATCGTGACGGCGACGGCGTCGGGCTCGCGCGGCGTGTACGGCGCGATCGCGGCGGCGGGCGAGTGGGGCCTGAAGCGCGGCTGCGCGGTCGCGTACAACGACAAGGGCGGCGGCAACGGCGCGCACGAGATCGGCACGGGCCTCGTCACGCTGATCGACGGCACGCTCGCGAGCGCATCGAGCGCTGGCCGCGCGAGCCTCTTCACCGCGAGCGAGTCGAGCAGCGCGCTCGCCGCGTTCAACAGCGCATTTCCGAACCGCTACGCGTACAAGCACGCGCATTCGCAGCAGAATCCCGAGCAGGACTGGGGACGCGTGACGCTGCAGGCGGTCGAGTTCGCGTACTGGGCGCTGAACGAGCAGTTCGGCCCCGTCGTCGACGGCACGCGCCATGGCATCCGCTATCGGCCGGGTGACATCACGACGATCGCCGCCTCGGTCAGCAACGGCGGCGGTTCGGCGCTCGCGGCGGCCGAGCAGGATACGCGCGGCTGGATCACCGCGGTCGTCGTCGGCGAGCCGCAGATCAACGTGCGGTTGACGCCCGGCGTGACGGTCGAGCAGGGCGGCGCGCCCGTGCCTTCGTTCGGCCGGCCGCTCGCCGATTACGCGACGCTCGCGAACCTGCTGCAGCCGTGCGCGGCGGCGGCGAGCGCCGCGACGGGCGCGCCGAACCTCAGCGCGCTGCCGACGAGCGTCACGCAGTCGATCCGCGTCCAGCGCTGCGCGACGCTCGCGGCGGCCGGGCTCGTTTCGGGCGCGGACACGCAGAGCCAGGCGAGCGACGCGCTCGCGCAACTGCACGCGGCCGGCTATCTCGCCGATTCCGACCTGCTGCAGGCGCCGATGTGGGATTCGCAGGCGATCCCGGCGATTGCGGTCACGTACGCGAACGCGTACACGCGCTCGCGTGTCACCGACAACCTGTGCAACTTCAGCTTCGCGACGACGAACCCGGCGACGGGCGCCGTCGCCGCGCCCGCCGCGTCGCCGATGACGAACCTGTTCGGCGCGGGCAACGGGGTGCCGCCGACGAACGGGATCAATCTCGTGTTCAACGGCGTCTCGGGCGGCGTCGACCACCGGCTCGCGACGCCGGACGCGAGCTTTGCTGGCGCGCTGTGCCTGCGCCAGCTATGGACCGCGAGCCAGCTCGGCATCGCGGCGAACGTCGATGCGGTGCGCGTGAACGCGAACCTGCAGCACAAGCCGGCGATCATCGTGCATGGCCGCAGCGACGCGCTCGTGCCGGTCAATCACGCGTCGCGCGCGTACGTCGCGCAGAACAGCGCGACCGAGCGCGGCGCGAGCCAGCTGTCGTTCTACGAAGTGACGAACGGCCAGCACTTCGACGCGTTCCTGCCGGTGCCGGGCTTCGACACGCGCTTCGTGCCCGTTCACTACTACGACGGGCAGGCGCTCAACCTGATGTGGAATCACCTGAAGAACGGCGCGCCGCTGCCGCCGTCGCAGGTGATCCGCACGGTGCCGCGCGGCGGCGTGCCGGGCGCCGCGCCCGCGCTGTCGACGGCGAATCTGCCGCCGATCGTCCAGTCGCCGGGCGCGAACGCGATCACGGTGAACGCGGGGGTGATCGACGTGCCGCTCTGACGCGCCGCGCACGTTTTCCGCCGCGACGGCCGGCCCGCACATACGTGCGGCCGGCCGTTTTCATTGGCCGATACGCATTCGCCACATCGCGCCATTCCCGGATTTCTCTGTAACAAATTCTTACTTTACGTTGCAGTCGGGCGCTTCTAATATGCGCCGATATTTGCTCATATTTTTAAAAATTACATGTAACCAATATATTTCTGTTTCATTAAATAATCCTTTCGAAATCATTTTACGGTTTTCTAAAAATCGACTCGAATTGTCGGTCGATGATTAATGGAAAATCGGAGTGGGGATTATTTTCTTTGAAAAAACAATGCGTGCGGCAGCCTGGCTGCGCGCGGGGCGGTCTTGTCTACTCGGAGCGCAGGGGGCGTCCCGCGCGATCGGCATCGCGATCGCCGATTTTATTCTGGAATTGATTCCAGTGCGTCAAGCCGGAAATCCGGGCGGGTAAATAATGCCGTGCGCTAATGCTGCGCATGGCGAAAATACTCGGGGTGCGCGTCGCATAACGGTCGCATTCCTGGTGCGGAGCGTCGATGAAATCATCCGTTTCAATCGACGGAATTTATCGTTCTATTCGAGAGGGCAATAATGAAGATACAGAAGTCCTTGAAAGACGGTTTCGCGCTCAGGTTGGGCAGGGCGGCACGGCCGGTCGCCGCTGCCGCCCTTGCCGCACTGCTCGTCGCCGCTTGCGGCGGCGATGACGGAGGCGGCGGCAGCCCGTCGCTCGCGGCCGCGAACGTCGCGAACACGGCGACGTCCACGAACGCCACGACCGCCACCGACGCGACGAGCAACGCCGCGCTGCCGCCGGATCAGCCGTATCTCGACAACGACGTCTACGGCACCGGCCCGAACGACGCGGTGACGGATGCGACGGAAGGCACATCGGTCGTCCACCGGCAGGTGAAGATCGGCGACCAGATCCTCACCTACACGGCGACGGCCGGCCACCTCGTGACGATCGACCCGATCACGTCGAAGCCGAACGCGAAGATGTTCTACGTCGCGTACACGCTCGACAATCCCGATCCGAAGAAGCCGCGCCCCGTCACGTTCTTCTACAACGGCGGCCCGGGCTCGTCGTCGGTCTACCTGCTGCTCGGCTCGTTCGGGCCGAAGCGCCTGCAGTCGTCGTTCCCGAACTTCACGCCGCCCGCGCCGTACCGGCTGCGCGACAATCCGGAGAGCCTCCTCGACCGCTCGGACCTCGTGTTCATCAACCCGGTCGGCACCGGCTATTCGGCCGCGATCGCGCCGGCGAAGAACAAGGACTTCTGGGGCGTCGACCAGGACGCGCACTCGATCGACCGCTTCATCCAGCGCTACCTGACGAAGTACGCGCGCTGGAACTCGCCGAAGTTCCTGTTCGGCGAATCGTACGGCACGGTGCGCAGCGCGGTGACGGCGTGGGTGCTGCATGAGGACGGCATCGAGCTCAACGGGGTCACGCTGCAGTCGTCGATCCTCGACTACTCGAACGCGGTGAGCGCGATCGGCATCTTCCCGACGCTCGCGGCCGACGCGTTCTACTGGAACAAGACGACCGTCAGCCCGAAACCGGCCGATCTCGACGCGTACATGGTGCAGGCGCGCAGCTACGCGGACAACGTGCTCACGCCGCTCGCGCAGGCGCCGAATCCGCAGGACGGCGGCTTCGTCAACGTGCGGCTGAACCTGAACCTCGCGGCCGCGCAGCAGATGGGCGCGTACATCGGCACCGATCCCGTCTCGCTGATCCAGACGTTCGGCAATCCGGCCGCGCTCGGCAACGTGCCGTCGTCGGACGACAATCCGCCGTACACGTTCTTCCTGACGCTCGTGCCGGGCATCCAGATCGGCCAGTACGACGGACGCGCGAACTACACGGGCAAGGGCATCGCGCCGTACATCCTGCCGAACTCGGGCAGCAACGATCCGTCGATCAGCAACATCGGCGGCGCGTACACGGTGCTGTGGAACGACTACATCAACAACGACCTGAAGTACGTGTCGACGTCGTCGTTCGTCGATCTGAACGACCAGGTGTTCAACAACTGGGACTTCAGCCACACGGATCCGACGGGCGCGAGCCGCGGCGGCGGCAATACGCTGTACACGGCGGGCGACCTCGCGGCGACGATGAGCCTGAACCCGGACCTCAAGGTGCTGTCGGCGAACGGCTACTTCGACTCGGTGACGCCGTTCCACCAGACCGAACTCACGCTGCAGCAAATGCCGCTCGATCCGTCGCTCAAGGCGGCGAACCTGACCGTGAAGAACTACCCGTCCGGCCACATGATCTATCTGAACGATCATTCGCGGATCGCGATGAAGTCGGATCTCGCCACGTTCTACGACGGCATCCTCGCGGATCGCATGGCGCTGCAACGTGTGCTGCTGCGTCAGCAGAAGGCGCTGCAGATGAGGCAACAGAAGCAACAGCAGGGGCAGTAACGCGGGGCTAGCCGTTCCCGGCCGGGCCGCGTGCCGTCGTCGTCGTTCGACGGCGGCGGGCTCGGGAGTCGCGAACGGCGGCTTCGCGGCGATCTTCGCCTCGCGGGTGCAATGCGCTCGCGAGGCGTTTTTTTGGGGGGGCGGTCGCCCGGCGGGCGGATGGCCGCGTCGGAGCGCGGTGGGGCAGCGGGCGAATGCGGCGCGCGCGATGCGATCAGGACAGCACGAGCTTCGCGCCGACCGCGACGAGCATCGTCGCGAGAATCCGGCGCAGCAGCCCTTCGGGCGCGCGCGCCGACAGATGGCTGCCGGCGACGATGCCGGGCACCGAGCCGATCAGCAGCGACACCAGTATCGACCAGTCGACCGAGCCGAGCATCCAGTGCCCGACGCCCGCGACGAGCGTGAGCGGAACCGCGTGTGCGATGTCGGAGCCGACGATGCGGGTCGTCGAGAGCGTCGGGTACAGCAGCAACAGGACCGTCACGCCGATCGCGCCCGCGCCGACCGACGTCAGCGACACAAGCACGCCGAGCACGGCGCCCGTAAGCACGGTCGCGGCGAGCGTGCGCGTCGGGCTCGGCGGGAGCGCGCGCGTGCGCCGTGCGGCGAACGCGGCGAGCTGCGGGCGGAACAGCAGCGACAGCGACGTGAGCAGCAGCGCGGCGCCGAGCACGAACTGGATCATCCGGCTCGTTTCCTGCGAGTGCATGCCGTGCGCATGCAGGAACCACAGCGTGATCGCGGCGGCGGGCACGCTGCCTGCCGCGAGGCGCCCGGTGATCCGCCATTCGACCGTGCCCTTGAGCCCGTGCACGAACGTGCCGGTCGCTTTCGTGAGCGCCGCGTACAGCAGATCGGTGCCGACCGCGGTCGCCGGATGGACGTTGAACAGGAGAACGAGGATCGGCGTCATCAGCGAGCCGCCGCCTACGCCCGTCAAGCCGACGAGAAAACCGACGAAGAGGCCGGACAGGGAATACAGCGGATCGATATGAAGCAACGGCATCGGCGGAGGGCGTTAGGCGTTTGAAAGCAGCGGCGCGAAGTGAATCCGCCATTGTCGCAAAACTCGCGGATCGATGCGGAAAAGCGCAAAAAGATCGGAGAAGCGTCGTGCGCGGCTTCCGGGCGGCGGCGCGAACGGCACGGGGCGGCGGGCGCCGCGCACGAGGCGGCGCGAATGCGTGGCGCGCGATTGCGCGGTGCATGCCGCGCGCGGCCGGCTTCGAGGACGCGCGCCGGTTGCCCGGCCCGCGCCCCGGCCGTCAATGCGCCGCGCCGTGCAGTTCGGCTCCGGCGTTCGACGGTGCACGGATGCGCAGCGCGATGCCGAAGCCCGCGGCCGCCGCGGCGAACGCCGCGCCGCACGCGAACGCGACGTGATAGCCGCCGTTGAGCGCGATCGGCAGCGGCGCGTGCGCGGCGACGAGCGCGTCGGTGTGCGCGGACGCGAGGCTTGCGAGCACCGCGAGGCCGAGCGCGCCGCCCATCATGAACGACGTGTTGACGATGCCCGACGCGAGCCCCGAATCGCTCGGCGCGACGTCGCTCATCGCGGCGAGCAGCACCGGATTGAACGCGACGCCCGCGCCGACGCCGAGGAGCGCCATGCCGGGCAGCACGTGCGCGACGAAGCCGCCGTCGGCGGGCGCGCGCGCGAAGAGCGCGAGGCCGAGCGCGGCGACGAGGAGCCCGGCCGCGATCGGGCCGCGGATGCCGAAGCGCATCACGATCTTCGCGGACAGGCCGAGCGAGAACGCGGCCATGATGAGGTTCGCGGGCAGGAACGCGAGGCCGACCTCGAGCGGTCCGTAGCCGAGCACGCGCTGCATGTAGAGCGCGGACAGGAAGAACCACGCGAACATCGCGGCCGCCCACAGCACGCCGATCGTGTTCGCGACCGCGACGTTGCGCTTCGCGATGAGCGCGAGCGGCATGAGCGGATGCGCGACGCGCGCCTCGATCGCGACGAACGCCGCGAAGAGCGCGGCCGCGCCGCCGATGAGCGCGACCGTCTGCGTCGACAGCCAGCCGGCCTCGTTGCCGTTGACGACGCCGTAGACGGCGAGCATCAGCGAAGCCGTGACGGTGACGGCGCCGGCGACGTCGAGCCGCGCGTCGGCCGCCTGCGCGCGCGCCTTCGGCAGCAGCGCGGCGGACAGCGCATAGACGGCGGCGCCGATCGGCAGATTGACGAGGAAGATCCAGTGCCAGCTGAGCGCGCTCGTGAGGAAGCCGCCGAGTAGCACGCCGAGGCTGCCGCCGCCCGCGCAGACGAAGCCGTAGACGCCCATCGCCTTCGCGCGTTCGCCCGGCTCGGTGAAGAGATTCATGATGAGCGACAGCGCGACGGCCGACACGACCGCGCCGCCGAGCCCCTGCACCGCGCGCGCGGCGATCAGCACGACCTGCGTCTGCGCGAGCCCGCACGCGAGCGACGCGAGCGTGAAGAGCGTCAGGCCGGCGAGGAACATCCGGCGATGGCCGTACAGATCGCCGAGCCGGCCGCCCAGCAGCAGGCAGCCGCCGAACGTCAGCATGTAGGCGTTCACGATCCAGACGAGCGCGGTTTCGGAGAAGTGCAGGTCCGCGCCGATCGACGGCAGCGCGACGTTGACGATCGTCGAGTCGAGCACGATCATCAGCACGCCCAGGCAGAGGACGACGAGCGCATACCAGCGCTTCGGGCCGTGCAGGCCGTGAGTCATGGGGAATGCCTCCGAAGGGTGGGAGGCAGCATTGTAAGCTTGTTGTGGGGCGTCTTCCTGCCGGTTGCTGACAGGCGGTTTCTCGTTCGCGTGCGGGCCGCGGCGACTCGCGCGGCCCGCACGCGGATGCTCACCGGCGGAACGTATCGACGGCCGTGCGGCCGACCGCGGGATCGTCGGTGAAGAAGCCGTCGATGCCCGCGCGCAGGTACGCCTGGATCTCGCGCACCGAACCCGCCGCGTTGCGCGCGCTCGGCGCGCCGCCGTCCTTCAGCGACGCCGGCAGGAAGTTGTTCTCCGGCCGGAACGTGTACGGATGCACGAGCAGCCCCGCCTCGTGCGCATAGCGCACGTAGTGGGTCGGCTGCTGCAGCGCGCCGTCGGCGCCGACCGGAATGATCGACGTCTTGTACGGCCCGACCGCGTTCGCATACGCCGCGATCTCGCGCATGCCGCGCTGCGTCGACAGGTCGCCGTACGTGCGCGCGTCGCCCGCCTTCACGAAGTCGTACGGACGCTGCTTCGGCTCGTCCATCAACTGCACGAGCTTCCAGTTCGGCTGGCTCGATCCGATCCGGCTGCGGATCGCCTTCAGGTTCGCGACTTCGAACGACTGGATGTAGACGGTCGCGTCGCGCGCGGTGTACGCGTCCTTGCGCAGCGCGTCGACGAGGCGGTCCTCGAGCGGCAGGCCGATCGACTGGAAGTAGGTCGGGTGCTTCGTCTCCGGATAGATGTGGATCGTGCGGCCGACCTGCGCGGACATCTGCTTCGCGAGCGCGACGATCTCGTCGAACGTCGGGATCTCGAACTGGTCGTCGTACGCGGTGTTCGCCAGACGGTACTGCGGGATGCGCTCGCGCGCGCGCAGCGTCTTCAGCTCGGCGAGCGTGAAGTCCTCGGTGAACCAGCCGGTGAGCTGCGCGCCGTCGATCGTCTTCGTCGTTTTGCGGCTCGCGAACTGCGGCAGCGCCGACACGTTCGTCGTGCCCGAGATCTCGTTCTCATGGCGCGCGACGAGCACGCCGTCGCGCGTCGACACGAGGTCGGGCTCGATCACGTCCGCGCCGTCCTCGATCGCCTTCCGGTACGACGCGAGCGTGTGCTCGGGACGCAGCGCGCTCGCGCCGCGATGGCCGACCACCTGCACCTTCGCCGAGATCGGCTGCGTGTAGTCGGGGTCGTCGCCGCCGCAGGCGGCAAGCGCGAGCGTCGCGGCGCACGCGAGCGCGACGGGGGAGAAAGCGAACGAGCGCTTGAAGAACATGTCGTCGATCCTGTGAAACGAAACCAAGCCAAGGGGAACGGGGATGTGCCGGCGGCGGGCGGTTCGCGCCCGCGCGCGCCCGCGCGGGCGGTGCGCATCCCGCGCGGCGGATGCCGGCCGGGATGCGATCGTCGCAGCGAATAATTACATATGTATTACTTTTTGCTGTCTATTTTTGTACGTCGCGCGGTGACGACATTGTCGGGTGCCGCACGCTCGTCGCCGGGCATGCGGGCGGAAGGCGCGGCTGCATGACGGCATGAAGAAATCGCCGAGGCGGGCGAACGCGTGGAAAACCCAACGCGCGGCGTCTCGATGTTCGCGGCGATGCGCGACGCGAACATCGCTCGCTCGATCCCGCGTCAGCGCTCGACGATCGCGACGACGCCGAGCGCGACGAAGAGCGCGCCCGCGAGATAGCGCCCGACGGTCATCGCCGCGCCGCCCGGCGCCGCGTTCCTGCGTAGCGGATGCGCGAGCGCGATGCAGGTCAGGTCGGCGAGCGAGAACAGCAGGTTCGCGCATGCGCCGAGCAGGAAGAGCTGCCAGCCGACGTCGAGCGACGCGGACGGATCGACGAACTGCAGCAGGAACGACAGATAGAACAGCGCCGACTTCGGGTTCGACGCCTCGATGAGCGCGCTCGACGAGATCACGTTCCTCGGCACGGCGGATGGTGCGCCGCCGTCGTCGGGGCGCGTGCGGATGCGCTGGATGCCGAGCCAGATCAGGTACGCGCCGCCCGCGACGCGCAGCGCGTGATAGAGCCACGGCGACGTGTCGAGCACGACGACTGCGCCGATCGCCACGGCGCAGATCTGGAAGAACGCGCCGAGATGGATGCCGAGCGCCGACAGCACGCCCGCGCGTCGGCCGTGCTGCAGCGTCAGCGAGACCGTTTGCAGCAGCGCGGGGCCCGGGATGAAGCCGAAGCCGAGGCAGGTGACGATGAAGGCGAGAGTGGGGCTGACCGTCATGGAATGTCGCTCGTCGTGGGAACGCCGGATCGGCTCGTCGGCAATCGGCCAAGGGCGAATCGGGCGTCGCGCGTTACGACGGCGGTGCGCCGACGCCGCGCGCACTTCGACATGCGGCATGCGCAGCGTGTGGCGCAATCTGCAGACGAAGCGACCGAAGAAGCGAGCTTAAAGCACGGCGGCGGCGCCGGGCAATCGAAAGATGGCGGCCGGGCGCCGGCATGCGGGGGCCGGCGCGGCCCGCGCGGCCCGTGCGCCGGAGAGACGGCGCGCGCCGCGGCTCAGACCTGCTTGTAGAAGAACGTCGTCGCGCACGGCGTGCCGTCCGGCATCAGCGCGTACTGCGGAACGACGCCGACGCGTTGCCATCCCGCGCGCTGGTAAAGCCGCTCCGCGTCGCTGCCCGTCACGGTGTCGAGCACGAGGACGGTCTTGCCGGCCGCGCGTGCGACGCTGTCGAGCATGGCGAGCAACCGCTGCGCGACGCCGCGACGCCGCGCATCGCGACGCACGAGCATCTTTGCGACGTCCGCGCGATGCGGCTGGTTTTCCGGCAAGCGCGTGATCATCTGCACGGTGCCGACGATGCGGCCGCCGGCGTCTTCGGCGACGAGCAGCGTGCGATCGCCGCACGCGACGCCGTCGGCGACGTCGCGCCAGAACGCGCGCGCCTTGTCTCGCGCGAGCGGCGCCATGAAGCTCACCGACGCGCCGCCTTCGACGCAATCGATCAGCACGTCGGACAGCGCGTCGACGCATGCGATCGCTTCGTTCGGCCCGACGCGTCGCACGTCGATCGAGTCGCTCATTCGATTCTCCCCGCGCGGATCGCGGGCGCAGCGGCGAGCGCGACGACGTAGCGCGCGGCCTTGCGGCCCGGATTGAAGAAGACGGTCGGACGATCGAGGCGCATCGCGAGACAGTCGCCGGCGGCGATGCGCCACGTGTCGTCGCCGTTCGTGATGTCCATTTCGCCTTCGAGCATCCAGACTTGCTGATGAAAATCCGCGTGGCGCTCGCCGGTGTCGTACGCGACGCGCCCGCCCGGCGGGAACTTCACCTCGACGAGCTGCAGCGGCGACGGCGCCGCGGGCGACAGGCTGCGGCGCACGTAGCCCGACGCCGGATCCTTCCAGACAGGCTGCTCGATGGCGCGGGACAGCGGCGACGCCGCCTGCGCGGCGCGATCGTCCTCGAACAGCGACGCGAGCGATACGCCGAGCGCGTTGGCGAGCCGCTCGAGCACGACGGCCGTCGGGCTGCTCTGCGCGCGTTCGATGAGCGAGATGTTCGAGCGGCTGACCTTGCTGCGCTCGGCGAGCGCGTCGAGCGAATAGCCGCGCAGATCGCGGAGTGCGCGCACGCGGCGCGCGATCAATTGATTGACGTCCATGCTGTCCGGTATATTGGAATAAAATCCAGAATACTAGATTGGCATCAAGGCGATGCGCGTCGTGTCAGCGACGGCGGCGCGCTCGTCGGCTTGGGGGCGCGCCTTGTCCGTCCGATGCGACGCGCCGCGTCACTTCGCGTCTTCGATGCGGATCGTTCCGTTCAGGTGCTGGAACTCGCCGTTGCGATGCGCGATGTTCGTATGGACGACGCCGTTCTCGAAATCCTCGACGTGCACGACGTTGTCGCCGCTCTTCGGCTCGTGCCAATAGACCATGAACACCTGCGGCCGGATCTGCGTCGCCTTGTATTCGACGGTGTCGGTCGCGCCCTGGTACTGGCCCGACGTGCCGACGAACGTCATCGTGTGGTCGTCCTTGAAGTCGAGGCGAAAGCCGATGTCGCCGAATTGCACGAGCGCCTTCTTGCCGGCGGCCGGGAACGCGGACTCCGTGCCGACGACGGGCCACTGCATCTCGCCCTTGATGACCTTCGCGCTCATTTCGAGCGACGACGCGTCGGCGAGGTTCGGATAACGCGCCTTCATCGCGGCGATCAGTTCTGCAGAATTTCTCGCTTTCGCGGCCTCCGTCTCGAACGCGACCAGGTAGTCGCGCGTGAATTTCACGGATGCGGGCGTGTATGGCTCGCTGCCGTCCGGATTCGCGAGGTAGTGGCCGGGCACGACGAGCTTCGGATGAAGCGCCGCGATCCGGTCGAGCGTCTTGATCCAGTTGCGGCGCGATTCCGGCGTCTGCGTATCGGCGATCCACACGTGGATGTTCGCCGCGACCGGAATGCCGCCGACGATCGCGTGCGCGGACGGGATCGACACGAACGTGCGGTCGGGCGACGGACCGTCGAGGCCGACGATGCGCAGCTCGTGGCCGTCGAGCGTCAGTTTGTCGCCCTTGAGCGGCTGCGGCACGACGAGCGAACGCGGCGCATTGTCCTTCAGGATCGGCCCCCAGTACGCGAGCTTGTCGTCCTTGTTCGCCTGGATCGCGGCGACCGTCTGCGGCGTCGCGACGATCTTCGCGTCCGGGAACGCGGCCTTGATCGTGTCGAGTCCGAAGTAATAGTCCGGATCGCTGTGGCTCACGTAGACGAACTTGAGCGGTTTGCCGGTCGCCTTGATCTTGTTGACGAGCGCCTCGGCGTCGTTGCGCTGGAACTGCGCGTCGATGAGGATCGTGCCGGTCTTGCCGGTGACGATCTCGGACGAGACCGGAAAGAGGCTCTTTTCGCCGGGATTGTAGACGTCGATCTGAAGCGGCGCGCCGGAGCCTGCGGCATGAGCGAGGCTCGCGCCGAACAGCGAGGCGGCTGCGGCGGCGAGCGCCACGAGAGAGCGTAAGGACATGAAGGATTCCCTGAGAGCATGGGTATTGTGAATGCGACGCCCGAGCAAAGCGATGCGGCGTCGTCGAGGCAGGACGGTATCGTCGAGCAGATATCTGGGCGCATCACCTCGCTGAAGAAAAGTTAGCAAAACGAATCGATGAATCGACGCGCGGCCAGCGATATTGCCGGCTCTCTCGAAGCATGGATGTCGCGCTTCGACGTCCGTTGCGACGCGGAAATGGACCGCCGTGCAAACGATGCTAGTATCTGCGATACAGGTAGTTACCGGCAGAAACTATAAACTGGATGGCAACGATGGGGAAGAACGCACCGAAAGGTGAGCAGATTACCGAGAGGAAACCTTCGCTTCTCGACGCGCCGCGCAGGGGCAACGCGTATGCGTCGGAATGTCCGACGCGGCTCGTGCTCGATCGCATCGCGGACAAATGGACCGTCCTGATCCTGGCGCTGCTGTCGCATCAGCCGCTGCGTTTCAATACGCTGCTGCGGCATATCGAGGGCCTGTCGCAGAAAGTGCTGTCGCAAACGCTCAAGCGGCTCGAGCGGGACGGGCTCGTTGCGCGCACCGTTTACGCGACGGTGCCGGTGTCGGTCGAATATGCGCTCACGCCGCTCGGGCATACGCTGGCGCGTTCGATTTCGCCGATCATCGTGTGGGCGGAAACGCACATCGATGCCGTGCTCGATGCGCGCACGGCCTACGATGCTCGGCAGGGCAACGTGAGCGCCTGACCGATCGCGAACGTTCAACCGGGCGAAATCGGCGTCGCGAAATATCGAGAAAATAAATGCCGGCGCGATGTGATTTTTATTCTCGACTGACGCTTTTTTAAGCGAATCGAATCATTGCAATTGTTTCCTGTGCCGTTCGAAACGAGCGAAAAGCTCGGAAAGGGTTGCCTTGGTGCGCCGCGTCATTCATCATGCTTGAGAGAAAGCGACGCGAAAGCTGTTCGATCGGAATTTGACATGCTCTGGTACGACGTTTGAAAAAACGTCCAGATCATTGAATGATCTGGGTTTGATCAGGCTCGGATGTTTGGAACCATGTGTCGGTTTACATACCCCATTCATCGGATCATAGTCATGGCAAATAAAGCAGCACGATAACTAAGCGTACTTACGGAGACCGAGGATGATACGCGCATACGAGGGGTCAGCGGAGCAGCCGTTTTTTCAAATTCCCGTACGGGCAGTCGTCATGCGCATGGTGTTCCTGCGCAATCGCATCGCTAATTAGCCGTCGATTTTCATTCAATTTCCACTTGAGGGCGCCGCATTGCCATGCCGCGCCGCGAATCGGCGCGCGCATCGAATCCTGCCGGCCGAATTCGCATTGACCGCATGCTCGCGGCCAAGCGTCAAGAATCGCCGTGTCGCCTGTCGGCGACGCCGAGATACCAACCAGCCGGCGGGCGATGAGGCCACGCCGGACGAGACCGGATTGGACCAAAAAAGGAGGGGTGATGTTTTGCATGCCTAATCTTCGTGCGACCGTGCTGTCGTGTGTGGTTGTCGCGATGCCGTTCTTTGCCGGCTGCGGCGGCGGGGACGATCCCGGCCCGATTCAGGTCGGGCAATGCTCGGGCAGCTCGTGTCCGCCGAGCGGGCCGAGCACGACGCCGCCGACGGTGACGAAGCTGTGCCCCGATGCCCTTGATTACTCGACGACGTACACGGGCGGGTCGGGCAGCGGCGAATACGTGAAGGTCAAGTTCGACACGGCGAAGAAGACCTATCAGATGCAATTCATCGCGTCGTCGGTGCCGACGTCCGCGGGGCAGATCAACAACACGCGCGCCGGCCTCACGATCAACGGCACGTTCCACAACGCGACCGGTCTGCCGACCGCCGAGCAGAACCGTTGCGCGTTCGTGCTCGACAACGGCGCGACGAGCGACGGCGCGTACTCGGTGACGATCAATCGCGCCGACCCGCCGATGCTGTTCGTCGGCATGGGCGTCGTGGGCGGCGGGATTCCCGGCGCGACGATCGCGTTCTCCGGCCTGGAACTGTTCCCGGGCCTGACGATCGGCACGGTGCCGTCGCGCGCGTTCGACTTCTATCCGTTCATTGGCTTTACGGACACCGAAACGGATTTCGCGAAAGTGGCCGGCGTCTACAACGAGGTCGGCGTGCACCTGCAGCCGACGGGCACGTCGTTCCAGACGGCCGCGCCGCAAGGCTGGCAGCCGGATGTCGTGAACTGGACGCAGACGCTCAATGCGGACGGTTCGTGCACGATCACGCCGGGCAGCGACTACTCGTGCCGCACGACCGGCACCCCCTGGACGCGGCGGACGAACGCGGACGGCACGCCGGACAACGTGTTCGTGAGCCATCCGCAACCGAGTCAGCCGTATCCGTCCGCAGGGCAGGGCCAGCCGCTCGTGATCCTGACGCCGAGCCAGGCGCAAGGCGTGATGATCGTCGGCAAGCTCAACGGCCAGCTCGTGCCCGTCGTCATTCGCGTCGGCTACGCGAACGTAGACGCGAGCAATCCGCTCGGATCGGTAGCGGATGCGGAGATCGGCATCTCGGTGCTCGCCCCCGTTACGGCGATAGCGGCGAACTCGCTGCAAGGCGGCTACATCGGCGCGACGAGCGCGGTCGCGTGCGGCGTCGTGAGTTTCGGCGGCAATTCGAACGCGCCCGCCAACAGCGGCTCGGCATTCGACAACACGGTGCCTCATCCTGAATCGCCCGGCACGTATCACGACGGGTTCTTCTACCCGTCCGCCGGCGGCTGCACGGACGGCTCGGCCGTATCGACGCTCGCGGCGAACTACACGTCGACGCTGTTCCAGGGCGCGACCGCGGCGTTCATGGATCCGATGACGTCGTCGGTGAGCTCGCAGTTCTCGCTGGACTACACGCAGACGACGCCCGGCAAGATCAAGGTGACGGCGACGCGCGACTTCAATGCACAAGGCAGCGCGGGTACGGTCGCGATCTTCAGGAAAGGCGACTACGGCTGGCTCATCAAGGTCGGCAACGTGTACGGGATGGTCGTCAACAACAGCCAGTACAACCCGTTCTTCACGGTCGGCGCGTTCGTTCAATAACGGATGGCACCGCGGCGGCGCGCTGCGCGCCGCCGCAGACTTCACAATATCGAGGATTCCTATGCATTGGAGAAAATCGCTGGCCGCTGCCGTATCGGCTTCCGTCCTGACCGCCTGCGGCGGCGGCGATGATCCGCCGCCCGCGCCCGTCGTCCGGCTCTGTCCGAAGACCATCGATTACAACACCGTGTTTACGGGCGGCTCCGGCTCCGGTGAGCTCGTTCGCGTGCAGCTCGACACGACGAACATGACGTTCCGGATCACGTATCTCGCGTCGCCGGTGCCGGCTGCGGCGGGCACCGTGCAGCCGACGCGCGATGCGCCGCCCAACAACGTCGTGACCGGGACGCTGACGGACGAGACGGGTCTTCCGACCGAGAAGCTCAACCAGTGCACGTTCCGGCTGAACAACGCGAGCCTCGATCCGAGCCGCCCGGCGCGCGTGTTTCTCGGCGAAGGCGTGCTGGGCGGCGCGATTCCCGGCGCGACGATCGAGTTCGACGGCGTGATCGGCGTCGGCCGGATTCCGAAGACGACGTTCCCGTACTATCCGTTCATCAGCTTCTCCGATCAGGAGACCGATCTTTCGAAGATCGCGGGCAACTACAACCAGCTCGGCTATCACCAGGTGCCGTCGCAGAACTTCATGCAAGCGGCGCTCGACGCGAAGGTCACGATCAACGCGGACGGCACGTACGTCGAGACCGACAACTTCGGCAAGAAGAACGGCGGGCAGCCGCTCGCGTCGAGCGCGACCGTCAATCAGAGGCTGACGCTGCGCGCCGATGCGCCGGTGTTCGAGTCGCTCAACTATCAGCCGCAGATCCCGGCGACGCTGCCGTCGCTCGATCCGACGAAGGCGGGCAAGGGCATTCTGATCGTCGGCAAGCTGCGCAATCAGCTGGTGCCCGTCTTCATCCGTACCGGCGCGGCGAATTCCGATCTGACGCAAGGCGCGCCCGTCGCGGACGACGAATCCGGGATCTCGATGCTGAGTCCGCAGAAAGCGGTCGCTTTGGGTTCGCAGGACGGCGAATACACGGGCGTCGACAGCCTGCTCGACTATCGCGCGACCGCGCTCGTCGGCACGCAGGCGACGCTGCTCGATCCGTTCCATGCGTCGCAGGTCGCGCTCACGCGCGCGCTCAATCTCGACTACACACAGGCCGTGCCGGGCGTCGTCACGACGGTCCAGACGAATGCGGCGTCGGGGCCGCCTACCGGCAAGTTCATCTTCACGGGCGGCGTATTCGGTTTTCTCGACATGAGCGACGTCAGCAACCCGTACTTCACGGTGGGCGCGTTCGTGCAGTGAGCGTCGCGCGGAACAGGAGACACACGGCGATGCGCGGCCCGCGGGCCCGCGTCGCCCGATCGGAGTATCAGGAGACTTCATGAAGAAGCTGATTGCCGCGTGCGTCGTTGCAGGTGCATCGACGGGCGCTTTCGCGCAGCAGGCGGGCGACACGGTCGCGACGCTCGGCTGGCTCCACGTGATGCCGCAGGATTCGAGCAACGGCCTCACCACCAATGTCGTCAATTCGCCGATCAACGGCCCGCTGCGGCTGCCCGGCTCGTTCACGTCGCCGGGCACGAGCCTGACGGTCAACAACGCGGACACGGTGGGGCTCACGTTCACGTACTTCTTCACCGACCACATCGCGGTGACGTCCGTGCTCGGGATTCCGCCGGAATTCGCGCTGACGGGCCACGGCGTCATCAGGCCTCCCGGTCCGTCGGGCTCGCTCGGCAGCGTCGATCTCGGCAATCCGGCGAATCAGCCTGCCGTGAAAAACGCGCGGCAGTGGAGCCCGACGATCATCCTGAACTACTACTTCAATTCGCCGACGGCGAAGTTCCGGCCGTTCGTCGGCATCGGCATCGCATACAGCTGGTTCACGAACATCGAGCTCAACGGCAATTTCGCGAAGGACGTCAACGACAACCTCGGCAGCGTGCTCGCGGCGGGCGCCGGCAAGCCGGGACCGACGTCGGTCGAGGGGAAGGCGTCGTCGTCGTTCACGCCGGTCTACAACATCGGCGCGAGCTATGCGTTCGCCAAGCGCTGGGCGCTGACGGCGACGCTGTCGTACATGCCGCTCAAGACGTACTCGTCGCTCGTCATCAAGGCTGCCGACGGCACGACGCTCGCGACGACACGCACGAAGCTGAAGGCCGATCCGCTCATCACGTTCGTCGGGATCTCTTACAAGTTCTGAGCCACGGGCGCGCGGCGTCGGCGCCCGGGCTTCCTGTGACCGAGCGGGCGGGATCGATCGGCCGCGACGTCACGCTACCGGCGGCAAGCCGCCATTCGTCAAGTGAGGCAGACTCATGCGTAACCGTAAATTTGTTCCGTTCGTTGTCGCGTTGGCATTCGCAGCGGCCGCAGCTACGCCGGCGCTCGCCGTCACCGTCACCCGCGTCGACGGCCAGCCGATGAATCCGAACGGCGAGCCGTTCTCGGCGACGTCGTCTCCCAACGAAACGCTGCTGTCCAAAGGATCGATCACCGCGAACTGCGTCGCGACGTTCAACGGCACGATCTCGGCGGCGGGCGTCGTCAACATCACGTCGACGACGTTCACCGGCAGCAACAGCCTGTGCGGCCTGATCAAGGGCAGCGCGAGCGGCCTGAACCCGTGGACCGGCCAGGCCGACAGCGCGACGCAACTGACGATCAACAACGCGCAGGTCAACGTGTCGCTGCTCGGCCAGTGCGGTCCGAGCAAGGTGGTGACGTCGTGGAACGACGCGAATTCGTCGCTGACCTTCAGCAACTCGGTGCTGGCGCCGGATTGCAAGGTGACGGGGACGGTCGTGACGTCGCCGAAGTTCCGCGTCCAGTAATTCGCGTTCGTCACGGTTTTGGCGTGTGGCGGCTCGTCGATCATGAGCCGCTGCGCGCGTATCGCGTGAACGCGGCTGCCAGGAGCCGCCGCGTTCGCAAGACGACGAGCGACAGGTCGTTCGCCTGACGTCAGGGCAGCCGCGCATGCCATTGTGCCGGGATGCGCGGCCCGGCGAGCATTGCGATCGCGCTGAGGGGCAAGCGCGTGGGGCCGCGGTGCGCGCCGTGCGATGCGTGCGAGGGTTGCGCGCAGGCGTGCGAGACGAGCGCGCAGGCAGGGCAGCCGTCGCGCGGACGTTTCGGAGCCCGATCGACAGCGGGGCGAATGTGGGCCGGTCGTCGTCAAAAATAAAAGGGGCGACGCGTTCGCGCATCGGTGCGCCGCGCGGAGTCGGGCCTTCGACGCATGGGCGAGGGCGGCTCGCGTGCGACGCGCAGCGACAGTTGCCGTCGCCTAAGTGCGGACACGATCCGCATCGCTATTTCTCGGATGGCCCATGCCTGACAATCATAATCATCGTGTCGACGCCCAAGGCCTGTCGCTCGGCAGCTTGCGCACGGCAGCATGGCTTCGGCATCTCCTCGATCACGCGGAGCGTTTTGCGTCCGCGGCGGCGGCGAGCCGCGAAGCGCACATCGCGACCGCCGCGTACAACACACTCGCGCGATCGAATGCAAGCGCACGGCGCGGCCCGACGGCGGACGACGATCTCCTGAACGAACTGCTCGCGGCACTGCAAGGCGACGGCGCATCGGCCGACACGTCGCGCGCGGCCGCATATGGCGCGTTTGCGCGTACCCCGACGAAACGACTGCTTGCGATCGTCGATCGTTATCTACCTGGTTCGAAAGCCGTGTTCGATGGGGCGTACGGCATTGCGAACGCGTGCGGCTTCGACGATCCGGAAACCGGCTGGGCCGCGCTCGAATCGATCGAGTTCGGCATCGGGCACGCGCTCGCGACGGACAGCGACGTCGCGGAAGACGCGATGCGCGGTCCGGTTCGCTTCGACGGACCGGCGGCGGGCCGCGTCATCGACCGGGCGATCGGATGCGCGTGGCGGGCGGACGAAAAGCACATCGACGCCATGACCGCGCTCGCGGCGTTTTCGGCGACGCTCGCGACGAACGCGCCGATCACGCTCGCCGCATACGGCGGCGAGCACAACGGCGTCGCGGCCGCGATTCGGCGCGAGCGCCGGGATCTCGCGTCGACGGAAGGACTGTGCGCCGCGCTCGCCGTCTGCCGGCTCGAATGGCTGACCGGCGCCGGAAGCTTCTGGGCGTATTACCTGCTCGCAGGCGTGATGATCGCGGCGCCCGACGTCGTGGCCGCGATGGCCGGGCGCTTTCATGGAGACGCGTTGAACGCGTGGCTCGACATGATCCTCGCATCGCCCGCGCGCAGCGGGATCGGCGGCGCCGGCGAGGCCGTGTTGGGGCGGCTGGCTGCGTCGATGAGCTTCACGTCGCGGCGCAATCCCATCGTTCACACGAAGCGCAGGTCGATGCGCTGAGCACCGAGCCGGCTCGACAGCCGGCTCGCGCCGATCGGCTCAGATCGACAGGCAGAGCTTGCCGAAGTGCTTGCCCGCGGCCTGATGGCGGAACGCGTCGGCGATCTCGTCGAGCGCGAACGTGCGATCGATCACCGGCCTGATGCCGGTCGCTTCGATCGCGCGCACCATGTCGATCTGGTGCCGGCGGCTGCCGACGATGAGACCTTGCAGATTCTGTTGGCGCGTCATCAGCGTGTTGGTCGGCACCGGCCCCGCGATGCCCGTCAGCACGCCGATCAGCGCGATATGGCCGCCGATCCGGCACGCCTGGATCGATTGCGGCAACGTGTCGGGGCCGCCCACTTCGATCACGTGATCGACGCCGCGTCCGTTCGTCTGCTCGAGGACCTTCGCGGCCCAATTCGCATCGCGCCGATAGTTGACGACGTGGTCGGCGCCGAGCGCGCGGGCGCGTTCCAGCTTCTCGTCCGACGACGACGTGACGATCACGGTCGCGCCCATTCGTTTTGCGAACTGCAGCGCGAAGATCGACACGCCGCCCGTGCCGAGCACGAGCACGCTGTCGCCCGCCTTGAGGTTGCCGTCGACGACGAGCGCGCGCCATGCGGTGAGGCCGGCCGTCG
The DNA here is from genome assembly GCF_000959365.1 of Burkholderia oklahomensis C6786. Lineage (NCBI taxonomy): Bacteria > Pseudomonadati > Pseudomonadota > Betaproteobacteria > Burkholderiales > Burkholderiaceae > Burkholderia > Burkholderia oklahomensis. Next base: position 2,614,815 of record NZ_CP009555.1, read on the forward strand.
TCAGCGTCGCGGCTTCCGCATGCGTGTAGCCTTTCGGCGCGTGCGTGAACCAATGCGCGGGCCGCACGACCGATTCGCGCGCGTAGCCGTCGACGCCGTCGCCCGGCACCGTCGCGAAGTCCGCCGCGGTCGGGCCGCCGTCGAGCCATTGCGGGAAGAAGGTCGACACGACCGCGTCGCCGATCGCGTACTCCGTGATGCCTTCGCCGATCGCTTCGACGACGCCCGCGCCGTCCGACATCGGAATGCGTCTGTCGGCGGCGTTCATCCTGCCCGTGACGACGCCGAGGTCGTGATAGTTGAGCGAGCTTGCGTGGACGCGTACGCGGATCTCGCCCGCGGCGGGCGCGCCGGGATCGGCGAGCGTCGCGCGTTCGAGCTGTTCGAGGCCTGCGGGCTGGCGCAGCATGATGGCTTTCATTGATTCGACTCCTGTAAATGGTGAGCGCCCGAAGCGCGGTGCGCGATCGATGCGTTCGTGAGTGGCCGGCCCAGGACCGGCGCGCGGTGTGTCGTTGGCGTGCCGCACGCAAGTGCAGGTGGATCGCACTGGGTGAAGCTGGCCGCGTCGGCCGACGAGCAAACGGCGAATGGATGAATTGTCCGGACGTACTTCGTTCGATGCAAGAACGTACAATTAACGCTGGTACTATCAATTATGTGGGTGTGTGGCGATGCGACCGAAACGTTTCGACAGCAAGAGCGGATGCTCCGTCGAGGTGACCCTTTCCGTAATCGGCGGATTGTGGAAGCCGGTGATTCTGTTTCATTTGCTGCGGGAGAAGAAGCGTTTCATGGAGCTCACGCGGCTGATGCCGAACACGACGCAGCGGATGCTGACGCTGCAACTGCGCGAGCTCGAGGCGGACGGGATCGTCGCGCGCCACGTCTATCCGCAGGTGCCGCCGAAGGTCGAGTACGAATTGACGCCGTTCGGCAAGACGCTCGCTCCCGTGCTGATCAGCTTGCGGGAATGGGGCGATGCGTATCGGACGCATCAATCGGGTGCCAACTCCGCCGAGACGATTTGCGACGGGCCGGCGTGCGACGCACCGACGCAGTCGAAGAAACGCGCAGCCGCCGCGAGGAAGCTCGCGTAGCGCACCGATGTCGGCGGATCGGTCGAGCGCGCGTGCGCCGAAGTCGATTCGCAAATCGTTGGGCCCGTCCATATCGGGTGGCCGGCGATGTTCGCGCGGTGTTCGTGTGTTTCGCTGTCCTGACGGCGGACATGTGCGACGCCGCTTCTTGGCAGGCAGACCTTCCTCTTCCAATTCACGCACGACGAGCGACGCCCGACCGGCATGTCGCGTGTGCTTCCTCGCGGCTCGCAATGCGAGCCACGTCCGTCTTCGTTATTTTCAATCGTGTCGTCGGATCGCCGGGTGATGCGCGATGCTCGACGTCGATGAAGATGTCCGTTTCGTGAACGGCATCGAATTCGTTCGATCTTTCTTGCGCTGCCTCATGATGAAAGTGAAGGGAAATATCGAGTCGTCATTTTTCATTCATTTAAATATGAATTTTCATAAATTCTTGTGGAATATTTTGTTTGCCATGTGGATTTGGAATTTCAATATGAAAGGTAATGGAGGCTGTCGTCGATCGGATGACCGAGGACGCACGATCGCGCGGACGCCGCCGTGCTTGCGGACGTGCCGTCGGCATCAGGATCCGCGGGGGGGCGGGGTTGTGCGGGAAAGATGCCTGCGCATGCGGATACGCCGTTCTCCTTGCGAAATGGTGTATGGATGGGCTTTTCGTCGTCCGCTGCACTTTGCTATCACTAGGCGGTTTGCGCGGCGGGGCGATGATCTCCGGCTGCTTCGGCTTGCCTGCCCACGGCTCGCGTGGGCGCGCGGAAGGCAGGTTTTCGCAGGTCTATCAATAGAATTTTTTATTGAATTTTCATTGGATTTTTCTGGAAATGATGTATTTGGAGAATAAAGATGTGTTTTGATGGTAAATGTAACGTGATGGAGTGTGGTGTTACGTTACGGCGCGCGTAACGAGAGGAAGGATAGGCGTCAACTATGCCGCTCGCGCGACGTATCGAGCAATTAAATTCGTTGTGGATTTGCTTTCTTGAAAAAACGGTGCGCGATCGGTCCGGTGCGCATGCTGGCATGTTCCGTGCGATGACCTCCGCGCCGTATCGACGGCAGTACCTATCCACACGAGGTCACATATGAAACAGAACTTCAAGTTGACGAGCATTGCACTGTCCGCAGCAGTCGCGTTTGGGGTCGCGGCTGCGACGCCGGCCGTCGCAGGTGGGCTGAACGCCCTTCCGGTCTCTGCGTCGGTCGGCGATGTCGGCGGCGCTGGCTCGGGCAGCACTGCATTGGCGCTTGCCGCTGGTGCGCAGCAGGGGGCGATCCACGCCAGCGCGCTCGGCTCGGCCGACGCATCGGTCGGCGCCGGCGCGCTCGACAACGTGGCAGGCACGCTCGCGAACGCGGTGAGCCATAACCCCGTTCAGGGGGTTGTGAACAATGCTGTCGGTACGCTGGCGAATCTCGCCAGCAATAATCCGTTGCCGGGCGCGTTGAACAACGCCGTCGGCACGCTTCAAAGCACGGTAGCCAACAATCCGCTGCCGGGCGCGCTGAATAACGCAGTGGGTACGCTGCAAAACGCGGTGGGCAACAACCCGCTGTCCGGCGTCGCGAACAACGCCGTGGGCACGCTGACGAATCTGGCGAGCAATAACCCGCTGCCGGGCGCGCTGAACAATGCCGTGGGCACGCTGACGAGTCTCGCGAGCAACAACCCGCTCGCAGGCGCAGTCGGCGGCCTGGGCAACACGCTGCCTGCCGCTCTCGGCAACTCGGCCGGCGCATTGGCGGGCGCGGCGAGCAATGTCACTGGCGCATTGGCGGGGGCTGCCAGCAACGTGACGGGCGCGCTGGCAGGCGCGGGCAGCAACGTGGCCGGCGCGCTTGCGGGCGCCGCAAGCAGCAATCCGCTGCCGGGCGTCGTGAACAACGTCGCCGGCACGCTCGCGAACGCGATCGGCGGCAATCCGATCGCGCCGATCACGAGCGTCGTGAGCAGCCTGACGAACGCGCTGCCTGTCGCCAACCCGACGGGCGTATTGACGGGTGCCGCGAACAACGTCGCGGGCACGCTCGCGCGCGTGGCGAACGGCAATCCGGTGACGGGCGCGGTCAGCGGTCTCGTGGGCGCGCTGCCCGTCAGCAATCCGGCCGGCGCGCTGACGAGCGCAGCGAACAACGTGGCAGGCGCGATCGCGACCGTCGCAGGCAGCAATCCGGCTGCGGCTGTCGGCGGCACGGTCGGCGGCGTCGCAGGCGCGCTGACGGGGGCGGCAGGCACCGGCGTCGCAGCGGGCTCGCAGCTCGGAAGCGTCGGCTCCGCGCTGATGGGTTCGGGCGCGACCTCGGCCGGGAAGGTGTTGACGTCGGGCGGCAACGCGTTCGGCGGCGCGGCGGCCGCAACCGGCTCGCTGCTGTCGACGGGCGCCGTTGCCGCGAGCACGGTCGTCAACTCGGTGGGCTCGTCGGTCGGTGCGGTGGTGGCGTCGCTGCCGAACCTGACGGTCTCGTCGTCGAAGTCGGCGGCTCCGGCGTCGAATCCGCTCGCTCCGGTCACGTCGGCGATCGCGACGCTCGCCGGCGCGCTGCCGAAGTAATGCGGCGCGGCGCGTCCCGACGATGCTGCGGGACGCGCCTATAGTAACTAGCCGGAAGCAATTGACCGGAACACGGAGCAGGCGGCATGGCGGCGACGCCATGCCGCCTTGTCGTTTCGGCTCGGGATTTGTCGTCCGAGCCACGGGCTGGGCAAGGGCGGCGGCGCGCCGGCATCCGTCCGGCGGCATCGGTGGAGCCGCGGGTCGGGCAGGCGGATCGGCTTGGACGTAAGGATTATGTATGCGATGATCGTGCGTTCGGCGCCGATCGAGTCAACGGGGGCAAATCCGCCTCGGATCCGTCCCGACGATGCGCGCGGCGGCTCGCGCCGCATTTCGCCCCAATGGTGGGTTTCGCTTCAAGTTATTGTTTCGATTGAGATTTTTTCGCGATCCGACGGCGCACCTCCGGCTATTTCCCCCGGATTTCCCCGCGCCGAAATTTTGCTGAATCGCTGGCGATTCCACTTCTTGAATTTGTCAAAACCCGTCCATATAATTAGCACTCGCTGCACGAGAGTGCTAACAATTCCTGCCGGTCGGCGAGCCGTCCGGCAGTTTCCCTCAGCGTTCTTCAGTCTCAATCAAGAGAGGAGTGAATATGAATCTTCGTCCGTTGCACGATCGCGTGATCGTCAAGCGCCTGGATCAGGAAACCAAGACCGCCTCGGGCATCGTCATTCCCGACGCAGCCGCTGAGAAGCCGGATCAAGGTGAAGTTCTGGCCATCGGTCCGGGCAAGCGCGATGACAAGGGCGCTCCGATCGCTCTCGACGTGAAGGTCGGCGATCGCGTGCTGTTCGGCAAATACGCAGGCCAAACCGTCAAGGTCGACGGCCAGGAACTGCTCGTGATGCGCGAAGAAGACATCATGGCCGTGGTCAACGCTCAGTAAGCGTTCGCCAACGGATCACATTCTCAAAGATCTCAAGGAGTTAGAAGATGGCAGCTAAAGACGTCGTATTCGGCGATTCCGCACGCGCGAAGATGGTCGAAGGCGTGAACATTCTCGCCAACGCTGTGAAGGTCACGCTGGGTCCGAAGGGCCGCAACGTGGTGCTCGAGCGCAGCTTCGGCGGCCCGACGGTCACGAAGGACGGTGTGTCGGTCGCGAAGGAAATCGAGCTGAAGGACAAGCTCCAGAACATGGGCGCGCAAATGGTCAAGGAAGTGGCTTCCAAGACCAGCGACAACGCCGGCGACGGCACGACGACGGCAACCGTGCTCGCGCAATCGATCGTGCGCGAAGGCATGAAGTACGTCGCGTCGGGCATGAACCCGATGGATCTGAAGCGCGGCATCGACAAGGCCGTGGCCGCTGCAGTGGAAGAGCTGAAGAAGATCAGCAAGCCCTGCACGACGAACAAGGAAATTGCACAGGTCGGCTCGATCTCGGCGAACAGCGACTCGTCGATCGGCGATCGCATCGCTGAAGCGATGGACAAGGTCGGCAAGGAAGGCGTGATCACCGTCGAAGACGGCAAGTCGCTCGCCGACGAGCTGGACGTCGTCGAAGGCATGCAATTCGACCGCGGCTACCTGTCGCCGTACTTCATCAACAACCCGGACAAGCAAGTCGCCGTCCTGGAAAACCCGTTCGTGCTGCTGCACGACAAGAAGGTGTCGAACATCCGTGACCTGCTGCCGGTGCTCGAGCAAGTCGCGAAGGCTGGCCGTCCGCTGCTGATCATCGCCGAAGACGTCGAAGGCGAAGCGCTCGCCACGCTGGTCGTGAACAACATCCGCGGCATCCTGAAGACCGTTGCGGTCAAGGCGCCTGGCTTTGGCGATCGTCGCAAGGCGATGCTCGAAGACATCGCGATCCTGACGGGCGGCCAGGTGATCGCCGAGGAAACGGGCCTGACGCTCGAGAAGGCAACGCTGGCCGAGCTGGGCCAGGCGAAGCGCATCGAAGTGGGCAAGGAAAACACGACGATCATCGACGGCGCAGGCGAAGCCGCCAGCATCGAAGCGCGCGTGAAGCAGATCCGCACGCAGATCGAAGAAGCGACGTCGGACTACGACCGCGAGAAGCTGCAAGAGCGCGTGGCCAAGCTGGCTGGCGGCGTGGCAGTGATCAAGGTTGGTGCCGCGACCGAAGTCGAAATGAAGGAAAAGAAGGCACGCGTCGAAGACGCGCTGCACGCAACCCGCGCTGCCGTTGAAGAAGGCATCGTCCCGGGCGGCGGCGTCGCGCTGATCCGCGCACGCACCGCGATCGCCGGCCTGACGGGCATCAACGCCGATCAGAACGCCGGTATCAAGATCGTGCTGCGCGCGATGGAAGAGCCGCTGCGTCAGATCGTCACGAACGGCGGCGAAGAAGCAAGCGTCGTGGTGGCGGCGGTTGCCGCGGGTTCGGGCAACTACGGCTACAACGCGGCGACGGGCGAGTACGGCGACCTGGTGGAAGCCGGCGTGGTCGACCCGACCAAGGTCACGCGCACCGCACTGCAAAACGCAGCGTCGGTCGCCGGCCTGCTGCTGACGACGGACGCGGCCGTCGCCGAACTGCCGAAGGAAGACGCTCCGATGCCTGGCGGCATGCCGGGCGGCATGGGCGGCATGGGCATGGACATGTAATTGGCGTAGCGCCGATTGCATCGAAGGACGCGCGGCGACGCGCGTTCTCCCAAACGAAAACACCCGCAGCGATGCGGGTGTTTTCGTTTGGAGCCGAAGAAAACCGAACGGCGATCGGACGGCGGCATTGGCCGCCGTCACCGGCGTCAGGCGGCCGCGCGATGCCGGACGTGTTACCGGACGCCGCTATTGTTGAACGCCTGTTGAACGTTTCGGACGAATCGGCGATCCACGACTGAAATCCGTCCGGAACGCCGGCGGGCAGCCCGATTGCGGCGGGCTGCGGGCGGCAACGGAGCGGCTTACCGCCGAGCGGTCGAGCCCGACTGCGGCAGCGTCGGCGGAGGCGCGTCGTCTTCATTGCTGCGCGCCCAGAAGAAACGATCCGGCAGATACGCGCCCATCCCGGGCCGAAACGCGTCGCGGGCTGCCTGATACAGATATTCCTGCGCTTCGCGCACCGCCTCGGGCGGCTCCTGGCCGTTCGCGAGCAGGGCGGCGATCGCCGCGCCGAGCGTGTCGGTGATGCCCATCAAACGATGCGGCGTGCGTTCCCATAAATCTTGCCGAATCTGGCCTTCTTCGCTGTACAGCGAATTGACGAGGCGGTGCGAGCCCGTCTCGGTCGCCAGGATGTACTCGCAGCCCTGGCTGAGCAGATGCGCCAGGGCGGCGTCGAGATTCGGCGCCTCGGCGTCGCCGTCCGGCTGCGCGAGCGCGATGAGCGTCGCGTGGTCGGCGACGAGGAGCGTCGTTTGCGGCGCGAGCAGATCGGCGATCGATTCGCGCAGGTCGTCTGCGGCGAGCACGTGCTCGTCGTCGAGCGTGAAGTCCGGCGCGAGGACGAGCGGCACGCCGTCGTAATCGGCGACCACTTCGGCGATCGCGCTCACGACTTCCGCCCGCGTCGCGGCGCCGATCTTGAACGCGGCGACGGGCATGTCTTCGAGCAGCATGCGCGCCTGCGCGGCGACGGTATCCGGATCGAGGCCGGTGACTTCGTCGCAGGTCGCGGAGTCTCGCACGGTGTAGCCCGTCAGCACGGACACGCCGTGGCAGCCCATGCTTGCCAGAGTCATCAGGTCGGCTTGCAGGCCGGAGCCGCCCGTCGGATCGGACAGGCCGAAAGTGAGGACGATCGGAGGGGTGTTGCTGGACATGGAAATGGGGAAAGAGGAAAAACGGTAAAGCCAGTTGGCGGGATGCACCAGCCGAGTGCGCCCGCGCAGTCAATTATGCGGCGGATTCCGTCTGTCCGAAGCGTTTTTTTATCGCGTCGCAGCGAGCAAGCGCAACTAGAGGCCGATTGCTAGGCAGTCCGGCGCTGACACGGTACCATCATGGCTCTCAAATCAACGGACTTTCCTTTACGCGGCTTAAGATGGAATATAAAAGCTGGATGTGCCTGATCTGCGGTTGGATTTACGACGAAGAAGCTGGGTTGCCGGAGGAGGGCATCGCCCCGGGCACACGCTGGGAAGACGTTCCCATCAATTGGACATGCCCCGAGTGCGGCGCGCGCAAGGAAGATTTCGAGATGGTCCAGATCTGATCGTCTCGCGTCGGCGGTTCGGCATCGAGCGAACCGGCGGCGTCGGCGCGGCAGCATCGACGGGTTGAGGCGCCGCTTGCGGCGCGGCTTCGTTTCTGGTGCTGACGCTCGTGCCTATTATCTCTGAAATCGCGACGGTCCCGTTCCTCGACGCTTTGCCCAATCCGCGAGGCGGCGCGGTGCCTGCGGCCGAGGCGGCGCTGCGCGCCGCGCAACAGGCGTTCGAGCGGCGAGCCGATCCGGCCGAGCCGCTTGCCGGCGCGGCGGCGGCGTTGCGGGAGGCGGGCTGGCTCGCCGCGCAACGCTTTGCCGTCGCGCTTGCTCACGCCGCGCCGCTTGCGGCGACGGAATTGCAGCCGATCGCGTTCGAGGCCGCGCTGCGGGATTTCCGCGCCGCGCTCGAGCGTCACAATCTGCGCGAGCTCGCCTGCTCGCCGCTCCTGTTCGAGCATTACCGTGCGCTGTGCGCGCAGGCCGCGAGCGATTTGCGCGCGGACACGCCGCACGACGCGCTCGCGCTCGCCGGCCGGCCGGTGCCTCCCGCCACGCTGTATGCGCTGTCGCCGCATGCGCTCGCGCATCTGCGCGCGCGCTACGAGCAAGCGCTCCTCGGTGCGCTGCGTGCGTCGGAGCCGGCGACCGACACGGCGCTCGACGGACTCGCCGACTGCGCGGCCGAGCTCGCCGGCCCGTTTCCGTACGACTATTGGCGGCTCGCCGGCGCGTGCATGCGGGTGCTGCGCGTGCGCGGCGGCGTCGAGCTCAAGCGTTTTCTCGCGCGCTGCAATCTGCTGCTCGGCGAGCAGGCGCGCGGATTGCGCATCGCGCCTGCCGCGCTCGTCCGGGAGGCGCTCGCGCTCTTCTGGCGCGACTACGCGCTGTACGGCGCGGCGGCCGAGGACGTGAGCGACGTCGAGCTGCTGCACGACTACGGGCTGACCGTCGCGTGGCACGTCGCGGGCACGCAGGCGTCCGAGGCATTGTGGGAAGCCGACGCCGCGCGCGCCGAGGCGGACGCAGTACGGGCCGCGCCGACGCGCGAGCTCGGCGTCGTCACCGTCAACGGTCACGCGTATGAGGATTTTCTGCAGACGGCCGATGCGTCGATGACCGAGCTGGCGCTCGACGTGCGCACGGCCGACGCGGGTGCTGCGTTGCAGGCGGCGGAGGCCGCGTATCGCGTCGGCTCGGCCGCGTGCGCGCTCGGGCTCGGACACGCGGCGCTGCTTGCCGACGCACTCGGGCTCGCATGGCGCCGCCGTGCGCATCTCGGCGCGACGGACGAAGCGGGCGCGTCGGCATGCCGGCAGGCCACCGAAGCGTTGCGCGCGGCGTTGCACAAGATTGCAGCGGGTATGGCGCCGCCCGACTTGTCGGACGCGTGTGCGGCGCTCGCGGACGCGTTGTCGGGCGCGGTCCGCAAGGCATGAGGCGACGCGCGGCGGGGCGGCAGGCAAGGCCGGCTTCTTGCTTTCGGCCGATGCGGCGCAATCGCGCGCGGCGCGCGCGCCGATTGGCCCCGAACGCGTGATAGAGTGAGTGATATGTCGTGTCGACCCGCGCGGCGTGCGAGGCCGCGAGAAGCGGCGTCCGTCACGTCGCGAGGTCTTTGCTAAAATTCAAACCATGTCAAAGAGTTCCGATCGCATCAACCTTACCAACCAGTTCCTGATCGCCATGCCGAACATGGCGGATCCGACGTTTTCGGGAACGGTGGTCTATCTTTGCGATCACAGCGAGCGCGGCGCGCTCGGCCTCGTCATCAATCGCCCGACCGACATCGATCTCGAATCGCTGTTCAACCGCATCGATCTGAAGCTCGAGATCGAGCCGCTCCTGCACATCCCCGTCTACTTCGGCGGCCCGGTGCAGACCGAGCGCGGCTTCGTGCTGCACGAGCCGGTCGAGGGCAGTTCGTACAACTCGTCGATGACGGTCGAAGGCGGGCTCGAGATGACGACGTCGAAAGACGTGCTCGAGGCGGTCGCGACGGGCACGGGCCCGAAGCGTTTCCTGCTGACGCTCGGCCACGCCGGCTGGGGTGCGGGCCAGCTCGAGGAAGAGATTTCGAAGAACGGCTGGCTCACGGTCGCCGCCGATCCGCGGATCGTGTTCGACACGCCCGCCGAAGAGCGCTTCGAAGCGGCGCTCGGGCTGCTCGGCGTGAGTTCGTCGATGCTTTCGGGCGAGGCAGGACACGCATGAGCGCGGCGCTTTCGCGCGACGCGACGCTCCTGGCGTTCGACTACGGCGAGAAGCGCATCGGCGTGGCGGTCGGCAATATGTTGACCCGCACGGCCCGTGCGCTCGTCATCGTTCCCAATCTGAATCGCGAGCACCGCTTCAAGGCGGTCGGCGAGCTGATCGCCGAATGGAAGCCGGATGCGCTCGTCGTCGGTCTGCCGCTTCATCCGGACGGCGCGCCGCACGAAATGACGCAGCAGGCGAAGCGCTTCGGCAATCAGCTGAACGGCCGCTTCAACCTGCCGGTGAGCTGGGTCGACGAGCGCTACTCGTCGGTCGAAGCACGCGCGGATCTGCGCGCGCGCGGCAGCGGCGCGGATCGCGTCGATGCCGAAGCCGCCCGCATCATCCTTCAACAATACCTCGACGAACTGCCCGATCATCATGAGTTCAATTGACGCCGAGGCGCTTTACCGCGTCCTGCTCGACCAGATTCGCGGCGCCTATGGCGAAACCGCGTTCGCCGAATCCGGCGGCCCCGTGCTGGCCGGCATCCACAGCGGCGGCGCGTGGCTCGCCGAGCGCCTCGCGCGCGACCTGAACGCGCCGGACTTCGGCGTCGTCAACGTCGCGCTGCATCGCGACGATTACGCGAAGAAGGGGCTGCACAGCCAGGCGAGCCCGACGTCGCTGCCGTTCGAAGTCGAAGGGCGGCGCATCGTCCTCGTCGACGACGTGCTGTACACCGGACGCACGGTGCGCGCGGCGCTCAACGAGCTGTACGACTACGGGCGGCCCGCCGCCGTCGAGCTCGCGGTGCTCGCCGATCGAGGCGGGCGCGAGCTGCCGGTCGCCGCGCGCTTCGTCGGCGGCACGCTCGGCGTCGACGCCGACGCGACGCTCGTGCTCGAGCGCACGGACGCGGGACAATTCACGCTTCGCACCGAGGCGCGCGCCGGCTGAGGCGCGCGACGCATTCCGGCCGCCCGCGCGCATCGCGCATCCGGGCGCCGTTTGGCAACACGTTGGAATCACGCACATCATGACGACCGACACCTCCGGCCGCACCGGCAATCCCGCCGCGGCCGCGCCCGCCGAGCGCTTTCGCTACGGCTTCCTGAAGGGCAACCCGCAGCTCACGAAGAACGGCGAGCTCAAGCATCTGCTGTCGATCGAGGGGCTGCCCCGCGCGATCGTCAATCAGATCCTCGACACCGCCGAGCAGTTCGTCAGCGTGACCGACCGCGAAGTGAAGAAGGTGCCGCTTCTGCGCGGCAAGTCGGTGTTCAATCTGTTCTTCGAGAACTCGACGCGCACGCGCACCACGTTCGAGATCGCCGCGAAGCGGCTGTCCGCCGACGTGATCAACCTGAACATCAACGCATCGTCGACGAGCAAGGGCGAGTCGCTGCTCGACACGATCAACAACCTGTCGGCGATGCATGCCGACCTCTTCGTCGTGCGCCACGCGTCGAGCGGCGCGCCGTACCTGATCGCCGAGCACTGCGCGCCGCACGTGCACGTGATCAACGCGGGCGACGGCCGTCATGCGCATCCGACGCAGGGCCTGCTCGACATGTACACGATCCGCCACTACAAGCGCGACTTCACGAAGCTGCGCGTCGCGATCGTCGGCGACATCCTGCATTCGCGCGTCGCGCGCTCGGACATCCATGCGCTGACGACGCTCGGCGTGCCGGAAGTGCGCGCGATCGGCCCGCGCACGCTGCTGCCGGGCGGTCTCGAGCAGATGGGCGTGCGCGTGTTCCACAACCTCGACGAAGGCTTGAAGGACGTCGACGTGATCATCATGCTGCGCCTGCAGAACGAGCGGATGAGCGGCGCGCTCCTGCCGTCCGCGCAGGAGTACTTCAAGAGCTGGGGCTTGACGCCCGAGCGCCTCGCGCTCGCCGCGCCCGATGCGATCGTGATGCACCCGGGGCCGATGAACCGCGGCGTCGAGATCGACTCGCAGGTGGCCGACGGCCCGCAATCGGTGATCCTGAATCAGGTGACGTTCGGCATCGCGGTGCGGATGGCCGTGATGGGGATCGTCGCGGGTACGAACGACTGACGCGCGGCGCAGCGACGCGGGTGTCCCGCGCGCGCATCGGACTCGACGAAATCAACGCATTCAACGCATCAACAGACAGCGCATGAAGATTCATATCAAAGGCGGCACGCTCATCGATCCGGCGGCCGGCACGGAACGGCAGGCCGATGTGTTCGTCGCCGCCGGCAAGGTGGCCGCGATCGGCACGGCGCCGGCCGATTTCAACGCGGCGAAGACGATCGACGCGACCGGGATGATCGTCGCGCCGGGCTTCGTCGACTTGTCGGCGCGGCTGCGCGAGCCGGGCTACGAGCACAAGGCGACGCTCGAATCGGAAATGGCCGCGGCGGTCGCGGGCGGCGTGACGAGCCTCGTCTGCCCGCCCGACACCGATCCCGTGCTCGACGAGCCGGGCCTCGTCGAGATGCTGAAGTTCCGCGCGCACAACCTGCATCAGGCGCACGTGTATCCGCTCGGCGCGCTGACGGTCGGGCTGAAAGGACAGACCATCACGGAGATGGTCGAGTTGACCGAGGCGGGCTGCATCGGCTTCACGCAGGCGGACTCGCCCGTCGCCGACACGCAGGTGCTGCTGCGCGCGCTGCAGTACGCGAGCACCTACGGCTACACCGTGTGGCTTCGGCCCGTCGACGCGTTCCTCGCGAAGGGCGGCGTCGCGGCGAGCGGGCCCGTCGCGTCGCGGCTCGGCCTGTCGGGCGTGCCGGTCGCGGCCGAGACGATCGCGCTGCACACGCTCTTCGAGCTGATGCGCGTGACAGGTTCGCGCGTGCACGTCGCGCGGCTGTCATCGGCGGCGGGCGTCGCGCTCGTGCGCGCGGCGAAGGCCGAGGGCCTGCCCGTGACCTGCGACGTCGGCGCGAACCACCTGCATCTGATCGACGTCGACATCGGCTACTTCGACGCGCAGTTCCGCCTCGATCCGCCGCTGCGCACCGAGCGCGATCGCGAAGCGATCCGCGCCGCGCTCGCCGACGGCACGATCGACGCGATCTGCTCGGATCACACGCCCGTCGACGACGACGAGAAGCTGCTGCCGTTCGCCGAGGCGACGCCGGGCTCGACGGGGCTCGAGCTGTTGCTGTCGCTGACCGTGAAGTGGGCGCGGGAGGCGGGTGTGCCGCTCGTGCGCGCACTCGCGAAAATCAGCTCGGCGCCCGCGGGCGTGCTGCAACTGCCCGCCGGCCGCGTCGACGAAGGCGCGCCGGCCGACCTGTGTGTGTTCGATCCGAACGCGCACTGGCGCGTCGAGCCGCGCGTGCTGAAGAGCCAGGGTCACAACACGCCGTTCCTCGGCTACGAACTGCCCGCGCAGGTATGTGCGACGCTTGTCGCGGGTCAGGTCGCGTTCGAGCGCCGCTGACGCGAGCCGCATCATGAGACCCCTACGCAAGGCGCGCCTCGTCCTGCATCTGCTGCGCGGGATGGCGATCATCGCGCTGCGCTTCAAGCGCGCGACCCCGGAACGCCGCCAGGACCTCACGCGGCGCTGGACCGTGAAGATGCTGCAGCTTTGCGGGATGCGGCTCGTCGTGCACAACGACGCGGCGCGACTCGACGCGAGCGCGCTCGTCGTCGGCAACCACGTGTCGTGGCTCGACATCTACGTGATCAACGCATGGCGCCCGACGCCGTTCGTGTCGAAGGCCGAGGTGCGCGCGTGGCCCGTCGTCGGCTGGCTCGCCGAGCGCCTGGGGACCGTGTTCATCCAGCGCGAGAAGCGCAGCGAGGCGAAGCGGATCATGCACGAGCTGTCCGATCGCCTCGGCAAGGGCGAGCTGATGTGCGTGTTTCCGGAAGGCACGACGTCGGACGGTCTCGGGCTGTTGCCGTTCCATTCGAACATGTTCCAGGCGGTGGTGTCGGCCGGCTGCGCGGTGCAGCCGATCTGCCTGATGTATGAGGACGCGCGCGGTCGCCAGTCGGTCGCGCCCGCGTACGTCGGCGATCTGTCGCTTGGCAAGTCGCTCGATATGGTGTTGAACGGCGGGCCGCTCACTGCGCATCTATTCGTATGCGAGCCGATCGTTGCAGCGGGCGACCGGCGCGAGACGGCCGCGCTCGCGCGTGCCGCGGTCGCGGGCGCGCTCGCGCAGATGCAGCGCGCCGTCGAGCGGCCGCTCGACGCGGATCTCGCGCGGCTCGCGGCGGCCGCGTACCCGGCGCCCGCCGAGCCGGCCGGCGAACCCGAAGGCGCGGCCGACCCGGAGGTCGGCGTCGACGCAATGCCGCGCCGCGAAGGGTAAGCGCGGCGGTGCGGACGGGCCGGCAGGCTGGCTATTCGTCCGCTGCGCCGCAGCGCTCGCACGCGACTTGCGTGACCTGGCGCGCGGCCGGGTCGTCGGCGAGCCGCACGGCCGACAGCCGATTACCCCACACGCATCCCGAATCCAGCGCGACCAGATTGTCGCGCAGCATCAGTCCCAATGCGGCCCAATGGCCGAACACCATCGTGACGTCGGCCGTTTTCCGTCCCGGCACGTCGAACCACGGCAGATAGCCGGCGGGCGCGGACGCGGGGCCGCCGTTCGCCCGAAACTCCATTGCACCGTCGGGCGTGCAGAAACGGATGCGCGTGAACGCGTTGAATGCGACCCGCAGCCGGTCCGCCTTCTTCAGATTCGGGCTCCAGCAATTGGGGTCGTTGCCGTACAGATTGCGCAGCGTGTCGTGCCAGTTCGGCGCGCGCAGCGCACGCTGCAGTTCGTCGGCGAGCTCGAGCGCGAGCGTCGCGTCCCATTGCGGCAGCACGCCCGCATGCACCATCAGCATGCCGCGCTCGAAGTGCGCGAACGGCCGGTGGCGCACCCATTCGATGAGCTCGTCGGCGTCGGGCGCATCGAGGATCTCGCCGATCGTGTCGCTCGGCTTCAGCGTGCGGATGCCGGCCGCGACCGACAGCAGATGCAGATCGTGATTGCCGAGCACGGTGACCGCGCGCTCGCCGAGCGCGACGATTTCGCGCAGCGTCGCGAGCGACGCGGGCCCGCGGTTGACCAGGTCGCCTGCAAACCAGAGTGGGGTGTCGGCCGCCGGAGAGAGCTTGTCGAACAGCTGCCGGTAGGCGGCGTGGCAGCCTTGGAGGTCGCCGAAGGCGAGGGGAGGGCTGCTGGAAAAAGGGGCCATTACATTGCGTTCGTGACGAAACCGGGTTCACGGTATCACAAGAAACGACATTGATCCGAGCGGATTGACAACGGAGAAAATTTAATACGGGCTCAGTTTCTGCAGTAGAAACATTCTCGAAAATATCATGATGCGAGCAAACTTGCCGAGCTGTTTCAAGATGTTAGAGGGATGTTTTTTCACTTCCTTGCCCGTATAATTGCGGCCTTGTGGGGCAGTAGCTGTGTACTGCCGACTTGGGCGCATGGTTCGATCGAGCCATGCGGCCACAACCGGCGGTTTGACTCGAGCGATCAACGGCATTTTCCCGAACATGCCGGCCATGCTGACATCACGCCGGTTGTTTGACCGACTCCCAATTTCAGCAAAGGAATCCCATGATTTTGGTAACGGGCGGCGCTGGTTTCATCGGCGCCAACTTCGTGCTTGACTGGCTGGCTCAATCCGACGAAGCGGTGTTGAACGTCGACAAGCTGACGTACGCGGGCAACCTCGGCACGTTGAAGTCGTTGCAGGGGAATCCGAAGCACGTGTTCGCGCGCGTCGACATCTGCGATCGCGCCGCGGTCGACGCGCTGTTGGCGCAGCACAAGCCGCGCGCCATTCTGCATTTCGCCGCGGAAAGCCACGTCGACCGCTCGATTCACGGTCCGGCCGATTTCGTGCAGACCAACGTGGTTGGCACCTTCACGCTGCTCGAGGCCGCGCGCCAGTACTGGAGCGCGCTCGACGCCGAAGCGAAGGCCGCGTTCCGCTTCCTGCACGTGTCGACGGACGAAGTGTTCGGCTCGCTGTCGGCGACCGATCCGCAGTTCTCCGAAACCACGCCGTACGCGCCGAACAGCCCGTACTCGGCGACGAAGGCGGGCTCCGACCATCTCGTGCGCGCGTACCATCATACGTACGGGCTGCCGGTGTTGACGACCAACTGTTCGAACAACTACGGCCCGTATCAATTTCCCGAGAAGCTGATCCCGCTGATGATCGCGAACGCGCTCGCCGGCAAGCCGCTGCCCGTCTACGGCGACGGCCAGAACGTGCGCGACTGGCTCTACGTCGGCGATCACTGCAGCGCGATTCGCGAGGTGCTCGCGCGCGGCGTGCCGGGCGAGACGTACAATGTCGGCGGCTGGAACGAGAAGAAGAACCTGGACGTCGTGCATACGCTGTGCGATTTGCTCGACGAAGCGCGGCCGAAGGCCGCGGGTTCGTACCGCGATCAGATCGCGTACGTGACCGATCGTCCGGGCCACGATCGCCGTTATGCGATCGACGCGCGCAAGCTCGAGCGCGAACTGGGCTGGAAGCCGGCGGAGACGTTCGAGACCGGCCTCGCGAAGACCGTGCGCTGGTACCTCGACAATCAGGAATGGGGCGACGAGGTGGTGTCCGGCGACTACCGCAAGTGGGTCGAAACGAACTACGCGCAACGCGCGTAAAGGTTGAATCGATGGCGCGCAAGGGCATTATTCTCGCCGGCGGCTCCGGCACGCGGCTGTATCCGATCACGCATGCCGTGTCGAAGCAGCTGCTGCCGGTCTACGACAAGCCGATGATCTACTATCCGCTGTCGACGCTGATGGTGGCGGGCATCCGTGACGTGCTGATCATCTCGACGCCGCAGGACACGCCGCGCTTCGAGGCGATGCTGGGCGACGGCGGCCAGTGGGGGATGAACATCCGCTATGCGGTGCAGCCGTCGCCGGACGGACTCGCGCAGGCGTTCATCATCGGCCGCGAATTCGTCGGCAACGATCCGTCGACGCTGATTCTCGGCGACAACATCTTCTACGGCCACGATCTCGCGAAGCAGCTCGAGCGGGCATCGGAGCAGGAGGCGGGCGCGACAGTGTTCGCATACCACGTGCACGATCCGGAGCGCTACGGCGTCGTCGAGTTCGACCGCGAGTTCCGCGCGCTGTCGATCGAGGAGAAGCCCGCGAAGCCGCGTTCGAACTATGCGGTGACGGGGCTCTACTTCTACGACAACCAGGTGTGCGACATCGCGGCGGACATCAAGCCGTCGCCGCGCGGCGAGCTGGAGATCACGGACGTGAATTCCCGCTATCTCGCCGCAGGCGCGCTCGACGTCGAAATCATGGGGCGCGGCTACGCGTGGCTCGACACCGGCACGCACGATTCGCTGATCGACGCGGCGACGTTCATCGCGACGCTGCAGAAGCGGCAGGGGCTCGTGGTCGCGTGTCCCGAAGAGATCGCGTACCGCCGGCAGTGGATCGACGCGGAGCAGGTGCTGAAGCTCGCACAGCCGCTCGCGAAGAACGGCTACGGACAATATCTGAAACACATTCTCACGGATCAAGTTGCATGGCCATCCAAGTAACGCCGACGGCATTGCCCGAAGTCAAGATCATCGAGCCGAAGGTGTTCGGCGACGCGCGAGGCTTCTTTTTCGAGAGCTTCAATGCACGGGAATTCGCCGAGCAGGTGGACGCGGGCGTCGAGTTCATTCAGGACAATCATTCGCGCTCGGCCAAGGGCGTGCTGCGCGGGCTGCATTACCAGATCCAGCATGCGCAGGGCAAGCTCGTGCGCGTCGTCGGGGGCGAAGTGTTCGACGTCGCGGTCGACATCCGCAAAAGCTCGCCGAATTTCGGCAAGTGGGTGGGCGTCGTACTGTCGGCCGACAACCACCGGCAGCTTTGGGTGCCGCCCGGTTTCGCGCACGGTTTCGTCGTGCTGTCGGACGCCGCACAGTTCCTTTATAAGACGACCGATTACTGGTTCCCCGAATTCGAGCGGAGCATCGCGTGGAACGATCCGGCGATCGGAATCGATTGGCCGATCGACTTCGAGCCGCTGTTGGCGGCGAAGGATGCGGCGGGCAAGCGGCTTGGCGATGCCGAAGTCTTTGTCTGAGGTCCCCATGGGCAAGCAAGCAACGATTCTTGTGACCGGCGTGAATGGTCAAGTTGGATTTGAGTTGGTTCGGACGCTTCAAGGCTTGGGACGGATCGTGGCGCTTGATCGAGCCGCACTCGATCTCTCAGATCTCACGCGGATGCGTGAGGTATTGCGCGAACTCGAACCATCGATCATCGTGAATCCGGCGGCCTATACGGCAGTCGACAAGGCAGAGTCGGACGAGGCAATGGCGCGCCAACTCAACGCGGAGGCGCCGCGAGTCTTCGCGGAAGAGGCCGCGCGAAGTGGTGCCACCCTGATCCATTATTCGACGGATTACGTCTTCGATGGAGCGAAGGCGTCGCCGTATACCGAAGATGATGCGGTCAATCCGCAAAACGTCTATGGACGGACCAAGCTGGCGGGAGAGCAGGCGATCGCGGCAAGCGGATGCGCGCATCTGATCTTGCGAACGAGTTGGGTGTACGGGCAGCGCGGTAAGAATTTCTTGCTGACAATGTTGAGGCTCAGGGATGAGCGTTCGGAGTTGCGCGTCGTCGCGGACCAGATCGGTGCGCCGACTTGGGCGAACACGATCGCGACCATGACAGCGCATATCGTTGCTCAGGGGCTTGCTGCCGGTTCAGTGCAATGGTGGGCGGAGCGCTCCGGCATCTACCATCTCACTTGCGCAGGCGCCACTTCATGGCACGGATTCGCTCAGGATATTTTCGCGCGGGCGTCGTCGGAGTCGTCCCCTCGCTTGCTACCGATTTCGACCTCGGACTATCCCACGCCTGCGAAACGGCCTGCGAATTCGCGTCTATCCAATGAAAAGTTGGAAACGGTGTTCGGATTGAAGCCGTCACGTTGGGACGAGGCATTGCAGCTGTGTCTCGAGAGTCGCTGAGCGGTTACGATGGCGTGTCCGAGGCGTGGAGGGCGTTTTTCGATCAGATAGAGATCCCGCGGACGCTCCGGTCGCTTGGTGCGGATTTTCGCGAGCTCGATGATAGCGTCGGTCGATATCCGAGATGCCGATGGTGAAGAGCATCTCGATACTACAGAAATTTATCACGCGCGATTGCTTCAAATTTTGATTTCCCTCCGTATAGAAATCCGATGTTGCTCAACAATTTGATCTGGCATGTGCGCCGCATACACTTTCTTGCGCATCGCGTGTCCGGAAGCATCGCTACCCGCGGGTGGCGCAATACCGTTGCGCGCATCTCACAGGAATTTCGCCGGCCGTTGACTGACGAGTCCCTCCGCTGGACGCTGGAGTCGCTTCAACAACCGTTCACTCCGTTTGCGCTCCCTACCAGTTCTGCGCCGCTGGTGTCGGTCATCATTCCCGCTTACGGCAAATTGGCATACACTTTGGCCTGTCTGCGTTCGATAGCGCGACACGGTGCCAGCGCCGCATTTGAAGTACTAGTGGTGGACGATGCATCGCCAGATGATGGTACCCAAACCCTTTCGCAGATAAAGGGGCTGCGCTTGATACGCAATGAGCGCAATCTCGGGTTCATTGGTAGCTGCAATGCGGGCGCAGCCGCTGCCCAGGGCGGCTACTTGCTGTTTCTCAACAACGATACGCAAGTAACGCTCGGGTGGCTCGATCAACTGCTCGCCTGTTTTGTCGAGGAGGCCGATTGCGGTATCGCCGGCAGTCGTCTGGTATATCCTGATGGTCGGCTGCAAGAAGCGGGAGGCATTGTTTTTTCCGATGCGTCCGGCTGGAATTTTGGACGCTTCGAATCGCCAGACAACCCGCAGTTTCTCTACCGGCGACGCGTCGATTACGTTTCCGGCGCATCGATGATGATCGAAGCCGTGCTCTTCCGGCAGCTTGGCGGCTTCGATTCGCGCTATGCACCCGCCTACTATGAGGACACGGACCTTGCATTCGCCGTGCGGGCAGCTGGCAAGCAAGTACTCTATCAACCGGAAAGCTTGGTTATCCATAACGAAGGTATCAGTTCAGGCACTGATATCTTCTCTGGTGTCAAGCAATATCAGGTTGCCAACCGCGATAAATTCAGGCGCAAATGGGCAACTGAACTGACGGCACAGCCCGCTCCGGGCACGCCTGCGGTAAAAGCCATTCAGCGCTCTTCGACACCGCATATCCTGATCATTGACGCATTGACGCCTGATGCGTCTCGCGATTCCGGCTCATTGCGCATGATCAATATCATGCGTCTTCTGAATGAGATGGGTTGGCGGATTAGCTTTATGGCAAGTAATCGCCTGGCTTCGCCCGTGGAAATTGCCGCGCTCGGCCGTATTGGCGTGCACGTGTTGTGTAAACCTTGGATGGCGTCGCTGACTCGGTGGTTAAAGCGCGAAGGCGATCAGCTTGCAGCGGTGATGCTTTGCCGGCATTACGTTGCCACACCTAATCTCAAGTTGATCAAGCAGCTCGCACCCCAGGCGCGGATTCTATTCGACACGGTAGATCTACATTTCTTGCGCGAGCAGCGTGCGGCTGCGCTCACCGATAACCAGGCTCTGGCGCGAAAAGCAAATATGTCCCGTCGGCATGAGCTGGCGCTTATTCGGGCATGTGACGTGTCCTTCGTTGTCAGTCCGATCGAACGCGATCTGCTTGCTCGTGAAGTGCCCGATGCTACGGTCGAGCTGCTGTCCAACATACACGAAGTGCCTGGTCGACGCGCCGGTTTCTTTGCGCGGCAGGGGTTGGTTTTTGTCGGCGGCTTCAGTCATTCGCCCAACGAGGATGCGGTGCGCTGGCTCATCGGTGAGATCTTTCCGCACATTCATGCAGAGCGACCGGATATCCTGCTGCACATCATCGGCGACATTCCCAAAGCGACGCAATCCGAATTGGCTGGGTCTGGTATCCATATTCACGGTCGCGTAGCCGATCTGGCGCCATGGATGGACGGATGTCGCGTTGCGCTTGCTCCATTGCGCTACGGCGCCGGCGTGAAAGGCAAAGTGAACATGGCAATGAGCTATGGTTTGCCGGTGGTCGCAACACGTATGGCCGCTGAGGGCATGCAGCTTCATGATGGAGACGATGTGCTGCTGAGCGACGATGCTGAAGGCTTTGCCGCTGCGGTGCTTCGGGTCTACGAAGACGAGTTGTTGTGGAATCGGTTGTCCGACCACGGCGTGGAGAATGTGCGCAAATACTTCTCGCTCGAGGCGGCGCGCTCCGTCTTGCGACGAGCGCTGCCGCTCGCACTCAGCAAGGTCTGACGTCATCTGCGTACAGCGACGTACCGGGTGGCAACTTGGTGGTGATGTACCATACGATCCTATTTGGCACCCCAAACAATATTCGTGTCATAGGCCCGGATCGTACGGAAGTCCAGGCATCCATGATCGGATACCCGACGAGTTCAACGCAGGGCTGGCTCGAGTTGGTGGTGATGCCGCCGTGACCGCAACGAGGCGGGATTCATAAAGTTGCCGCGAGCAGCACTGGATTTTTGGTGAAGCCGCGCATTGATCTTGAAGTTTAAGGAGTTTAGCCGGGTCATGAAGCTGATTCCCGTAATTATGAGTGGTGGTTCAGGATCGCGTCTCTGGCCGCAGTCGCGAGAGCGTTATCCCAAGCCATTTCTCAGCTTGCCGGATGGAAGTACGCTTATTCAGCGCACCTATGAGCGGGCTGCATCGCTTCCCGGCGTGGAGCACCTGTTCACGGTAACTAATAAGGACCTCTATTTCCTTACGCAAGATCATTATGCCGCATCCGACTGCAAGGTGGCGGACGAGCACTATATTCTTGAGCCTTTCGGTCGAGATACCGCTGCGGCAGTCGCGTTGGCGACCTTGGAAGTCGCACGAAATTATAATGAGAACGTTCTGCTTCTGGTGTTGGCGGCGGATCATCTCATCGAAAATCAAGCTGCATTTCGGCTTGCTGTAAGTCGCGCCATGGAGATTGCGAGCACGGGCCGAATTGTAACTTTCGGCATTCGTCCAACTCACCCCGAAACGGGTTTTGGCTACATCGAAGCCGACGATGAGAACGTGCTTCGCTTTGTCGAAAAACCCGATTATGAATCTGCTGTCGACTACGTAAAGAGCGGTCGCTTTTATTGGAATTCCGGGATGTTCTGTTTTGGTGCGGGCGTAATGCTGGCGGCCATGGAAGAGCATTGCCCGGAATTGCTTGCTGGTGCGAAGCGCGCATTGGAGCAGTCCCGAGTCGATCGTACAAGTCGATCAAATATTATTGTCGACGACGTGATATTTGCGGCAGTGCCATCGATCTCGATCGATTACGCGGTGATGGAGAAGGCAGACAACGTCGCGGTGGTCGCCTGTGATTGTGGCTGGTCGGATATAGGTTCATGGTCCGGCATGGCTGATTTGCTCGACGCCGACGAGCATGGCAACCGCGTTCTCGGTGAGGCGCGCTTACTCGATGCCAAGAATTGTTACGTTAACGGTGGCAATCGAATGATCGGTCTGTTGGGAGTCTCGGATCTTGTCGTGGTCGACACTCAAGATGCCCTGCTGATTGCTCACCGTGAACGAGTGCAGGACGTCAAGGCGATGTACGGCAGCCTGAGAACGGAGAATCATGAAGCAGCGATGATTCATCGTACCGCTCATCGGCCGTGGGGCACGTATACCGTGCTGGAGGATGGGACTGGCTTCAAGATCAAGAGGATTGAAGTCAAACCTGGAGGGCGGCTTAGCCTGCAGGCGCATTTCCACCGTGCAGAACACTGGATAGTGGTTTCCGGCAGCGCACGTGTGACCAATGGCGAACAGGAAATGCTGCTTACACAAAATCAGTCCACCTATATTCCGTGCGGATACCGGCATCGTCTTGAGAATCCAGGAAAGATTCCGCTCGTGCTTATCGAAGTGCAGAGCGGAGAGTATTTAGGTGAGGACGACATCGTTCGCTTCGAGGATCAGTATGGTCGAGTCGGTGAAGTCGATCGCTCGAAGGCCCGGACTCAGGTTTGATTGACAAAAGATCTGGCACTTAAATTCTTGATTGCCGCAACTTATCGTTTTGAACAGTTGTGGCTAGCAGATGACCGAGTTGGTTGGCGCACATTACGGAAATTAACGCTTCAGTCATGAACAGCAATTTATCTTCGAAAAGCTCCGCATCGGAGTGTCCAACTTCGCTGCCCTCGATGATCCTTTCTATTTGGCGGAATCGGGAAATTACTTGGCTGCTTGCGAAGCGCGACGTACAGGCTCGATATAAGGGAGCATACATTGGATTGCTGTGGACTCTGGTCAATCCTTTGCTGATGCTGTTGATCTATACGTTTGTATTTACATTCATATTTAAATCGCGCTGGGCTGGAACGGTGGATGGCGGTCGTTCACAGTTCGCGTTGATCATGTTTGTTGGCGTCATTGTTCACGGCCTGTTCTCCGAGGTGATCAATCGCGCACCGGGGCTTGTGCTGGAAAATCCGAACTATGTTACGAAAGTGGTTTTCCCTTTGGAAGTTCTACCTGCCATTGGTCTCGGGGCGGCACTTTTTCATGCTCTCGCCGGCTTCGTTATTCTATTGGCTGGGATATTCCTGTATAGCGGGGAAGTGCATTGGCAGATCATCCTGCTTCCATTCGTTCTTTTCCCATTCTTGGTTATGGTTATTGGGATTGCCTGGCTGCTGGCTGCGCTGGGTGTTTTTGCTCGCGATTTAAAGCAGAGCACTTCATTTATAACTACAGCTATGCTGTTTCTTTCGCCAGTTTTCTATCCGGAGACGGCGTGGCCAAAGCAGTACCAGACTCTTTTTCTACTTAATCCTCTGACATTTATCATTGGTCAGGCTCGGGAAATTTTGCTTTGGGGGCATTGTCCTGATTTTATTGGATTGGGCGTATATTTATTGGTCGCGCTAATCGTGGCTTGGTTTGGGTACTTTTGTTTCCAGAAGATGCGAAAGGGATTTGCCGATGTTCTCTAACCAATTTGATAACACCGAGGCTGACGCCGATGATGTCGTGATTGCGGCCAAGGGCTTGGGGAAATACTACGAGATCTACGGGAATCCGAAGGATCGGCTGAAGCAATTTTTATTGCCGACTATTGATCGTGCAACAGGTAAGGATCCTCGAAAGTACTACAAACAATTTTGGGCGCTAAGCGACGTGTCCTTTGAGGTGCGGCGTGGCGAGACCATTGGTGTTATCGGACGAAACGGCTCGGGCAAGTCGACTCTGCTGCAACTCGTCTGTGGAACGCTCTCGCCTTCCGCGGGCACGATGGAAACGCGCGGCCGCATTGCGGCTCTTCTCGAGCTTGGTTCCGGGTTCAATCCGGAATTCACGGGACGTGAAAACGTGATGCTCAGTGGTGCCTTGTTCGGCTTGTCCCGGGACGAGATCGCGGCGCGCTATGACGAGATTGTCGCGTTTTCCGGCATCGCTGATTTTATCGACCAACCAGTCAAGACTTACTCTAGTGGTATGGTGGTTCGCTTGGCTTTTTCCGTGATTGCGCACGTCGACGCGGACATATTAGTTGTGGATGAGGCTCTATCCGTAGGGGATGCATACTTCACCCAAAAATGCATGAGATTCCTGCGTTCATTCATGAAACGCGGAACATTGCTGTTCTGTAGTCATGATATGGGAGCGATCGTTAACCTGTGCAATCGCGTCATATGGCTGGATAAAGGCCAACTCAAGAAGGCAGGAAAGCCCAAGGCCGTCTCGGAAAAATATCTGGAGTCGTTATTTGATCCGATGGTTGTGGAGGATTCCGAGCCGGTCAAGGAACTGATTGAAGTTGACGAGGAGGCTCCCAATCAAATCGAAGAGTATGTTGACATGCGGATGCCGTTGATCAACGCTTCTCCATTGCGAAATGATATTGAAGTCTTCCAGTTTGACGAAGGAGGTGCTTCGTTCGGAGTGGGGGGCGCGCAGATCACGGGAGTGCGCTTACTCGATGCCAATGGGAATCCCGTCTCCTGGGCGGTCGGTGGGGAGGAAATGGTACTGGAAATCTCGGCGCGAGCGGCCGCAGATCTCGTGCGTCCGATTATCGGCTTCGTACTCAAAGATAAGCTTGGTCAGATTATCTTTGGAGACAATACCTATATTCCTTACAGAAACAAATTGATTCAGGCGAGCCAAGGAAATAAGCTCGTGGCCAAGTTCAAATTCAAATTTCCGATTCTGCCTTCGGGAGAATACAGCATTTCTCCTGCGATAGCCGAAGGTACGCAGAGTGATCACGTGCAGCACCACTGGGTGCATGATGCGATGATTCTTCAGGTCCATTCCAGCTCGACATGCATAGGCCTGATCGGTGTGCCTATGAGAGAGATTATTTTGGAAACGATGTGATGTCTTATTCGAGTGAACAGGAAGATCGAAGCATGGATTTTACCGGTGAACGGTACGTGCCGGGGATCACTGGCGAGATCGAGATGGAGCATTATCATCGCTACCATCTTGTTGACGAGCTTATTAAAGATAAGGACGTTCTCGACATCGCGTGTGGAGAGGGATATGGCTCCGGCTTGATGGCGTCAAGAGCACGTAGCGTGATCGGCGTGGATATCGACAAAGCCACGATCGAGCACGCGCGTGCGAGTTATCGGTACCCGAATCTCCGCTTCGAAGCGGGATCGTGTGCTGCAATCCCGCTGCCTGATCGCAGTGTCGATGTGATCGTGAGCTTTGAGACGATCGAGCATCACGATCAGCATGATGAGATGATGTGCGAGATTTCGCGCGTGCTGCGCGAAGACGGGATTTTGGTAATCTCGAGCCCGGACAAATACGAATACTCAGAAAAGCCAAGGTTTAAAAATCCGTATCATGTCAAAGAGCTTTATCTCGATGAATTCAAGGGCTTGTTGGCGCATTATTTCTCCAATGTCGATGTTTACGGTCAGCGTGCCGTATTTGGCTCACTAGTTGCTCGCCTGAACGGGAATTCGAGTAATGACGGGCGGCATTTCTGGACTCGGACCGGCAATGGACCGCATGACGTCCAGGAGGCCGGATTGCCTCGAGAGCCGGTTTATTTCATTGCACTGGCATCAAATTTCCAACTGCCGGAGTTTGCGCCCTCGATATTCGAAGTTGAAGGCTATATCGAGTCTCGCATACAGGGCGTGTCGGCAGATTATCAGGCA
The DNA here is from genome assembly GCF_000959365.1 of Burkholderia oklahomensis C6786. Taxonomy (NCBI): domain Bacteria; kingdom Pseudomonadati; phylum Pseudomonadota; class Betaproteobacteria; order Burkholderiales; family Burkholderiaceae; genus Burkholderia; species Burkholderia oklahomensis. Next base: position 2,640,962 of record NZ_CP009555.1, read on the forward strand.
GAGATTCGGCGCATCGGTTCGGAACGCGATGCCATGCTGAAGGATAAGGACCAGGCATGGGAGAAATACCTCCAGCAAGTGGTAAAGGACTACGGCTCGGAGATCGATCGTATCGCGGCGGAACGGGATGAGATGCTGCGAGGCAAAGATGCAGCATGGGGCCGGGAAGTCGAGCGCGTCGCGGCGGAGCGCGATGCAATGCTGAAGGATAAAGATGCGATTTGGGGCCGCGAAGTTCGGCGTGTCGCGGAGAAATACAAGGCTCAAGTTTCGACGGACGCCATTTTCAAGGAAATGGTGCCATTGGTGAGTTTGGTCGTCGTAAATTTCAATGGCCTTAGATTTTTGCCGGCACTGCTGCAAAGTTTGACGCAGCTCGATTATCCAAGGTATGAAATTGTTTTGGTCGACAATGCGTCGAGCGATGCTTCGATCGATTACGTTGGAAAACACTTCCCCAGCGTCCGTATCGTCAAATCAGAAAAAAATCTTGGTTTTGCCGGTGGAAACAATCTCGGTATGCAAGCAGCAAAGGGCGATCTGATTGGGCTTATTAATAACGATACTGTAGTGGATCCTGGTTGCCTTCGAGAACTGGTGGCCGCATTGGTGCGGGACCCCAAGGTATGGGCAGTAGGCTCAAAAATTGTTTTCTTCCGAAAATACGTCGAAATTGTGTTGAGGAGCGATGTTTTTCGGCCGTCGGAAAAAGGGCAATCCTCCGATCAGCGTGAATTGGGTCTCTTGCTGGATGAGCGCAGCGCATTCGTAGGATGTGATTATCGCAAACCCATTTTTGCTACGGGCTTTTGGGGCAGCGAGCAGTTGGCGGGACGGTGCGTTCGCTGGACTTCGGGGGAGGCAAGGTTGTTGTTGCCCGTCATGCCAGCAAATACCGGAGGCGAGTGCGAACTGTCGTTAGTTGTCTCGGGAACGGAAGCCGGAGCCGGGACCGCGTTTGGTGTCGAACTGAATGGCGTGCAAATCGGCCAGAGCGTGCTGTCGTCCGGATTCGATGAACACGTTTTCCGTGTGCCGCGGTCGCTGATTGATAGCGCATGTTTTGATTTGTTGAATAACGTCGGCACGCAATTAAGCGAAAAGGGTGAGGCCAGCGATCGTGGGATCTACGAGCCGGACCGCGGACAGTACGATAAGGAGGAGGCTGTTGAAGCGCTATGCGGTGCGGCGATGCTCATAAGACGCTCCGCTCTCGAGCGAGTCGGTCTGTTTGATTCCAGATTTTTCATGTATTACGAGGACGCAGACCTCTGTTGGCGTATCCGGCGAGCGGGCGGAGAACTCCGATACGTGCCGACGAGCGTCGTGCGCCATATTCACACCGGATCTAGTGTGGAGTGGTCCCCGATGTTCATATATTACGTCTCCCGTAATCACGTGCTTATCCGTTTCAAGCATGCCTCGCTGCGTGTGGCAATGGGTAGCTATTTTGTTGAGACGGCACGATGTGTGCGGGCGTGTGTGGCGTGGGCACGCAATGTCATTCGAGGAGGTCGCGACGAGCGAGCGCGTGCCGAACTCGGACTGCGTCTTCGTTTGCAAATCGATTTGCTCGAAAAAATTCCGGGCACTCTCGTGAGGCGTTGGGGCTTCAAGGGAATCCAGCTGGACCGTCTGTAAGATTGTGGGGATGTAATGAAAATTGGGATTTACAACAGATATTGGAGCACGATGGGCGGCGGTGAGAAATACACTGGAACCATTGCTCAAATATTAAGTGAAGGGCATGAAGTCGATCTGATCCATACCACGAAAGTCGATCTGAAGGAATTTCAGGCGCGCATGAACTTGGATTTGTCGAGGGTTCGCTGGGTTGAATGGCCAGGGGATTCCTGTGCCCAGTTGGCGCCTAGGTCGGCTGATTACGACCTGTTTATTAACTCGACCTATTGCTCTTCCATGGTTTCTCAGGCGAAGAAGTCCATGTACGTGGTTTTCTTTCCGCATCAATTGTCGCCTCGTCCGATGGGACCAAGGCGCAAAGCGTTGACGTCTTTGCTCAGTGCGATGGGGCAGTCGCGCTGGCTGTTGGGAGAGGCGGGAGCAAGGTTGGCTTCGAGAGCGTGCGGGAGGCTTCAGCGTGGGAGCAATGAATTTATCTCAAGCTACCAAATCAAAATTTCGATTTCTCAATTCACGACGGACTGGCTTGATCGCCGCTGGGGATGCAAAGGGGAAGTGCTGTCGCCGCCCATCGACATCGAACGTTACGCGGACATAGAGATCGTAGGCAAGTCACGCGTAATTCTGAGCGTTGGCCGTTTCTTTCACGGTGGAAAAGACGGACATAATAAGAAGCATCTTGAACTCTTGCGCGCTTTCCGTGCGATGTGTGACCTCGGACGTGTTCCGGACGGTTGGGAATATCATTTGGCGGGTAGTGTCAACCTGAATACGCCTGATGATATTAAGTATTTTCAGGAAGTAAACGGTCTGGCGAAAGGCTATCCTGTGAAAATCCTCGGCAATATCTCCGCAGATGCTTTGAAGCAAGAGTACACAAAAGCGAGCATTTTCTGGCATGGATCCGGATGGGGAGAGGACGCGGAATCGTATCCAGAGCGAATGGAGCACTTCGGCATGACCACATGTGAAGCTATGGCCGCCGCATGCGTGCCGGTGGTGATGCCTCAGGGCGGGCAGCGTGAAATAGTCGATGACGGAATCAATGGATATTATTTCCGTAACGCGGATGAACTGATCGCTCGTACAGAAACATTAATGGCGATGTTCGGCCATCGAGATATGGAAATGCTGGCGACGCGAGCCCGTGAGGACGTAAGACGTTATTCCTTGCCTCATTTCAGAAAGGGAATTATCGATTTGGTGGGCGCTATATAAGTCGACTGATGAATGAGGTCCCCTTTTCGTTTCGCGCGAGAATCGCATCATCGGGTGGAGCAAGGTCGGTCTTAGGTCGGTTTTTCTTTGTGTGAAAGGGAGAGGGCTCGGTCGCGATGTAATGACCCAGCGGAACCTGCTCAGGTTAAGCGGCTAACGCGAATGCCTCAGCCGGCGTTTTCATCTTCAGCGCCTGATGAGGCCGTCGATGGTTGTAAAACTGGATCCAGTCGGCAATGGCGCGGCTGGCATGCTGCAGCGTCTCGAAGCGGTGTCGGTGTACGCATTGCTCTTTGAGCGTGCGGATGACGCGCTCGACCATTCCGTTCTGTTGCGGGCAGTGCGGCGTGATGAACTCCTGCCGCAGACCGTAACTGCGTACCAGAGCCGTGTAGTCGCGGCTTGTGAAGACTAGCCCGTTGTCGCTTCTCAGCAGGAACGGCTTCGGCACACGCCCGAGTGTGCCGAACCGGGCGATCAAAGCATGCTCCAACGCGCTCGAGGCTGTGCTGGCCTTACCGCTACGTGACAGATGCCAGCCTAGCAACTCCCGCGTATGGCAGTCGATCACCAGCGCCAGCGTCGCCCACCCATCACGACCAGCCCAAACGCGGCACATATCGGTCGACCAGCGTTCGTTCGGCGCAGTCGCAACCGACGGCATGGCTTGAACACGCGGCCGAAAGCCAACTGGCCGTTTGCGAACCTGCCAGCCCATCAATCGGAAGATCCGCTGCACCGTGTTCTTGTTGAACCCAAGCAAATGCGCGACCGTCCGATACCCGAACGACGGCGACTCCTCAATCAGCGCCTTGATCGGCTCGGCAAACCGGGCTTGCACCTTCGGTTCGGACTTGACCGGCCGGTAATACATCGTGCGACGCGGCACCTCGAACCAGCGGCACAGCTTTGAAATCGAGACGGCGATGCCTTCGTCTTTGAGTCCCTGGCGGATCGTCTCGATCACTTCTCGTCCTCGCCCAGCAGGGACTGCAATTTTTTTCGCGCACGTAACTCCAGCATCGCTTCGCCGTATGCTTCCTGCAGTTCCTTGATCTGCCGCTCGTACTGCTCTTTCACGTCCTGCGGATTTGCTCGTAGCGCGTTTTCCATGCCGCGCTTGCCATCGTCAACCCAGTTCTCAACCTCAGAGGGCGACAAGTCGTAGGCCCGGCTCGCCTCGGCGACCGTCGTCTTGCCCTGAATGATGTCCAGCACCAGCGCGCTCTTGCGCTTCGCCGTCCATCCCTTGATGTCTTCGTCCATCTTCGTGCTCATCGTCTTTCCATCCATTATGACGTGAGCAGGTTTTCACTGGGTCATTACAGCGACGCCTTCGCGTCGCGTGATCGACGATAGTGATTGTCGGTTGAATTTCGCTGAGGACCGCTATCCGCCTCGATACATTCTGACAATGTCTGTTCGCCAGACGGGTTGCCCGGCGTCGAGGTATTCGCCGTCAGGCCTCCTCGAGGCGTTCCATGATCGGTACGTTCGCGCTGATCTGTCAAATTACTGGTTAGGCTCGGTCAGCATCCATGCCAACGTATCTCGCAGGGGAATAGAATTAACAGCGCCGATTCCACTCGCAAGTTCTCGACAATTTCCGATCAGTTTATGAATCTCGTGCGCACGTACGAATTGTGGATTCACACATATCTCCGGATCGTGACCGGTCAGTTCGCGCATCATTGCAAGAACATCTTGTAGCGAATATCCAACTCCCGAACAGACATTGAATGTTCGCCCGGCAAAATCATTTTCGATCAAGCGGCGATACACGGACACGACGGTGCGAACATCGGAGAAGTCACGCACGACGTGCAGATTACCGAGTTCGATGCGCCGTGCTTTGTCCCGGAAATGGGAAACGATCTTGGGGAGAAGGAATCGCTTGTCTTGGCCAACACCGGTGTAATTGAACGGTCTTGCAATGACGATAGGGAGTTTGTTCTCCCACATCCGGGCAACCAACTCCATTGCATACTTGCTGATAGCATAGTCGTTGGCCGGGGCCGGAGGGGCATGTTCGTCGATTATTTCCCGATCGCAATTGCCGTATACGTTTGCGCTGCTCGCGAGCAGCACCGATCGAGGCCGGCATTCTGAGCGCTCCAGCGCATCGAGCAGATTGCGGGTGCCGACGACGTTGGTCTGGTAGATGTCCCCTGCATTGCCGTGTTGCACAAACGCAATTGCGGCGAGGTGCGCGACCGCGTCGGGTTTTTCCGACAACAGTACTTGCGTCAAACCTTCGCGATCGAGAAGATCGCATACATGCGCTCGCCCCGGAATATTCGTTTGTCCTGAGCGAACGATGCCGCAGACGTCATGACCGGATTGGGTCAACTCTTTCGCCAAGTAGCGACCGGTAAAGCCATCCAGTCCCGTTACGAAGACTTTTGCCATGCGTTAAAACGAGAAGCCGGCCTTGTTTCGGCGGATATCCGCCTCGACCATCATCTGACACAGTTGCTCGAGCGTTGTTTTGGGGGTCCAGCCGAGTTCCTTTTGTGCCTTGGCCGGGTCGCCGATCAGCAAATCGACTTCCGCGGGGCGATAAAACTTCGGGCTGATCTTGACAATAGTCTTGCCGGATCGGGCATCGATACCGACTTCCTGTTCGCCGCCGCCTTCCCATGCAAGTTCGAATCCGGCCGCTTGCGCAGCCATCGAAACGAAGTCGCGAACGGTCTCGGTGCGATTCGTGGCGAGCACGTAGGTGTCGGGGCGTACGGCCTGAAGCATGCGCCACATTCCTTCGACGTACTCCTTCGCATATCCCCAGTCGCGCTTGGCGTCCAGATTCCCGAGTTCCAGTACATCCAGTTTGCCCAAGCGAATTTTTGCGAGACTATCCGTGATCTTGCGCGTGACGAACTCTCTACCACGCAGCGGCGATTCATGATTGAAAAGAATGCCGCTGCATCCGAAGATGTTGTAGCTCTCGCGGTAGTTGACCGTCATCCAGTGCGCGTAAAGCTTGGCGACGCCGTACGGGCTGCGCGGATAGAAAGGGGTACTTTCTATTTGGGGAACGGCCTGGACCTTTCCGAACATTTCTGAAGTGCTGGCCTGATAGAAGCGAATCTCCGGATTGACGATTCGAATGGCTTCGAGCAGGTTCAGCGCTCCGAGACCGGTGATCTGCGCGGTCGTGGTGGGTTGGTCAAACGACACGCCGACGAAACTCTGCGCTGCGAGGTTGTAGATTTCTGTCGCTTGCGTGGTTTGGAGTAGACGAATGCTGGACCCAAGGTCCGTCAAATCATATTCGACCAGATGAAGATTGGGATGGCCGGCGATGCCGATTTCCTCGATTCGCCAGAAATTCACCGAACTGGTACGCCGATAGGTGCCGTACACGGTATAGCCTTTCTCGAGGAGAAGCTGCGCGAGGTAAGCCCCGTCCTGACCTGTAATGCCGGTAATGATTGCAACAGTCATGTGCTATTCGGTTAGATCGTGAATCAAGGTTTCAGTGCACCGCTACATGGATCGGAACGCGCGCTCGCAGGAGGAGGCGCTCCGGGTCGATCGCCGCGGTAGGCGTTTGCCGGTGGCAAGACTGGCGTGTCATGCCGGCGGCATCCAACGGATTCTAACATCCTGGGCAGGGAACTCCGTTGTCGAGCGTTGGGCGCCGATGCTCGCCGAGCATGTTCGATATATTCATGGGGTCGCAACGTCAAGTTGCCCGAAGAGGCAAATTTGAGCAAACTTGCGTGTCGTCGCCGCAAACACGTCGACGAAGATTGCCGTCCATTCGATCACAGCCGTATCCTTGATGCCTCTCGACACTGCATTATCACCTTCCGCCGACGGGCTGTCCGTTTCGATCGTCGTCTACCGGCCCAATCGCGCGCAACTCGAGCACACGCTTGCCAGTCTCGGCGTTGCCTGCGACGCGTTGCGCACTGCACGCCCTGATCTGAAGATCTCGCTGTACTTGATCGACAATGGCGGATTAGGCGCCGTGCCCGAAGCCGTCGAGTCGCTCCGCGCACGGGGCATAGCTTGCGAGATCGTGTCCGGCCAGGGCAACGTCGGTTACGGTAGAGGCCACAATCTCGCGATCGGGCGGGCGGTCAGCCGATTCCACCTGATCTTAAATCCCGACGTCGACCTCGACCGGGCCGCGCTATCGACCGGGCTTGCGTTCCTCGACACTCATCCGGAAGCTGGTCTCGTGACGCCCTGGATCGGCGACGACGAAGGCGGGCAGCAGTACCTGTGCCGCCGCTATCCGTCCCTGGCCGATCTCTTCGTGCGCGGTTTCGTGCCTGCGGCCGTGCGGCGGCTCTTCGCGCGGCGCCTCGCCCGATACGAACTCCGGGACGGGATCAACGCGCGGGATGTTTTCTGGGATCCACCTATCGTCAGCGGTTGCTTCATGCTTTTTCGCACGGATGTGCTCACGCGCCTCCATGGTTTCGACCCGCGCTACTTCCTTTACTTCGAGGATTACGATCTCAGTCTGCGCACGCACGAGATCGCTCGGGTCGTCTACGTGCCATCGGTTCGTGTGATCCATTATGGTGGCGGCGCGTCCCGCAAGGGGGTCGCCCATATCCGCATGTTTGGCGCGTCGGCGTTCAAGTTCTTCAATCGCTTCGGCTGGAGGGTGTGTTGAGCCGTCTCGTCATCACCGGCGCGAACGGGTTCGTCGGCCGCGCACTATGCAGACTCGCGCTCGCCCACGGCCACGCGGTCACGGGGCTCGTGCGTCGTCCGGGAGGGAGCATCGAGGGCGTTCGCGAGTGGGTGCACGACGCGCCGGATTTCGATGGTCTCGCCGTCGCGTGGCCGGCTGGCCTCGAGGCGGACTGCATCGTTCACCTCGCCGCCCGCGTGCATGTAATGCGCGAGGAGGTGGCCGATCCGCAGGCCGCGTTTGATGCGACCAATGTCGACGGCACTCTGCGCGTTGCTGACGCTGCCCGTCGGCACGGGGTGCCGCGTATTGTGTTCGTGAGCAGCGTCAAGGCGATTGCGGAACGGGACGAAGGCGTGTCGCTCGCCGAGGATGCGACGCCGTATCCCGAGGACGCGTACGGACGCTCGAAGTTGAAAGCGGAACGCGCGCTTGCCGAGCTTGCTGGGGCGAGCGGTCTCGATGCCGTGATCATCCGGCCGCCGCTCGTGTATGGGCCGGACGTGCGCGCGAACTTCCTGCGAATGATGGATGCGGTGTGGTGGCGCCTGCCGCTGCCGCTCGGCGCCGTCTCGGCGCGCCGCAGCGTGCTCTACGTCGACAATCTCGCCGATGCGCTGCTGCGTTGCGCGGCCGATTCGAGGGCGGCGCATGGCATTTTTCATGTCGCCGACGACGATGCGCAATCGGTTTCCGGGCTGCTCCGGATGGTGGGGGAGGTGCTCGGCCGGCCCGCGCGCCTCGTTCCTGTGCCCGACATGTTGTTACAAGCGGCTGGGCGACTGACGGGATGCGCTCCGCAAGTGAATCGCCTGACTGGCAGCCTGCAGCTCGATACGGTGAGATTTCACCAAGTCCTGGGCTGGCGGCCTCCTTACACTACTCGTGAGGGGCTCGCCGCGACGGCGGCCTGGTATCGCTCCCGACATCACCGAGAGTAGTCGTCATGCAAGCCGCTGTTTATTCATGGAGTGAGGCGGGCTGGACGGCGGTAGCCGCCGCGGCCGCGTGTGCGCTCATCCTGTCGCTGCTGCTCGCCACGGGCCTCGCGTGGCGTCTCGCGACCGACGTGCCCAATCACCGTTCGCTGCACACGCGTCCGACGCCGCGCATCGGCGGATGGGGAATCGTGCCCGTGTGCGTCGCCGCACTGCTCTGGCGGGCACCGTCGCTCTGGCTCGTCGCGCTGGCCGCAGCGGCGCTCGCGGCAGTGTCCCGGATCGACGATCGTCGCGGTCTGCCTGCGCGCGTGCGCTTCGCCGTACATCTCATGGCGGTGGCCGCGCTCCTGATTGCGTACCCGGTGGCTTATCCGTTGTGGCTTGTCGCAGGCGTCGGCTTCCTGATGCTGTGGCTCATTAATCTTTATAACTTCATGGACGGTGCCGACGGTCTCGCGGGCGGCATGGCGTTGTTCGGCTTCGGCGCCTATGCAGCAGCGGCGCTAATCGGTGAGCACCCCTCGTCCGCGCTGGTGGTGTCCGGAGCCGCCGTCGCCGGCGCTGCGCTCGGTTTCCTGTTTTTCAACTTCTACCCGGCCAAGTTGTTTTTGGGCGACGCCGGCTCGGTTCCGCTCGGTTTTCTGGCGGGCGCCCTTGGCTATTGGGGCTGGCGTGGCGGCGTTTGGCCACTCTGGTTTTCTGCAATGGTGTTCTCTCCCTTTATTGCGGATGCATCTGTAACATTATTGAGACGTTTGTTACGTGGGGAAAGATTCTGGCAAGCGCACCGCGAGCATTACTATCAACGGATGGTGCGCTCCGGCATGGGGCACGCGCGCACTGCGATCTTTTGGTACGCCGTGATGCTTGCAGGCATAATGCTGGCGCTATGGGCACTGGGCCTGCCCACTTGGCAGCAGTGGCTGATTCTTGCGGCGTGGTATGGAGTGTTAGCGGGCTTGGGTGCCGTCATCGATCTGCGCTGGCGAAGCTTTCTAGCCGCTGACGGAAAATAGAAAATAATTTCGAGGTTTGCCGCCGATGTTGCGATCCAAGGCGTCTTGGCTATCGTTCAGTGCTTTTCTCTTCGACCTGGTGGCCGCTGCGGCCGCGTGGCTCGCTGCGTATGTTGTCCGGTTCAACGGGGAAGTGCCGACGGACTTTCTCAAGAGTGCGTGGATGGCACTCTGCTGGGTTCTCCCTATCTACGGCGTGATGTTCCGCGTGTTCGGCCTTTATCGCGGCCTGTGGGTGTTCGCGAGTCTGCCGGATCTCGTGCGCATCGCGAAGGCGGTCGTCGTCGGCGCCCTTCTTGTGATGATCGGCGCGGTCATGTTCCAGCCGCTGCCGATCATCCCGCGCTCGGTCCTGCTGCTTTCGCCGATGCTGCTTTTCCTTGTGATGGGCGGGGCGCGCGCGGTCTATCGCGCGAGCAAGGAGTTCTATTTGTATGGCGGTCTCGTCGGCCAGGGCAAGCCCGTGCTCGTGCTTGGCGCGGGTGGCGCGGGCGCGGGCCTCGCCCGCGAGCTGTCGCGCTCGGGCGAGTGGCGCCTCGTCGGTCTTCTCGACGACGACGTCGCGAAACAAGGCCGCGAGATCTACGGCTACAAGGTGCTCGGCCCGATCAGCAAGATCGCGCACTGGACGGAGGCGCTCAAGGTCGAGCATGTGATCATCGCGATTCCGTCTGCGCCGGTCGAGACGCAGCGCCGCCTTGCCACCCTCTGCGTGCGCGCCGGCGTCAAGGCGATGGTGCTGCCGTCCCTGACCGCGCTGATGCCCGGCCAGGGCATCCTGTCCCAGATTCGCCAGATCGACCTCGAAGACCTGCTCGGCCGCGAGGCCGTCACGATCGACACGCCGCACGTCGAAGCGCTGCTGCGCGGCCGCGTCGTGATGGTGACGGGCGCGGGCGGCTCGATCGGCTCGGAGCTGTGCCGTCAGATCCTGAAGTTCGTGCCCGCGCAGCTGATCGCGTTCGACCTGTCCGAATACGCGATGTATCGCTTGACGGAAGAGCTGCGCGAGCGCTTCCCCGATCTTCCCGTCGTGCCGATCATCGGCGATGCGAAGGATTCGCTGCTGCTCGATCAGGTGATGTCGCGCTACGCGCCGCACATCGTGTTCCATGCGGCCGCATACAAGCACGTGCCGCTGATGGAGGAACTCAACGCGTGGCAGGCGCTGCGCAACAACGTGCTCGGCACCTATCGAGTCGCGCGCGCGGCGATCCGCCACGACGTCAAGCATTTCGTGCTGATCTCGACCGACAAGGCCGTGAATCCGACGAACGTGATGGGCGCGAGCAAGCGCCTCGCCGAGATGGCCTGTCAGGCGCTGCAGCAGACGAGCGTGCGCACGCAGTTCGAGACGGTGCGCTTCGGCAACGTGCTCGGCAGCGCGGGCAGCGTGATCCCGAAGTTCCAGCAGCAGATCGCGAAGGGCGGCCCGGTGACGGTCACGCACCCCGAGATCACGCGGTTCTTCATGACGATCCCCGAGGCGTCGCAGCTCGTGCTGCAGGCGTCGAGCATGGGGCAGGGCGGCGAGATCTTCATCCTCGACATGGGCGAGCCGGTGAAAATCGTCGATCTCGCGCGCGACCTGATCCGGCTCTACGGCTTCACCGAGGATCAGATCCGCATCGAGTTCAGCGGGCTGCGTCCGGGCGAGAAGCTCTACGAAGAGCTGCTCGCCGACGACGAGACGACGACCCGCACGCCGCATCCGAAGCTGCGCACCGCGCGGGCGCGCGAGGTGCCGGATCATCTGCTCGACGAGTTGCTGCCGTGGCTGATGCAGCACCGCGTGCTGAGCGACGACGAAGTGCGGCGCGATCTGCGGCGCTGGGTGCCCGAGTATCAGCCGGCCGTCGGCCCGACGCTGCAGAGCGTGCCGGCCGGCAACGGGCTCGTCGCCGGCATCGGCCGCGAGGCGTGACGCGGTGGTGACAAGACGGCGGCGGGCAGTCCGGCGGAAAGGACGGCGAGTCTGCCCGAATGTCCGCTGTCCGAGCCGGCCGAACGGCAAGCCCGGCAGGTCGAAGCGTTCGGGCGCACGCCACGAACGATGTCCCATGAAAAAAGCGCGAGTCGAAGATCGACTCGCGCTTTTTCCATTGCCGCTCCCGCTTCACCGCTTCGGCTGCTGCTTGCGAATCACCATCCATCTCGGCGACTTGAACCTGACGATGCTCACGTAGAGCCACACGTACGTGAGCGCGAACACGATCACGAACGCGAACAGGTGGATCGTGTGCTGCCAGAAGAGCGTCGCGGGAATCACCGCGACGAGGCAGAGCAGCCACAGATACGGCGACGTCAGCGAGTTCCGGCGCGTCAGCTCGTGCGCAGTGCGCGCGCCGACCGCCCAGCGCATCAGCCGCTTGTAGACGAGCATGTGCAGGTGCACGCCGTCCGGAATGCCGGGCGACATGCCGCGGACGAACTTCTTCCGGTAGATCGAGAAGCAGGTCTCGAAGATCGGATACATGAAGAGCAGCACCGGATACCACGCCGATACTTCGCGATGCCGCATCACGAGCGAAATCGCGAGCTCGGCGAGCATGAAGCCGATGAAGTACGCGCCGCCGTCGCCGAGGAAGATGAGGCCCGCCGGGAAATTCCAGATGAAGAAGCCCATGATCGCGCCCATCATCACGATCGAGCCGGACATCACGACGGGATCGCCGACCTGGAACGCGACGTACGCGAGCGACGCGAACATCATGAACGCGACCATCGACGCGAGGCCGTTGAAGCCGTCGATGATGTTGACCGCGTTCGCGAGCGCGGCGACGGCGAGCACCGTGACCGCGGCCGAGATCGCCGCGTAGCCGAGCAGGAAATCGAGGGGCGGCACGCTGATGCGCGTGATCGCGATGCCCATCAGCGCGAACGCGAGCGCCGCGGCCGCCATCGTGCAGACGAGCCGCACGGCGGGCGTGACCTTCTTCGTCAGATCCTCGATCAGGCCGGACGCGAATGCGGGCAGCCCGCACGCGGCGAGCCCGAGGATGCTGCCCGCGATGGCCGGATACTTGCGCGACAGCAGCGCCGTCGCGACCACGAGCCCGATCAGGATGCCGATGCCGCCCACGCGGGGCACCGGCCGCGCATGGAATTTCTGCACGCCGGCAAGATCGTTGTCGATCGAGAATTTCTCGTGCAGGTGCGCATAGCGGACGATGAGCAGCGTGACGAGAAGCGAGACGATGAAGCCGACGGCGAAGCTGAGCATGGAGGTGCCCGGAAATTGGACAGCGGATTATACAAAACCGCGCGGGTTGTTTTCCTGCCAGCGCCAGTGGTCCGCGCACATCCGATCGAGGTCGTATTCGGCTTTCCAGCCGATGGTCTCGGCCGCGGCGGCGGGGTTCGCGTAGCACTCGGCGACGTCGCCCGGGCGCCGCGCGACGAGCTCGTACGGCACCGGCCGCCCGGACGCCTCCTCGAACGCGCGCACGACTTCGAGCACGCTGTAGCCGCGACCCGTGCCGAGGTTGACGGTGAGGCTCGCGTCGCGCCGCTCGAGCGCGTCGAGGGCCGCGATGTGACCGCGCGCGAGGTCGACGACGTGGATGTAGTCGCGCACGCCGGTGCCGTCGGGCGTCGGGTAGTCGCTGCCGAACACGCGCAGCTTCTCGAGCTTGCCGACCGCGACCTGCGCGACGTACGGCATCAGGTTGTTCGGGATGCCGGCCGGGTCTTCGCCGATGAGGCCGCTCTCGTGCGCGCCGACCGGGTTGAAGTAGCGCAGCGTCGCGACGCGCCAGGCCGGATCGGCGATTTCGACGTCGCGCAGGATCTGCTCGGCCATCAGCTTCGTCTGGCCGTACGGGTTGGTCGCCGACAGCGGGAACGTCTCGTCGATCGGCGAGCGCTCGGGCACGCCGTACACGGTCGCCGACGAGCTGAACACGAACTGCTTGACGTTGCGCTCGCGCATGACCTTGAGCACGGCGAGCAGGCCGCCGAGGTTGTTCTGGTAGTACTCGAGCGGCTTCGCGACCGATTCGCCGACGGCCTTGAGCGCCGCGAAGTGGATCGTGCCGGTGATCGGGTGCGCATCGAACACCTTCGCGAGCGCGGCTTCGTCGCACACGTCGACCTGGTGGAACGCGGGCTGCCTGCCCGTGATCTGCTCGATGCGCCGCACGGACTCGGCCTTGCTGTTGACGAGGTTGTCGGCGATCACGACGTCGTAGCCGTGCTCGAGCAGCTCGACGGCGGTGTGCGAACCGATATAGCCTGCGCCGCCGGTGACGAGGATCGTGCCCTTCGTGCTCATTGCTGATTGCTCCGTCAAAGTGTGACGCCCGTCAGGGCGGAAATGGTCTGATGATACCGTTCGACGACCTTCGCTTCGTCGAATTCCTCGGCGACCTTCTGCCTGCCGCGCTCGCCCATCGCGCGGCGCTCGGCCGCGCTCATGTCGAGCATCCGCGCGAGCTGCGCGGCGAGGCTCGCGCTGTCGCGCGCCGCGCACAGGAGGCCCGTGACGCCGTCGGCGACGACGTCGCGGCAGCCCGGCACGTCGGTCGCGACGATCGGGCGGCCCATCGCGGACGCCTCCATCAGCGTGCGCGGCACGCCTTCGCGATACGACGGCAGCACGACGCAGTCGGCATCGGCGATGTGCGGCCGCACGTCGTGCGCTTCGCCGAGATAGTCGATCACGCCTTCGTGCACCCACGCGTCGACATCGGCTTGCGGAATCGCGCTCGGGTTGTCGACGCCGACGGGGCCGAGCAGCGCGAAGCGCGCGTGCGGGTAGCGCGTGCGCAGCGCGCGCGCCGCGTCGACGTACTCGCGCACGCCCTTGTCCCACAGCAGGCGGCCGATCAGCACGAACGTGAACGTGTCGCGCTCGGGCAGCGGCGCGAGCGCGAACTGCTCGAGGTCGACGCCTTCGCCGTGCAGCAGGCGCGCGCGCTCCGGATGCGCGAGGAGCTGCGCGCGCGTGAACGTGTCGAGGTCGTCGCGGTTCAGGAACCAGACTTCGCGCGGGAAGCGGAACGCGAAGCGGTACAGCGTCTTGGCGACCTGCGCGGCGCGGCTCTTCTGGATGAACACGTAGCCGAGGCCCGTCGTCACCGCGATCGACGGCGCGCGCGCGAGCCACGCGGCGATCGAGCCGTAGATGTTCGGCTTGATCGTGTAATGGAACACGAGATCGGGCTTGATCTCCCGATAGTGCCGATAGAGCGCGGCGAGCGTGCGCAGGTCTTCGCGCGGGCTCGTGCCCTTCGATGCGACGGGCAGCGCCGCGTAGCGGCAGCCCATCCGCACGAGCGGCTCGACCGTGCGGTCGCGAGGCGCGAGCACCGTCACCTGCGCGCCGCGCGCGATCAGCATGCGGATCAGGCCGTGCCGGTACGTATAGATCGCCCACGCAGTATTGCAGACGAGGACGATGCGCGGGGCGGAAGCGGAACTCATGTCGGGCTGAAAAAAATAATCGGACGCTCGGGCAAAAATGACGGGGCGCGGTGCGTCACGCCGCGCCGCGCGGCGCGAACAGCAGGCGCTTCGCGCGCTGCAGCGTCGAGTAGGGCATTACAAAATGAAGCAGATTTTTCGCGACGCCGAGCCAATCGTAAGGATTGAGCGGATTGAAGTAATGGAGCGCCAGCGCGAGCGTCGACGCGATCTGCCTGCGCCGCTTCGTCGCGCTGATGCCGCCTTCGTTCAATTCGTAATACAAACCGAGCTCCGGCAAATTCGCGCAATCGTAGCGTTCCATTAACCGTAAAAAAAGATCGAGATCTTCCGCCGCGCGATATTTGATCCGGTAATTGCCGACCGCCTTGACCGCCGCGACGTCGAGCATCATCGACGGATGGACGAACGGCGAGCGGAAGAAGCGCGTGCGGCGCAGCGTCGCCGGATCGGCGGCGGGCGTCAGCATGAAGAGCGGGCGGCCGTCGCGCGACACAACCTGCGTCCACGTGCCGAGGCCCGCGACGTCCGGATGCGCATCGAAATACGCGCGCTGCTTCGCGAGCCGGCCGGGCGCGGCGAGGTCGCCCGCGTCGATGCGCGCAGCAAAGCGGAAGCCGCGCGCGGCGAGCGCGTCGATGCCGGCCGCGAGCGCGCGCTCGATCCCGCCGTTTCGCGGCATCCGCAGCACGTCGATCGCGAGGCCCGGCAGTTCGGGCGCGGCGATCGGCGGCGCGCTGCCGTCGTCGACGACGAGCACGTGCACGGGCGCGTCTTCGCGAAACGACATCAGCGTGCGCAGCAGATCGTCGTGCGCGTTGTACGCGGGAATCAGCACGGCGACGTCGTCGAGCGGGCGGGCGGCGCCGGGCGTGGCGAGAGAGGGCGTCATGGGCGCAGCTTCAGGCGGATGTAATAGAAATTGATCGACGAGGCGGCGAGATAGCCGGCGGCGAGGCCCGCGAGCGCGCCGTAGAGGCCGAGCGCGGGAATCGCGATCAGGTTGACGAGCGCGGCGAGCGCGAGCGCCATCGACCATTTCGCGAGCAGTACGAACTTCGCCTGATACTTGAGCACGACGAGATTGCCGATCGCCTCGATGCCGGCCGGCACCGACAGCCACACCGCCCAGCGGAACACGTCGACCGACGTCTCGAAGCCGGGGCCGAACACCTTGCGGATGATGAAGCCCGCGAGCAGGTCGAGCACGAGCGCGCCCGCGATCATCAGCGCGGCCGTCATGCCGATGAGGCGCCACACGTTGCGGCGCAGCTGCAGCGCGTCCTGCACGCGGTAGACGAACGCGGGCGCGATCGTCTGCGCGAGCATCAGCGCGAGCGTGATCCAGTTCTCGTTCAGCTGCTGCGCGGCCGCGTAGCGGCCGAGCTCGGCGAACGACACGTAGCGCTCGAGCATCAGCCGGTCGAGCTTCAGGAACAGGTACATGCAGACGAGGCCGAGCCAGAATACGGTGCCCGTCGTCGCGAACTCGCGCACGAGCGGCCGCTCGACGTGCCAGCCGAGCGCACCGCCGTTGCGGCTGCGGTAATACCAGATCAGCGCGGCCGCGATCGCCGCGGCTTCGAGCGCCCACAGCCAGCCGAAGCGCGCGGGCGCGGTGCCCGCGCGTACGAGGAGCCACACGAGCGCCATCTTCGCGAGCGCGGACGCGATGCTCGCGAGCAACTGCGGCTTGCTGTACGTCATGCTCTGCAGCCACGCGTTGACTATGCCGACGAACGGCTCGCGCAGCACGAGCGTGACCGCGAGCCCGGCCAGCATCGCGCCGACGAGCGGATCGAACGCGCCCGCGGCGATCGCCGCCCATGTGAGCGCGAGCGCCGCGACCGACACGGCGAAGCGCAGCGCGAACGCGCTGCCGAGCACGGCGCCCAGTTGCGCGCCCGCGCGCTGGACGATCGTCGGCACGAGGATCTCCGCGCCGCAGACCCACGTGAGCGGTGCGAGGACGAGGAGGAGCGTGTTCGCGTATTGCCATTTGCCGAACGCTTCAGGGCCGAAGTAGCGGGCGAGGAGGCCGCTCACGACGATCGCGACGCCGATCTGCGTGACGCGTTCGACGCCGAGCCACGCGAGGTTCGCGACGGCCTTCGCGACGTCGGGATTCGAAAGCCTGGATTTCAGCATGGCGCGCAGCGGGAAAACGTGCGCGAGATGACCGGGCCGGCCGTCCGCGGGAGCGGTTTTGCTGCGATGAAGCATTCAGGCATTAAAATGGGCGCGATCGGCGTAGCTGAAACCAGCGATTATAAGTTGGATCGGATTCGCTTCCGGCATCGGCAGTGCCATGCGTTGCCCCGCGCCGGTCGGTTCGGGCGATGATTTTTTACACATTCGCGTTGAGGCGGCCAAAATTTTTATGGACGACACAGAGAGTGAATCGATGATCTCCCAATCCATCTTCAAGGCATACGATATTCGGGGCGTGATCGGCAAGACGCTCGACGCCGGCGTCGCGCACGCGATCGGCCGCGCGTTCGGCAGCGAGGTGCGCGCGCAGGGCGGCGATGCGGTCGTCGTCGCGCGCGACGGTCGCCTGTCGGGCCCCGAGCTCGTCGGCGCGCTCGCGGAAGGGCTGCGCGCATCGGGTGTCGACGTCGTCGACGTCGGCATGGTGCCGACGCCCGTCGGCTATTTCGCGGCAAGCGTGCCGCTCGCGCTCGCGAACGGCGAGCGCCGGATCGACTCGTGCATCGTCGTCACGGGCAGCCACAATCCGCCGGATTACAACGGCTTCAAGATGGTGCTGCGCGGCGCCGCGATCTACGGCGACCAGATCCAGGCCCTCTACCGGCGCATCGTCGACGCGCGCTTCGAGACCGGCAGCGGCTCGTATGAGCAATACGACGTCGCCGATCAATACGTCGAGCGCATCGTCGGCGACATCGAGCTCGCGCGGCCGCTGAAGCTCGTCGTCGATGCGGGCAACGGCGTCGCGGGCCCGCTCGCGACGCGCCTGTTCAAGGCGCTCGGCTGCGAGCTCGTCGAGCTCTTCACCGACATCGACGGCGACTTCCCGAACCACCACCCGGATCCGGCGCACCCGGAGAACCTGCAGGACGTGATCGCGAAGCTGAAGGAAACCGATGCCGAGATCGGTTTCGCGTTCGACGGCGACGGCGATCGTCTCGGCGTCGTCACGAAGGACGGCCAGATCATCTATCCGGATCGCCAGCTGATGCTGTTCGCCGAGGAAGTGCTGTCGCGCAACCCGGGCGCGCAGATCATCTACGACGTGAAGTGCACGCGCAATCTCGCGCACTGGGTGCGCGAGAAGGGCGGCGAGCCGCTGATGTGGAAGACGGGCCACTCGCTCGTGAAGGCGAAGCTGCGCGAAACGGGCGCGCCGCTCGCGGGCGAGATGAGCGGCCACGTGTTCTTCAAGGATCGCTGGTACGGCTTCGACGACGGCCTCTACACCGGCGCGCGCCTGCTCGAGATCCTCGCGCGCGTCGCGGATCCTAGCGCGCTCCTGAACGGCCTGCCGAACGCGGTGTCGACGCCCGAGCTGCAACTGAAGCTCGAGGAAGGCGAGAACGTGAAGCTGATCGACAAGCTGCGCGCCGACGCGAAGTTCGACGGCGCCGACGAGGTCGTGACGATCGACGGCCTGCGCGTCGAGTATCCGGACGGCTTCGGCCTCGCGCGCTCGTCGAACACGACGCCCGTCGTCGTGCTGCGCTTCGAGGCGACGACCGAAGCGGCGCTCGCGCGAATCCAGGACGACTTCCGGCGTGCACTGAAGGCGGCGAAGCCGGACGCGAACCTGCCGTTCTGAGCTTGACTTCGGCGCTTCGCGCCGCGCGGGCGGCATGGCCGGCCTTGCGCTGACGCAAGCCTTGTCGAAAAAGCGGCGACGCACTCGTGCGTTCGCCGCTTTTTGTCTGTGCCGGCCGCCCGGCGCGATAAAATCCGTCCTTTCGGCCAGTGCCGGCGGCTGCCGGCCATCTCTTTCAGCGTGCAAAAAATTCTGATCGTGCGCGTGTCGTCGCTAGGCGACGTCGTGCATAACATGCCGGTGATCGCCGACATTCGCCGGCGTCATCCCGATGCGCAGATCGACTGGCTCGTCGAGGAAGGCTTCGCCGACCTCGTGCGGCTCGTCGACGGCGTGCGCAACGTGCTGCCGTTCTCGCTGCGGCGCTGGCGCAAGCATCTGGGCTCGTCCGCGACGTGGCGCGAGATCCGCGCGTTCCGGCGGCGCCTCGCGGCAGAGCGCTACGACCTCGTGATCGACTGCCAGGGGCTCATCAAGACCGCATGGGTCGCGAGCTGGGCGCGCGGGCCGCTCGTCGGCCTCGGCAACCGCACCGACGGCGCCGGCTACGAGTGGCCGGTGCGCTTCTTCTATGGCAAGCGCGTGCCGATCGCGCCGCGCACGCACGTCGTCGAGCGTTCGCGGCAGCTCGTCGCGGCCGCGCTCGGCGATCCCGCGCCGACGCCCGACGATTCGATCGACTTCGGCCTCGACACGCGCGGCGCGTCGCGTGCGCTCGCGTCGCTCGAACTGAACCTGCCGGTGCCGTACGTCGTGTTCGTCCATGCGACGTCGCGCGCCGACAAGCAATGGCCCGACGACGCATGGATCGCCCTCGGCGAAGCGCTCGTGCGGCGTGGCGCGTCGCTCGTGCTGCCGTGGGGCAGCGACGCCGAGCGCGCGACGAGCGAGCGCCTCGCGAAGGCGTTCGGCGCGGCGGCGATCGTGCCGCCGAAGCTGTCGCTGCCCGCGGTCGTCGGCCTCATCGACGGCGCGGCGGCGACGGTCGGCGTCGACACGGGCCTCGTCCACATCGCGGCGGCGCTGAAGCGTCCGACGGTCGAACTGTACAATTTCGCGACAGCCTGGCGCACGGGCGGCTACTGGTCGCCCGACATCGTCAATCTCGGCACCGCCGGCGCGCCGCCGTCCCTTTCGCAGGTGAAGGACGCACTCGCGTCGTTCGGCCTCTTGTAATCCCGACAGGCGATCATGAGCGAATCCCAGATCATCGAAATAGCGTCCGCCGACTGGAGCGGGCAACAACTGTCCGTGCCGCGCGAGCAGCTGCTCGGCGGCCTCGAGGACGGCAAGGTGCTGTTCTTTCCGCATTTGCGCTTCGCGATCGAAGGCGGCGAGGAAGCGCTCCTCGATCCCGCGCTCGCCGATCCGAAACGCAAGAACATCAGTCTCGCGCCGAGCGGCGGCGCGCTCGCCGGCGTGGTCGGCGACGCCGTCACGCAATCGGCCGTGCGCGCGCTGATCGCGCGCTTCCAGAAGCAGGCGGGCACGCTCGTCGACGGGCTCTTTCCCGAGTACCGCGGCAAGCTGCGGGTCGCGCCGACGAGCCTGCGCCTGATGCAGGTCGAGACGCGCCAGACGTCGTGGCGCAAGGACGACAGCCGCCTGCACGTCGACGCGTTTCCGTCGCGGCCGAACTACGGCGAGCGGATCCTGCGCGTGTTCACGAACGTGAATCCGGCGGGCGTGCCTCGCGTGTGGCGCGTCGGCGAGCCGTTCGAGGACGTCGCGAAGCGCTTCCTGCCGCGCATCAAGCCGCAGTTGCCGGGCGCCGCGTGGCTGCTCGAGTTGCTGCACGTGACGAAGACGCGCCGCAGTGCGTACGATCACCTGATGCTGAACCTGCATGACAGCATGAAGGCCGATCTCGACTATCAGAAGCACAGCCCGCAGCAGACGATGCCGTTCCCGTCGGGCAGCGTGTGGGTCTGCTTCTCCGATCAGGCGTCGCACGCGGTGATGTCCGGCCAGTTCATGCTCGAGCAGACCTTCTTCCTGCCGGTCGGCGCGATGGCCCATCCGGAGCGCGCGCCGCTCGGCATTCTCGAACGCCTGCAGGGCAGGGCCCTCGTTTGAGCGCGCGCGACGTTTTCATCGCCGGAGCTGCCGCGCGATGCTGAGAGCGATCTATCGGGCGCTGTGGTGGCTGATCGCGCCGCTCGCGGTGCTGCGCCTGCTGTGGCGCTCGCGCAAGGAGCGCGGCTATCGCGAGCACATCGGCGAGCGCTTCGGCTTCGGACCGGGCCGCGCGGGCGCGCGCGGCGTCGACGAACCGACGCCGATCGTCTGGGTGCATGCGGTGTCGGTCGGCGAGACGCGCGCCGCGCAGCCGCTCATCGAAGCATTGATGCGCGCGCGCCCCGACGTGCACATCCTGCTCACGCACATGACGCCGAGCGGCCGCGCGACGGGCGAGCAGATCTTCGGCGAACGCGTGTCGCGCTGCTATCTGCCGTACGATCTGCCGCACGTCGTGCGACGCTTCCTGCGTGCATGGCGGCCGTCGCTCGGACTCGTGATGGAAACCGAAGTATGGCCGACGCTGATCGACGAATGCCGTCGCGCCGACGTGCCGCTCGTGCTGACGAACGCGCGGATGTCGGCGCGCTCGTTCAGGCGCGCGGCGAAGTTCGGCTCGGCCGCGCGCGAAGTGTTCGGCGGCCTCTCGCGCGTGCTCGCGCAAAGCCCGGCCGACGCGGAGCGCCTGACGTCGCTCGGCGCACGCAACGTCTCGGTGCTCGGCAATCTGAAGTTCGACATGTCGACGCTGCCGGAGCTCGCCGCGCGCGGACGCGCGTGGCGAGCGGCGATCGGCGAGCGGCCGGTGTGGGTCGCGGCGAGCACGCGCGACGGCGAAGAGGCGCTCGTGCTCGATGCGTTCGCCGCGCTGAAGACGCCGGATGCGCTGCTGGTTCTCGTGCCGCGCCATCCGCAGCGTTTTGCCGAAGTCGCGGCGCTCGTCGAGCGGCGCGGGCTGCGCCACGCGCGCCGCACCGAATGGGCGGCCGACGCGGCAGCGGCCGCGGCCGGGCAGCCGGCCGCTTCGGCGCTGCCGGCGGACGTCGCGGTGCTGCTCGGCGATTCGATGGGCGAGCTGGGCGCGTACTATGCGGCCGCCGACGTGGCGTTCATCGGCGGCAGCCTGTTGCCGCTAGGCGGGCAGAATCTGATCGAAGCGTGCGCGGTCGGCGTGCCGGTGCTGATCGGGCCGCACGTGTTCAACTTCACGCAGGCGACGGCCGACGCGGTCGCGGCGGGCGCGTGCGCGCAGGTGCAGGATCCGGCCGATCTCGCGCGCACGCTCGACGACCTGTTCGCCGATCACGCGCGCCGCATCGCGATGGGCGCGGCGGGCGCCGCGTTCGCCGCGCGGCATCGCGGCGCGACCGCGCGCACGGTCGACGTGCTGAATGCGCTGCTGCCGCCGCCGCGCGTCGCGCCGGCGGCGAGCGACGACAGCGACGGCGACGGCGAAGCGGGCGGGCTCGACGCGGGGACTGCAATCGACTGAGTGTCGCCGTGCGAGATCATGCGAGTCGCGCGACGGCGGCTTCGTCGCTGTCGCGGAGCTTCTGCATCGCGCGATCGCGGCGCTGCGCTGCGCGGTTCGTCGATCGCGCGACGCCGCCCGCCGCCCGCCGCCCGCCGCCCGCCGCCCGCCGCACGCCGCCCGCCGCCCGCCGCACGCCGCACGCCGCCCGCCGCCCGCCGCACGCCGCACGCCGCACGCCGCACGCCGCACGCTCAGACCGTCAGCAATCCTTTCTTCTCGATGAAAGCGATCACGTCGGCGACGCCGTCGAGCGCCTTCAGATTGCACATCACGTACGGGCGCTCGCCGCGCATCTTCTTCGTGTCGGACGCCATCACGTCGAGGTTCGCGCCGACGAGCGGCGCGAGATCGGTCTTGTTGATCACGAGCAGGTCCGATTTCGTGATCCCCGGGCCGCCCTTGCGCGGAATCTTCTCGCCGCCCGCGACGTCGATCACGTAGATCGTCAGGTCCGACAGTTCGGGGCTGAACGTTGCGGCGAGATTGTCGCCGCCCGATTCGATGAAGACGATGTCCGCATCCGGGAAGCGCGAGAGCATCCGGTCGACCGCCTCGAGATTGATCGACGCGTCCTCGCGGATCGCCGTGTGCGGGCAGCCGCCCGTCTCGACGCCCATGATCCGTTCCTCGGGCAGCGCGCCCGCGATCGTCAGGAGGCGCTGATCCTCCTTCGTATAGATGTCGTTCGTGATCGCGACGAGGTCGTAGCGGTCGCGCATGCCCTTGCAGAGCATTTCGAGGAGCGTCGTCTTGCCGGAGCCGACGGGGCCGCCGATGCCGACGCGCAGCGGCGGGAGCTTCTTCGTGCGGCGGGCCGCCGCGGTGAGAGGTGCGTTCATTGCGATGTCCGGGAATGCTTGGGGATGCTTACGAGCGGAACAGGCGCGAATACTGCGATTCGTGCCGCGCGGACAGGATGCCGAGCTGCGGCGCGAACGTGTTGATCGCGTCGGGCGGCGTCGCGAGCGCGCGGCGCACCGCGGCGCGGATCGGCTCGCGCAGCGCGACGATGATCTTCTGGCCGGCCAGCTGGCCGAGCGGCACCGCCTTGATCGCGGCGGCCGTCTGGTTTTCGACCCAGCCGAACGCATACGCGGCGAGCGTCGCATCGGGCGTCGCGCCGTGCGCGGCGGCGGCGAATGCGAATGCGGTTGGCAGCGCGATCGGCGAGATCGATGCGAGCGTCGCGCGGCGCGCGGCGTCGCCCCATTCGAGCGACGCGCATAACTGCGCGAGCGACCAGCCCATCTGCTCGGTCTCGCGGCGCAGTTCGGACGATTCGCGGCTCGCGACGAACTCTTCGTTCGCGTCGGCGAGCGCGGCCGCGTCGTGCGCATGCCAGCGCGCGAGCTGATGCGCGAGGAACGGCAGCTCGCCGTGTGCGAGCACGTCGGTCAGGCCGCTCGCGATCCAGTCGCGGGCGCCGTCGGCGTCGCGGATCAGCGGTGCGTCGAGCGCGGCCTCGAGTCCCTGCGAATAACTGAACGCGCCGATCGGCAGCGCCGGCGACGCGAGATGCAGGAGCGCGACGAGTTCAGCGGTGTCCATGGTCATGACCGTGCGAGCAGGACGGACCATGCTGATGATCGTGATCGTGATCGTGATCGTGATCGTGATCGTGATCGTGCGAGTGCGAGTGCGAGTGCGAGTGCGAGTGCGAGTGCGAGTGGCCGTGGTGCTCGTCGAACACCTGCTGCGCGAGCGCGTAATCCTCGGCGAACGTCGCGTCGTGGCCGTGCCGATGTCCGCCGCCGTACGCGCCGGCCTCCGGATGGAACGGCGCGTTCGCGCGCTCGATCGCCGCGCCGAGCCGCGTCAGCATGTCGGCGAGCACGGGATCGTATTCGAGCTTCAGGTAGTCCGTGCCGACCTCGACCGGCGTATGCCGGTTGCCGAGGTGGTATGCGGCGCGCGTGAGCGTGAGCGCGTCGGGCGCGCGCACGAGCAGCACGGCTTCGGCAGCCGCGGCGACGCGCACGAGCGCGCCGTCGTCGGCGACGAGCACGTCGCCGTCGGCGAGCACCGTGCCGCGCGGCAGCACGAGCGCAATTTCTTCGCCCGTGTCGAGCGTCGCGGCGAGCCGGCTCCTGCAGCGTGCGTCGTAGGCGAGCGTGAGCGTCGGCGCGCGCGCGACGAGCGGCGCGGCGAGCTTCACGTTCGGGGCGATGCGTTTATCGATCGTGCGCATGATGATTCTTCAGGACTTCAGAACAGGAAATAGCGTTGCGCCATCGGCAGCACGGCGGCGGGCTCGCAGGTGAGCAGCGTGCCGTCGGCGACGACGTCGTAGGTCTCGGGGTCGACGCTGATCGCGGGACGCCATGCGTTGTGAACCATGTCGTGCTTCGTCACCGTGCGGCAGCCGCGCACCGGCACGAGCCGCTTCGCGA
This sequence comes from Burkholderia oklahomensis C6786, assembly GCF_000959365.1. Lineage (NCBI taxonomy): Bacteria > Pseudomonadati > Pseudomonadota > Betaproteobacteria > Burkholderiales > Burkholderiaceae > Burkholderia > Burkholderia oklahomensis. The sequence goes on from NZ_CP009555.1 coordinate 2,665,601, forward strand.
GCCCGTAGCGTTCGGCGATGCCCGCGTCGAGCGCGAGTTGCGACACGAACGTGAGCGACGTGCGCGCGAGCGCGCCGCCGCGCGTCGCGAACATTTCGCGGTAGTGGACGGGCTGCGGCGTCGGAATCGACGCGTTCGGATCGCCCATCTGCGCGACCGCGATCATGCCGCCCTTGATGATCATCGTGGGCTTGATCCCGAAGAACGCGGGTTCCCACAGCACGAGGTCCGCCCACTTGCCCGGCTCGATCGACCCGACTTCGTGCGCGATGCCGTGCGTGAGCGCCGGGTTGATCGTGTATTTCGCGACGTAGCGCTTCGCACGGAAGTTGTCGTGGCGCGTGCCGTCTTCGGCGAGCGCGCCGCGCTGCACCTTCATCTTGTGCGCGGTCTGCCACGTGCGGATGATCACTTCGCCGACGCGGCCCATCGCCTGCGAATCGGACGACAGCATCGACAGCGCGCCGAGATCGTGCAGGATGTCCTCGGCCGCGATCGTCTCGCGGCGGATCCGCGATTCGGCGAATGCGAGATCCTCGGCGATCGACGGATCGAGGTGATGGCACACCATCAGCATGTCGAGGTGCTCGTCGAGCGTGTTGATCGTGTAAGGGCGCGTCGGATTCGTCGACGACGGCAGCACGTTCGGCTCGCCGCACACCTTCAGGATGTCGGGCGCGTGGCCGCCGCCCGCGCCTTCGGTGTGGTACGTATGGATCGTGCGGCCCTTGAACGCGGCTACCGTCGCTTCGACGAAGCCGCCTTCGTTCAGCGTATCGGTGTGGATCGCGACCTGCGTGTCGGTGTCGTCGGCGACCGTCAGGCAGTTGTCGATCGCGGCGGGCGTCGTGCCCCAGTCTTCGTGCAGCTTGAGGCCGATCGCGCCGGCTTCGATCTGCTCGACGAGCGGCTGCGGCCGGCTCGCGTTGCCCTTGCCGAGAAAGCCGAGATTGATCGGCCAGCCGTCGGCCGCCTGCAGCATCCGCTCCATGTGCCACGGGCCCGGCGTGCAGGTCGTCGCGTTGGTGCCGGTGGCCGGCCCCGTGCCGCCGCCGAGCATCGTCGTGACGCCCGATGCGAGCGCCTCGTCGATCTGCTGCGGGCTGATGAAATGGATGTGCGTGTCGATGCCGCCCGCCGTCACGATCAATCCTTCGCCCGCGATGATCTCGGTCGCCGCGCCGATCGCGATCGTCACGCCCGGCTGGATGTCCGGATTGCCCGCCTTGCCGATCGCCGCGATGCGGCCGTGCTTGATCGCGATGTCCGCCTTCACGATTCCCCAGTGATCGAGGATCACCGCGTTCGTGATCACGGTGTCGGCGACGTCGGCCGCGGGCAGCTGCGACTGGCCCATGCCGTCGCGGATCACCTTGCCGCCGCCGAACTTCACTTCTTCGCCGTAGACCGTGTAGTCGCGCTCGACTTCGATCAGCAGCTCGGTGTCCGCCAGGCGAATGCGGTCGCCCGTCGTCGGCCCGTACATTTCCGCGTACGCGCGGCGGCTCAAACGTAATGTCATGTCGTCGAATCCTTCGGATGCCCGTGCGGGCGTATCAGCGAGTCGCGTCGGGGCGGGTGCTCAGAGCGGCCCCATCACCTTGCCCTGGAAGCCGTAGACGGCGCGCGCGCCCGCGAGCTCGACGAGCTCGACCGTGCGCGCCTGGCCCGGCTCGAAGCGCACCGCGGTGCCGGCCGCGATGTTCAGCCGAAAGCCGCGCGCGGCTGCGCGATCGAACGACAGCGCGTCGTTGACTTCGTGGAAGTGATAGTGCGAGCCGACCTGCACCGGGCGATCGCCCGTGTTCGCGACGACGAGCTCGATCGTCTTGCGGCCGACGTTCAGCTCATGCTCGCCGTCGTCGGTCAGGAATTCGCCGGGGATCATGCGCCCTCCCGGCAAAGCGTGCGAAGGGCGCGGCTTCCGTCGGCGGAATGCGGGAGGGAATGAACCAAGCGGTGAATCATGGCGCGCCTTCACGGAATCGGGTGGTGGACGGTGACGAGCTTCGTGCCGTCGGGAAACGTCGCTTCGACCTGGATGTCGGGAATCATGTCGGGCACGCCTTCCATCACGTCGTCGCGCGTCAGAAGCGTCGTGCCGTAGTGCATCACTTCGGCGACCGTCTTGCCGTCGCGCGCCGCTTCCATCAGCGCGGCCGTGATGAACGCGACCGTCTCCGGGTAGTTGAGCTTGAGCCCGCGGGCTCGGCGGCGTTCGGCGAGGAGCGCCGCCGTGAAGATCAACAACTTGTCTTTTTCTCGGGGAGTCAGTTTCATGAAAGAAACATTTTGGAAAACGTAATATTCGGGCGGCGCGCGTCGCGGCGGCCGCGAAGTTATCGTAGCACCGCGACCGTGCGCGTGCGGCGAAGCCTTCGGGAATGGGCGAGCAAGGCACGTGCCATGCGTTTTCCGCGCGCGTTCGTGCTGCGCGACGGTGCGGCGCGCACCGCGATGGCGCGTTTTTCCGAAAGGCGTGCGTCAGGAACGTGCGGCGTTCAGGTTTGCCAGAGGCGCAGCGGCATCGCATCGACGCCATGGACGATCGGGCGCAGCGCGAGCCATTGCGCGACGAACAGACGCTGCAGCGCCTCCATCGAATGGGCGAGCGCGCGGATGAGCATCACGCCGGGCGCGACGCAGGTGACGCCTGCACGCAGCGCATCGTCGAACGGCAGGGCGGGCGCGATCGATTCGGCGAGCGCGTCGGTGCATGCGGCGCCGAGCGCCCAGAGCGTGCCGTAGACGGGAAAGCCGCCGAGCCCTTGCGGCGCGGCGCGCAGCGGATCGACCGCATCGAGGCGCGCGCGCTCGACCCACAGCGGCCGCCCCGACGGACCGACGATCTTCGAGAACGATGCGATGCTGCCCGTCGACCACGCTTCGCCCGCCGCCTGGCGGCCGAGCTGCGTCGCGTCCCAGCCGAGCACGCTCGCGCCGTCGCCGAGCTTCAGTACGAATTCGAGCGACGCCTGCGCGGCGTCGAAGAACAGATTGTTCTGCGGCAGCCAATCGAGCTTCGCGTGCGCGCCGACGTCGATGTCGATTCGCTGCCGCGCGTCGAGCCCGTTCGACTTGTACCACTTCGTCGCGCCGGGCGTCGTCAGCACCGCGTGCGCGTCGGCGGCGAGCCTCACGTCGATCTCGAGCCGGTCGCCGCCCGCGACGCCGCCCGGCGGATGGACGATCACCGCGTGGCAGATCGCGTCGCCTTCCGGATAGAGCGCGCGCTGCACGCGCAGCGGCCCGACGTGCCGGCGATGGACGAGCGCGGTGCGACCCGTCTGCTGCCGCTCGAAGCCGAGTTCGAGCCGGGCGTGCCATGCCTTGGCGGCAGGGCGGACGAGTGAAGCGTGGGGTTCGTGGGCGGACATCGGTCGAATCGGAAAAGCGGGCGCGCCAATGCTACAGGATACCGGCTCGCTTCCGCGAGCGGGGGACGGCGCGCGAGCGGGCGGCTTCGAGGCGCGCTGGCCGCTCGCGGATATCGTCCGGCGCGCGCGCAACGTTCAGTACGTCGTCCGATACGAATCGCGCCGCTCAGACCGCAATCAGACCGCAATCAGACCGCGATCAGCTCGCGCACGCGATGCGCGTCCATCTCGCTGCCCGCGCCGCCCGCGACGATCTCGCCGCGGCTCATCACCCAGTAGCGATCGGCGATCGAGCGCGCGAAATCGTAATACTGTTCGACGAGCAGCACTGTCATCCTCGTTTCGTCGACGAGCTGCCGCAGCGTGCGGCCGATGTCCTGGATGATCGACGGCTGGATGCCTTCCGTCGGCTCGTCGAGGATCAGGAGCTGCGGCTCGCTCATCAGCGCGCGGCCGATCGCGAGCTGCTGCTGCTGGCCGCCCGACAGGTCGCCGCCGCGCCGCGCGCGCATGTCCTTCAGCACCGGGAAGAGTTCGTAGATCCGGTCGGGCACTTTCGACGGCGCCTTGCGGCTCGCCGCGCCGACGAGCAGGTTCTCTTCGACCGTGAGCCGCGGAAAGATGTCGCGGCCCTGCGGCACGTACGCGAGGCCCGCGGCGACGCGCGCATAGGGCGGCAGCCCGCCGAGCGGCTTGCCGCGCCACGCGATGCTGCCGCTCTTCGTGGGCACGACGCCCATCAGGCAGCGCAACAGCGTCGTCTTGCCGACGCCGTTGCGTCCGAGCAGCACGGTCAGCTTGCCGTCGTCGGCGGCGAGGGTCACGTCGCGCAGGATGTGGCTGCCGCCGTAGTACTGGTTCAGCGATTCGATCGTCAGCATCGCATCATCGTCCGAGATAAGACTCGATCACCGCTTCGTCGCGCTTCACTTGATCGAGCGTGCCTTGCGCGAGCACCGCGCCTTCCGCCATCACGGTCACGCGGCCCGTGTCGCCCGCGAGCGCCGCGACGAACTCCATGTCGTGCTCGACGACCATCATCGAGCACGTGCCGCGCAGCGTGTTCAACAGCTCCGCGAGCGCCATCGTCTCGTGGTCGGTCATGCCGGCCGCGGGCTCGTCGAGCAGCAGGAGCGCGGGGCGCTGCATCAGCAGCATGCCGATCTCGAGCCGCTGCTTCTGCCCGTGCGACAGTTCGCCCGCGAGCCGGTACGCGCTGTCTTCGAGCCGGATCAGCGCGAGCGTCTCTTCGATCCGCGCTTGCGCCGCACGATCGAGCCGCGCGCGCAGCGACGCGAACCAGCGCTTGTCGGTCGCCATCGCGAGCTCGAGGTTCTCCCATACCGGATGCTGCTCGAACACGGTCGGCTTCTGGAACTTGCGGCCGATGCCCGTGCGCGCGATCTCCGGCTCGCTCATCCGCGAAAGGTCGAGCGTCTGTCCGAGGAACACCTTGCCCGCGTCGGGACGCGTCTTGCCGGTGATCACGTCCATCATCGTCGTCTTGCCGGCGCCGTTCGGGCCGATCACGCAGCGCAGCTCGCCGACATCGATCGCGAGCGACAGCTTCCTCAGCGCACGAAAGCCGTCGAAGCTCACTTCGACGTCCTCGAGATAGAGGATCGTGCCGTGCGACGTGTCGATCGCGCCGGGCGTGACGACGTGCGACATCTGAGCCGTGCCGCTGACCGCGCGCAGATCGACGCCGTCCGGCTGCGCGAGATCGGGAATCATCGCGTTCTCGTTCATCGTGGCGTTCCCTTGCGTGCGATGGTTTCGACGAGGCCCATGATGCCGCGCGGCAGCACGAGCGGCACGAGCACGAAGATGAGGCCAAGGAAGAACAGCCAGTATTCGGCGAAGTACGCGGTGAACACGCTCTTCGCGCCGTTGACGGCGAAGGCGCCGACGATCGGGCCGATCAGCGTGCCGCGGCCGCCCACCGCGACCCAGATCGCCATCTCGATCGAGTTGCCGGGCGACATCTCGCTCGGGTTGATGATGCCGACCTGCGGCACGTACAGCGCGCCCGCGATCCCGCACAGCACGGCCGACACGACCCACACGAACAGCTTGTACGCGAGCGGGCTGTAGCCGAGGAACATGACGCGCGTCTCGCCGTCGCGGATCGCGGTGACGACGCGGCCGAGCTTGCTCGTGACGATCGCGCGCGCGGCGACGAACGACGCGACGAGCGTCGCGAAGGTCATCAGGAACAGCACCGTGCGCGTGCCGGGCGACGTGATCGCGAAGCCGGCGATGCGCTTGAAGTCGGTGAAGCCGTTGTTGCCGCCGAAGCCCGTCTCGTTGCGATAGAAGAGCAGCATCGCGGCGAACGTCGCCGCCTGCGTGATGATCGACAGGTACACGCCCTTCACGCGCGAGCGGAACGTGAAGAAGCCGAACACCCACGCGACGGCGGCAGGCACGAGCACGACGAGCGCGAGCGCGTATGCGAGATACCCGGTGCCGCTCCAGTACCACGGCAACTGATGCCAGTCGAGGAACACCATGAAGTCGGGCAGGTCGCTGCCGTACTTGCCGTCGCGGCCGATCGCGCGCATCAGGTACATGCCGATCGCATAGCCGCCGAGCGCGAAGAAGAGGCCGTGCCCGAGGCTCAGAATGCCGCAGTAGCCCCAGACGAGATCGAGCGCGAGCGCCGCGATCGCGTAGCACATCAGCTTGCCCGCGAGCGTCATTGCATAGGATGACAGATGAAATGCGCTCGATTCGGGTGCGACGAGCGCGGCGAGCGGCACGCCGACGCCGACCGCGATGCACAGCGCGACGAGCGCGAGCCACGCGCGCCGCGACAGCAGCGCGGGGCGCGGCGGCAGGCCGAGCGCGAAGCGCGACGCGGCGGGCGTTGCCGGCGCAACCGGGGCGGCGGCGGGCGCGACGGGAAGAGAGTGGATCGTCGAAGTCATGTCATGCCTCCGCGCTGCGGCCCTTCAGGGCGAACATCCCTTGCGGGCGTTTCTGGATGAACAGCACGATCATCACGAGCACTGCGATCTTCGCGAGCACGGCGCCCCAGAACGGCTCGATCGCCTTGCTGACGAGCCCGAGGCCGAAGCCGCCGAGCACAGTGCCCGCGATCTGCCCGACGCCGCCCAGCACGACCGCCATGAACGAATCGATGATGTAGCTTTGGCCGAGATCCGGGCCGACGTTGCCGATCTGCGACAGCGCGCAGCCGCCCAAGCCTGCGATGCCCGCGCCGAACGCGAACGCATACGAATCGACGCGCGCCGTCTTCACGCCGACGCACGCGGCCATCCGCCGGTTCTGCGTGACCGCGCGCACGAAGAGGCCGAGGCGCGTCTTCGTCAGCACCGCCCACGCGACGCCCACCACGGCGAGCGCGAACGCGAGGATCGCGAGGCGGTTGTACGGCAGGATCAGGTTCTGCATCACGGTCACGCCGCCGCTCATCCACGAAGGATTCACGACCTGCACGTTCTGCGCGCCGAAGATCATCCGCGTCGCCTGGATCAGGATGAGGCTCACGCCGAAGGTCGCGAGCAGCGTTTCGAGCGGACGGCCGTACAGGTGCTTGAGCACCGTGCGCTCGAGCACGATGCCGATCGCGGCCGCCGCGAGAAACGACGCGGGAATCGCGGCGAGCGGATACCAGTCGAATGCGCCCGGCGCATAGCGCTGCACGAGCGTCTGCACGACGTAGGTCGCGTACGCGCCGATCATCAGGAATTCGCCGTGCGCCATGTTGATGACGCCGATGAGACCGTAGGTGATCGCGAGGCCGAGCGCGGCGAGCAACAGCACGCTGCCGAGCGACAGCCCGGCGAACAGCGTGCCCACGATCTCGCCGCGGCGCTGGATCGCGTGCAGCGCGTCGAGCCCTTGCAGCGCGGCGTCGCGCACGCGCGCATCGGGCTCCGCGTAGCTGCCGTCGGCGTTCTTCGCGACGAGCGGACGCAACTGCTCGATCATGTCGAGCTCGTTGCGCGCGGCGACGAGCCGTACCGCTTCGAGGCGCTTCGCCGGATCGGCGTCGTGCAGCGCGGCGATCGCCCACAGCGCATCGAGGCGGCGCTTGAGCATCGGGTCGGTTTCCTTCGCGCGCGCCGCGTCGATCATCGGCTTCAGCGACGCATCGGGGCTCTTCAGCAGCGCGTCGATCGCGTTGCGCCGCGCCGCGGGATCGGGCGACGCGAGGTCGAGCCCGGACAGCGCGTTCGCGATCTTCGTGCGCAGCAGGTTGTTGAGCATCACGGGCTGCGCGTCGCCCGCCTGCGCCGGCGCGTTCGTCAGCGCGTCGTGCGCGGTGTCGCCGCTCTGGATCAGGATGCGTCCCGCGTCGGTCGCGAGCGCGTCGCCGTTCGCGAGCGCGTTCAAGAGCGCGACGTCGGCGGCGTCGCGCTCGGCGGCGAGATGGTCGATCGCGGTGGTCTTCGCGTCGAAATCGTCGCCGGCCAGCGCGGCGACGTCGGCGGCCGTGACCGCGAACGCCGCGCGAGGCGCGCCGAGCGCGAATGCCGCGCAGACGGCGAGCGCCGCGAACGCACGGGCGGCGCGGCTCAAGGGCGTGGGCATCGGTATGTCCTCGCGAATGGAGAGAAAACGCGCGGCGCGGCCGCGCGCGATGGCGGCGCCGCGTTTGCGCGGCGCTGGCGGAGGCGTCAGGCGAGCGCCGCGCGACGGCGGCGCAGGAACTCGGGAATCGAGGCGACCACATCGGGCTTGCCCTGATTGCCCGCGATGAACGGACTCCACGGTTGCGCGCGGATCGCCGTCTTCGTCTTCCAGACGACGTTGAACTGGCCGTCGCCGCGGATCTCGCCGATCATCACCGGCTTGTGCAGGTGATGGTTGCCGTCCATCGTCAGCGTGAAGCCCGACGGCGCCGCGACGCTCTGGCCGATCATCGCGACGCGCACCTTGTCGACGTCGGTGCTCTTCGCCTTCTCGACCGCCTGCTTCCACATGTGGATGCCGACGAAGGTCGCTTCCATCGGATCGTTGGTCACGCGCTTCGCGCCGCCCGGCAGGTTCTGCGACTTCACCCACGCGGCGAACTGCTCCTTGAACTTCGTGTTCGCGGGACCCTTCACCGACATGAAGTAATTCCACGCGGCCAGATGCCCGACGAGCGGCTTCGCGTCGATCCCGCGCAGCTCTTCCTCGCCGACCGAGAACGCGACGACGGGCACGTCGGTCGCCTTGAGCCCCTGGTTGCCGAGCTCCTTGTAGAACGGCACGTTCGAATCGCCGTTGATCGTCGAGATCACCGCCGTCTTGCCGCCCTGCGCGAAGGTCTTGATATTCGCGACGATCGTTTGATAATCGCTGTGTCCGAACGGTGTGTAGACTTCCTGAATATCGGATTCCTTCACACCCTTCGATTTCAGGAACGCGCGCAGGATCTTGTTCGTCGTGCGCGGATAGACGTAATCGGTGCCGAGCAGGAAGAAGCGCTTCGCGCCGCCGCCTTCCGCGCTCATCATGTATTCGACGGCCGGAATCGCCTGCTGGTTCGGCGCGGCGCCCGTGTAGAATACGTTGCGCGACATCTCTTCGCCTTCGTACTGCACCGGGTAGTAGAGCAGGCCGTTCAGCTCCTCGAACACGGGCAGCACCGATTTGCGCGACACCGACGTCCAGCAGCCGAACACGCACGCGACCTTGTCCTGCGTGAGCAGCTGGCGCGCCTTCTCGGCGAAGAGCGGCCAGTTCGACGCGGGGTCGACGACGACGGGCTGGATCTGCCGCCCGAGCACGCCGCCGCTCTTGTTGATGTCGGCGATCGTCATCAGCGCGGTGTCCTTGAGCGAAGTTTCGGAGATCGCCATCGTGCCCGACAGCGAATGCAGGATGCCGACCTTGATCGGGCCTTTGCCCGAATCCGCCGCGCGCGCGAGGGGGCTTTGCCCCGCGAGCGCCATGACGCCTGCCATCGATCCGAACTTCAAAAGACTGCGACGTTTCATCGAGTTCCCCTTGCCTGTTGGAGTGTGGGCGCGCACCGGAGCGGACACGCGGCGAACCCGAATACGCAAGGCATGTGCCAGATGCCGCGCCTTTCGGGTTCGCGCGCCCATCGGCGGGGCTTTCGACGATGCGACGCGGTGCCTGCGACGCTCGCGATCGCGCATCGCGTGGTCCGTCGCGGTGCAGCACCGCGCACGCGCATGCTGCATGGTTGTGCATCGCGACCCGCGTGCTTACACTCTCAATGCGATTTCCCTTCGATGCGGCGCCCGAGCGACGCGCTCGTCAGTGCGCATCGCGACGCATTCCAAACTTCGTTCGATCGATCTCCGAGGAGTCCTCCATGGCCGAGCACGTTTCGCAGACCCCCGACCTTTCCGCGTTCTGGATGCCGTTCACCGCGAACCGGCAATTCAAGGAGGCGCCGCGTCTCCTGGTGGCGGCGAAGGGGATGTACTACACGTCGCACGATGGCCGCCGCATCCTCGACGGCACGGCGGGCCTCTGGTGCGTGAACGCGGGACACGGGCGAGACGAGATCGTCGCGGCGGTGAAGGCGCAGGCCGAGGAGATGGATTTCGCGCCGACGTTCCAGATGGGCCACCCGAAGGCGTTCGAAGCGGCGACGCGCATCGCGCGCCATACGCCCGGCGATCTGAAGCACGTCTTCTTCACGAACTCCGGATCGGAGGCGGTCGACACCGCGCTCAAGATCGCGCTCGCGTATCACCGCGCGCGCGGCGAAGGGCAGCGCACGCGTTTCATCGGACGCGAGCGCGGCTACCACGGCGTCGGCTTCGGCGGCATCTCGGTGGGCGGCATCGCGCCGAACCGCAACGCGTATTCGGGCGCGCTGCTGCCGTCCGTCGATCACCTGCCGCATACGCTGAACCTGAAAGAAGCGGCGTTCTCGAAGGGACAGCCCGCGTGGGGCGCGCATCTGGCCGACGAATTGGAGCGGCTCGTCGCGCTGCACGACGCGTCGACGATCGCCGCCGTGATCGTCGAGCCGGTCGCGGGCTCGACGGGCGTGCTGATTCCGCCGCAGGGCTATCTCGAACGGCTGCGCGCGTTGTGCGACAAGCACGGCATCCTGTTGATCTTCGATGAAGTGATCACCGGCTGGGGGCGGCTCGGCGCGCCGTTCGCGTCGCAGTTCTTCGGCGTGACGCCCGACCTGCTGACGATGGCGAAGGGCACGAACAACGCGGCCGTGCCGATGGGCGCGGTGGCCGCGAGCGGCGCGATCCACGACGCGATCGTGAACGGCGTGCCGGCCGGCATCGAGCTGTTCCACGGCTATACGTATTCGGGGCACCCGCTCGCGGCCGCGGCGGCCGTCGCGACGATCGATCTCTACGAGCGCGATGGGCTCCTTACGCGCGCCGCGCAGATCGGGCCGATTTTCGAGCGCGAGATCCACAAGCTGAAGGACGCGCGCCACGTGATCGACGTGCGCAATCTCGGCCTCGTCGGCGGCGTCGAGCTGAAGCCGCGCGACGGCAAGCCCGGCGCGCGCGCATACGAGGTGTTCGTCAAGTGCTTCCGGAAGGGCGCGATGATCCGCTATACGGGCGACATCCTCGCGTTCTCGCCGCCCCTTATCGTCGAGGAGGCGCAGATCGTCGAGCTGTTCTCGATCGTCGCGGAAGCGCTGAAGGAAACGGAGTAGCCGGGAAGGGGAAATTGAGCGGGACGATCACGCGAAGCGGCGCGCGTAGCGCGCGCCGCCGCGATGCGCGATCAGTAGCGCGGCACCGACGGATCGACGTCGCGCGACCACGCGTCGATCCCGCCTTGCAGGTTGTAGAGCTTCGTGAAGCCGCGCGATTCGAGGAACATCGCGACTTGCGCGCTGCGCATGCCGTGGTGGCACACGCAGACGATCTCCGCTTCGTCGTCGAGCTCCTCGCTGCGCGCGGGGATCTGCTGCATCGGGATCGACACGCTGCCGTCGATCTTCGCGGTCGCGATTTCCCAAGGCTCGCGCACGTCGAGCACGACGGGCGCCGGGCGCGCCGGGTCGCGCAGCCATTCGGCGAGGGCGGGCGCGGTCAGGATCTGCATCGGCACGAATCGACTCAGAACTTGAAGCGCGACGGCTCGATCGCGTTGACGAGGTGATCGACGTAGGTTTCGAACACGTCGGCGACGCGGTATTGCTTCTCGTCGATGCGCGTGATGATCTGCGCCTTCATCACCGGCCGGCCGCCGACGAACGCGGCGAGGCGGCCGCCCACCTTCAGCTGCTCGAGCAGCTCTTGCGGAACGACGGGCAGGCCGCCCGACACGCAGATCACGTCGTACGGCGCCTTCGCAGGCCAGCCGCGCGAGCCGTCGCCGAGCGCGACTTCGACGTTCGTCACGCCGTTCTTCTTCAGATTCTCTTCGGCGAACTTCGCGAGCGCCGGATCGATCTCGACCGTCGTCACGCGCTGGCCGCGCGCGGCGAGGAGCGCCGCCATGTAGCCGGAGCCTGCGCCGATCTCGAGCACGTTCTCGTGCTTCTTCACCGCGAGCTCCTGCAGGACGCGGGCCTCGACGCGCGGAAACAGCATCTTCTGGCCGTTCGGCAGCGGCAGCTCGATGTCGGCGAAGGCCAGGTCGCGGTACGCGGCCGGCACGAAGTTCTCACGCTTGACGACCGACAGCAAGCCCAGGACGTCTAGATCCAGTACATCCCAAGGACGGATCTGCTGTTCGATCATGTTGAAACGTGCTTTTTCGATATTCATGGTGTCATGCTGCCTGGACGGCAATCGGGCGAGGGACGAAAAACTCTCGAATTGTACCAAACGGGGTCGCGGTCTTGCCTTCGGAACGCCTGCGGCACGAAACCGGCTAGCGCTTGCTGTTCTTGATCTGCTGCTCGAGCGCGACGTCGAACTTGCTGATCTTGCGCGGCTTCTTCGGGCCGAGCTCGTCGACGAACGCGACGAATTCGTCGAGCGGCAGCGGCTTGGAGAGCTTTTCGGCCGCGCCGCTCGAACGGTCGACGAGGTAGAAGAGGCCGCCCGGCATGCCGACCGCCGCGTATTGTGCATTGCCGGTGCGGGTTTTCAGGCGTTCGACCGCGCGGGTCGCTTGCGTGGTGCGCATCGTGCGTGGAAACGGAGTGCGGTGAAACCGTCACTTTAACAACAACGCGGGCCGAGCGCGCGATGCGCCGGCCTTCGCGCTCAGACGGTCTTCGAATAACGGGTTTCGGGCGCGCCCGACAGGTAGGCGTCGAACACCATCGCGATGTTGCGCACATACAGGCGCCCCGCCGGATGAATCGTCAGATGATCGCCGCCGATCGACAGCAGGCCGTCGCGCTCGAAGCCGCGCAGCGTGTCGAGCTCGCGCGCGAACTTGTTCGCGAAGCGGATGCCGTACGCCGCCTCGAAATGCGAGAACGGCAGCACGAGATTGCACATCAGGTGCGTGATCACGTCGCGCCGCAGCCGGTCGTCGGCGGACAGCTTCAGGCCTCGCACGATCGGCAGGCGCTGCTCGGCGAGCGCCGCGCCGTAGCGCGGCAGATCCTTCGCGTTCTGCGCGTAGACGTCGCCGACCTTGCCGATCGACGATGCGCCGATGCCGATCAGGTCGGCGTCCGCGCGTGTGCTGTAGCCCTGGAAGTTGCGCTGCAGCGTGCCGTTGCGCTGCGCGCGCACGAGCTCGTCGCCCGGCCGCGCGAAGTGGTCCATTCCGATGTACACGTAGCCCGCGCGGGTGAGCTGCTCGATCGCGAGGCCGAGGAGCGCGATCCGCGTCGCGGGCGGCGGCAGCGCGGCGTCGTCGATCTGCCGCTGCATCTTGAACAGATGCGGCATGTGCGCGTAGCCGAACACCGACAGCCGGTCGGGCTCGAGCTCGACGATCGTGTCGAGCGTGCGCGCGAAGCTCGACACGGTCTGGTGCGGCAGCCCGTAGATGAGGTCGATGCCGATCGAATGGTAGCCGGTCGCGCGGGCCGCGCGGACGAGGTCGGACGTCATCTTGAGCGGCTGCACGCGGTTGATCGCGCGCTGCACGTCGCGATCGAAGTCCTGCACGCCGAGGCTCACGCGGTTGAAGCCGATCGTGCGCAGATGGACGAGCGTCGCGGGCGACGCAGTGCGCGGGTCGATCTCGATCGAGAATTCGCCCGCGCGGTCCGACGCGAGCGTGAAGTATTCGCGGGTCGCCGCCATCAGCTCGGTGGTTTCGGCGTCCGACAGGAAGGTCGGCGTGCCGCCGCCCCAGTGGAGCTGCGAGACGGTCCGCTCGGGATCGAAGAGCGCCGCCTGCAGCGCGATCTCGTGCTTCAACTGATCGAGATAGGGGCGCGCGCGCTTGCGGTTGCGGGTCGCGATCTTGTTGCAGCCGCAGTAGAAGCACGCGGTCGCGCAAAACGGAATATGAAAATAGAGCGACAGATCGCTCGCCGACGCGCCCGGGTCGGCGGCCGCGCGGATGTAGTCGGCCGGATCGAAGTCTGCGCGGAACTGCGGAGCGGGAGGGTAGGACGTATAACGAGGGCCGTTCGCCGTGTACTTGGCAAGCAGGTCGGGGCGAAACAGCGCTTCGGACGGGATCGGCGGCGTCATGCTGGAAGCTCGAATCGTGCTCTGTGACGCCGTTCAGTATATAAACCGGCGGTTTCATTGAATTGTGTAATAACGTCGCAGCGGCCGATGGCACAATACGGATTCCGCGCGCCGCCGGCCGGCCGTTCGGCGGTTGCGGCGGTTGTCGTGGCTTTTGGGATATTTGATGTGATGATTGGCGAAGTTGCCGTGAGTTCGCGGGAGACGTCCGCGCACGCGTGTCGCGAAGGCTGCGGCGCGTGCTGCATCGCGCCGTCGATCTCGAGCCCGATTCCCGGCATGCCGAACGGCAAGCCGGCCGGCGTGCGCTGCGTGCAACTCGTCGACGGCGAGCGCTGCGCGATCTTCGGCCGCCCGGAGCGGCCGGCGTGCTGCTCGGGCCTGCGGTCGAGCGACGAGATGTGCGGCGCGTCGCGCGCCGACGCGCTCGCCTGGCTCGCACGGCTCGAAGCCGAGACGCGGCCCGCGGCGCCGCTTGCCCCAGCAGGAGATCCAGCATGACCCAGACGAGCGCGCCGAGCCGGCGCCGCTTCCTGATCGCCGCGTGCGCGGCCGCGGGCGTCACCGCGTCGCTTGCCGCTTGCGCGTCGACGTTTCCGTTCATCCCCGATCACTACACGTTCTCGCAAGGCGACGTGCAACGCGCGGTCGCCCGCAAGTTCCCGTACCGGAAGACGGTTGCGCAGGTGATCGACGTCGCGCTCGCGAATCCGGCGGTCGGGCTGCTGCCCGACCAGAACCGGGTCGCGGTGCGCCTCGACGCGCGCTTCGAGAGCCCGTTTCTGCGCGAGCCGGTCAACGGCAAGTTCACCGTGTCGGGCCAGCTCGCGTACGACGCGCCGAGCCGCTCGGTCGTGCTGAAGGCGCCCGCCGTCGACAGCGTGAACGTCGACGGCGACGCGCAGATGTATACGCAGCAGATCGGCGCGGCGGCCGGCCTGCTCGCGACTCAATTGCTGACCAATTATCCGATCTACACGTTCAAGCCGGAACAGCTGCAATTTGCCGGCGTGAATTACGAACCCGGTACAATCACAATTCTTACAAACGGCATACGCGTGGCGATCGTCGAAAAGTGACGTCGCACCGCGCGCGGCCGGAGCGGCCGCGGCGGTTCCGTGGCCTCGTTCGACTCACTTCTGAAGCGGGCCACGGATGGATTGGATACTGATTTGCAAAGCGCTGGCGCTCGGCATCGTCGAGGGGCTGACTGAATTCCTGCCGGTGTCGAGCACCGGCCATTTGATCGTCGCGGGCAGCTTCCTGCGTTTTCATGCCGAACAGGCGAAGACGTTCGACGTCGTGATTCAGTTCGGCGCGATTCTCGCCGTGTGCTGGGAATACCGCCGCCGGATCGTGGACGTCGTGACCGGCCTGCCCGCCCAGCGCGAAGCGCGGCGCTTCGTGATGAACGTCGTGATCGCGACACTCCCGGCGATCTCGCTCGCGCTGCTGTTCGAGAAGACCATCAAATCGGTGCTGTTCGCGCCGGTGCCCGTCGCGGTCGCGCTCGTCGTCGGCGGCGTGGTGATCCTGTGGGTCGAAGGGCGGCAGCGCGAGCGGGGTGCGCCCGCGCGCGTGCAGTCGATCGATGCGCTGACGCCGCTCGATGCGCTGAAGGTCGGCCTCGCGCAGTGTTTCGCGTTGATTCCGGGGATGTCGCGGTCCGGCTCGACGATCATCGGCGGGATACTGTTCGGCCTCGATCGGCGCGTCGCGACCGAATTCTCGTTCTTTCTCGCGATCCCGGTGATCTTCGGCGCGACGCTGTACGAGACCGCCAAGGACTGGCGCGCATTCGACGCCGATTCGATCGGCCTCTTCTCGATCGGCCTCGTCGCCGCCTTCGTCAGCGCATTCGCGTGCGTGCGCTGGCTGCTGCGCTACGTCGCATCGCACGATTTCACCGCGTTCGCGTGGTACCGGATCGCGTTCGGGCTGTTCGTGCTGCTCGTCGGGTACAGCGGCTGGATCGAGTGGACCTGAGGCCGCGGCCGCGGTCCTTCGCCTCGGTAATTCTGCGCCTCGACAACTGATGAGCGGCGGCGGGTGCGCCGCCGCTGTCGGACATGCTTCGGACGGATTCCGCGGCCGACGCCGCGCGTGATCCGTGCGGCGTCGCGCGTCAGTTCGCGCGCTTCTGGAACACGAGATCCCACACGCCGTGCCCGAGCCGCAAGCCGCGGCGCTCGAACTTCGTTACCGGACGATAGTCGGGGCGGGGCGCGTAGCCTTCCGCGGTGTTTTCGAGCGTCGGATCGGCGCCGAGCACCTCGAGCATCTGTTCCGCATAGTTCTGCCAGTCGGTCGCGCAATGCAGGTACGCGCCCGGCTTGAGCCGCGCCGCGAGCTGCGCGACGAACGGCGGCTGGATCAGCCGGCGCTTGTGATGACGCGCCTTGTGCCACGGGTCCGGGAAGAAGATGTGGACGCCGTCGAGGCTGTCAGGCGCGATCATGTGCTCGAGCACCTCGACCGCGTCGTGCTGGATGATCCGGATGTTCGTCAGTTGCTGCTCGCCGATCAGCTTCAGCAGCGCGCCGACGCCCGGCTCGTGCACCTCGACGCCGATGAAGTCGTCGTCTGGGCGAAGCGCGGCGATCTCGGCCGTCGATGCGCCCATCCCGAAGCCGATCTCGAGCACGCGCGGCGCGCGGCGGCCGAAGATCGCGTCCCAGTCCGGCCGCGCGCGCTCGTACGGGACGACGAAGCGCGGGCCGAACTCGTCGAGCGCGCGGCGCTGGCCGGTCGACACGCGGCCGGCGCGTGTCACGAAGCTGCGGATGCGGCGCAGGTGGAGCGGGTTCGATTCGTCGCCGCCACCACTGGCGCCGGCTGCCGGAGCGGCGTCGGTCGCCGATGCGGAGGCGGCGTCGTTGGCGTCGTCGTGCGGCGCGCCGGGAGCGTTCGGATCGTCGTGAGTCATCGTGGCAATGAAAGGCGAGTGGCGGGCCGGGTGCCGCGGCGCGCGCGGCGGCGTCGCGATGGACGGGCCGCCCGGTACTGCGTACGAAATACGAAAAAGCCGCCTTCGACGAGGCGGCTTCGCGTGCTTCGGCTGCGGATGGCATCCACGGCCGGGAAAGTGGAGCGGGCGATGGGAATCGAACCCACGTCATCAGCTTGGGAAGCTGAGGTAATGGCCATTATACGACGCCCGCAGAACGCGTGATTCTACAGGGTTTGGGGCGAGGTTGGCAATTGTGAGGTTTTGGCGAGTGGGGCGGGAAATAGCATCGCTTGCTGATGCAGCAGTGGCATCACGGGGTTCGCTGATTGAATCGTGAATCACCATCGAATTCCTAGACGCTCGCGACGACGTGACATCTGGCCCGAGCGCCGCCGCCGGCACGTGGTTCGTCGTATTCCACCGGCAATGCAGCCAGTCGCCGCGAGCCGGTTCACCTCGGCGCGAGCCACACGCTCGCCGATCTCGCGACGCGGATCGCGGCTGCGCGTCCGCGATCGCGCGAAGATGGCGGCCGATGCACGAGAACATCGCGACGTTGAGCTTCGCAGCCGGTCGAGATCCAGCCGGACAGTCGGGGCGATGGCCTGGGAGGAGGGCATCGTGGAGCGGCAGCCGACGCGTCCGGCTAGGCGGCCGAATCACATATCGGCCGCCGTCGGCCGTCAAATGCTCCATGCTCCATGCTTCATCGCACATCCTGCCGGCGTGTTCGCGCGAACGATACTACGCATGGTCGCAACGATCACTGCAAGCAAATGCGCAACGCGCGAGGCGCGGCGTCGAACGCTCCGTTACACGGTCAGGATCACGCTGCCCGTGGTCCTGCCGGCTTCGAGCTCGGCATGGGCGCGCGCCGCGTCGGTCAGCGCGTAGCGTGCGCCGATCGGCCCGACCATCCCGTCGACCAGCACGTCGAGCAGATCGCTCGTGCCGCGCGCGTACAGATCCGGATCGTCCGCATACGCGAGCGAACTCGGCCGCATCAGCGCGATCGAGCGGGCGAAGCCGAGATCCTCGACGCGCACGGGCGGGATCGGGCCCGCCGGTTGGCCGAGGCTCGCGACGACGCCGAACGGACGGACGACGCGCAGCGTCTGCGCGACCATGCTCCCGCCGATGCCGTCGATCGCGAGGTGCACGCCGCGGCGCTCGGCCACGCGCACGGCGTCGTCGGTCCAATGCGGATCGGTATGGAGAAGCACGTGATCGGCGCCCGCCGCGCGGGCGAGATCGATCTTGCCGGGCGAGCCGACCGTGCCGATCACGTTGGCGCCGAGCCGCTTCGCCCATCGCACGACGATCTGTCCGAGCCCGCCCGCGGCCGCATGCACGAGAATCCAGTCGCCGCGCTTCGTCGGATGCACGTTGTGCAGCAGCATGTGCGCGGTGAGCCCGCGCAGCATCGAACTGCCGGCCGTCTCGAACGAGAGCGCATCGGGAATCCTGACGAGCCGGCTCTCCGGCAGCAAGCGCGACTCGGCGTAAGCGCCGATCGGCGCACCCGTGTAGGCGACGCGATCGCCGGGCCGCAGGCGCGCGACCTCGCCGCCCACCGCCTCGACGATGCCCGCGCCTTCGAAGCCGATCACGGCGGGCAGCGACGCGACGGGGTAGAGGCCGCTGCGGAAATAGGTATCGACGAAATTCACGCCGATCACCGATTGCTTGATGCGCACGTCGAGCGGCCCCGGAGCGGGGACCTCGACGTCGATGGCCTTCAGCACCTCGGGGCCGCCCGTTTGCGTCATCGCCATGGCAAGAGTCATCTGATTTCTCCAATGTTGCGAACTGGTGTGAGGCGCGGATCCGTGCGTCGAAGCGAAGGGTATCGCTCGCGTCGATCTGATGTAAATTCCCCAGATCTGCACTCTCTCTGTGGAAAATTGCACCGATGTTCGATTGGGAAAACTTGCGCCATTTTCTGGCGGTCGCGCGTGTCGGCACGTTGTCGGGCGCGGCGCGCGAGCTGGGCGTCGATCATGCGACGGTCGGCCGCCGGGTCACGATGCTCGAAACCGAATTGCAGGTGCGTCTCGTCGAGCGCTTTCCACGGCACTGCACGCTGACGGGCGCCGGCCGGCGGATCTTCGAGATCGCGTCGACGATGGAGTCGGGCGCATTCGCGATCGAGCGCGCGGTTCAGGCGGAGCGGTCGCAATTGACGGGCACGGTCGTCGTCAGCGCGCCGCCCGTGCTCGTCACGAACTTCTTCGCGGCGACGACGACGGCGTTTCGCGAACGCTATCCCGGCATCCAGCTCGCGCTGTCGGGGCAGGCGCAGAGCGTGTCGCTGAGCCGGCGCGAGGCCGACGTCGCGGTGCGGCTCGTGCGTCCGAAGGAGGCGGGCAACGTCGTGCGGCGCATCGGCGCGATGGAGTTCGCGCTCTATGCGGCGCGGCGCTACCCGTATCTGCAGGAGCCGGCGCGCTGGGAATTCATCGGCTACGACGATCAGTTCGACGACATGCCGCAGCAGCGATGGCTGAAGAAGGTCGCGGGCAAGCGGCCGGTCGTGTGCCGGCTCGGCGACATCACGAGCCAATTTGCGGCGACGCGCGCCGGCGCCGGAATCGGGATGCTGCCGCGATTCCTGCCGAGCGCGAGCGACGATCTCGTCGAGCTCGACGCCGACGCCGAGCCGTTCGTGCGCGATATCTGGCTCGTCGTGCATCGGCAGTTGAAGGCCGCGCCGCCGATTCGCGCGGTGATGGATTTCATCGTCGAGCGGGTGCAGGGCACGCCGGCGCTGCAGCGGGCGAATGCGGCCGCGAAATGATCGGGGGGCGAGCGAGCCGGCGGCCGTGTGCGGATCGGTGGCGGGCCGGCAGGCGTCGCTTGTCGTCGAACGCTTCTGAGCGCGCATCGCCCGGGCGTATGATCGTTTCGACTTCGATCGAGATCTCCGCGCCATGTCCGATTCACGCCGCCGGATCTTTGGCGCGCCGCCTTCACGCCGCGCGCGTCAAGGCTGCGCGACGAGTCCCTGAATCAGATTGAGCGCCTGCGGCGAGCCCAATCCCGTCACGTAGTCGTAGCCGCCGTTCGCAGTGCAGATCGTCCCGCAAGTGCCGTTGGTGCCCGACGTCACGTCGTGGTAGTCGCTGCCGTACGCGGATTTGCCGACCGTGTAGAGCAGGTTGTACGGGCCGGCGAGCTTCGCCTTGCCGGCGGCGGTGCGCATCGAGTTCGCGATCGCGAAGAGCCCCGCCCATTGCGGCGCGCCCGCGCTCGTGCCGCCGACCACGAACCAGCCCGACTGCCCTTGGTAAGTGACGGAGTCGTACACCGCGAAGCCCGAGCCCGGATTCGCGTTGTAGCCGACGTCGGGCACGCCGCGGCTGCCGGCGTACGGAATCGGCCACAGCGCCTGTCCGGACGGCTCCGGCTCGTACGTGCTGACGCCGCCGCCGCTGCCGCTCCACGCGGTTTCGCCGAGGTAGTTGCCGTACGCGTCGGTGGACAGCGTCGTGCCGCCGACCGCGACGACGTACGGCGACGCCGCCGGATACTCGCTGCCGTTGCCGCTGTCGCCCGACGACGCGACGAACGTGACGCGTGACGGCGAGCCGAAGTGGCTGTCGAAGCCGGTCTCCGAGCTGAACTCGCTGCCGCCGAAGCTCATCGACACGACGGACGCGCCGTTGCCGACGGCGACGTCGACCGCGGTCATCAGGTCGTTGAAGCTGTTCGATGCCGCTTCGACGAGCACGATCTTCGCTTTTGGCGCGATCGCGTGCACCCATTCGACGTCGAGCGACATCTCGAGCGACCAGCCGGCGTCGGCGCGCGGCTTGCTGCCGTTCGCGTAGATCTTCTTGAAGCAGCCGTTCGACGTCGTGCAGGTCGGCAGCGAGAAGGTCTTGCTGAATACGCCGAGATCGGATTCGATCTTCGGGTCGTCGTATGCGTCGATGATCGCGACCACCATGCCGTCGCCCTGGTTCGCGATCGAGTCGAAGCCGTACGCGTGCCGCACGGTGGCGGGCGCGAGGCCCGCGACGGTCGTACCGGCGATGCGCAGCTTGTTCGTGTGGAACGGCGGCCGCGCGAAGCCTTTCGGCACACGGGTGCCTTCGACGTATGACGACGACTGGCCGTTGCCCTGCGCGAGCGCGGCTGTCGACGCGAACGCCTGAAGGCACGCGGCCGTTATCAATATGGATAGCAGGGGATTGTTTTTCATGGCGCATTCTCCATATCAATAAAATGGCGTGGTCTGTTTGAATTCTACGGAGCGGAGAAATTTTTTTGAATAAAAATTAGCGTGCTGAGGGAATTCACCGAGTCCGTTTTGATATCCGGAACATGGGCATCGTTGTTCATTTCGAACCGATGGGATGCGTTGTCGAATAAGGCCGGATGGCCGATCGGGCGAGCGGCTCACGGCGCGCTCGCACGGGGCGGGCGGTATCCGGAGTAACCCGGGTGGAATTTTTTAAATAATCATAATAATTGATTTATAGGGATATTGTTTTTGTTTTATTTGGCATCCTTGAAATAGAACGAACGGTAGTTTTCATTCGACATTTTTACGCGAGGATTACGATTTTTCGGAGTGGCCGCATCGATGCGGCGGGAAGGCGAAGCGCCGCCGGTGCATCCGGGCGGCGGCCGGCATTCGGCGCGGCGCGCGGGCCGGCCGATTGCCGGGCGGCCGGAAATCCGCATAAAGTTGAGCGTGCGCAGCCGGCTCAGGCGCGTCCGGCATCTCGCGCCGCGCCGAATGCCGGCCGCCGCCGCACGTCCTGCGGGCATCGCGCATGCCCGCGGCGCGGACGTCGCGCGGACCTTCTCCCCGTCAATCGTGAGGTGCGGCCTTGTTCTATTCGATCGTCGCGATCTTCGTCGGCGCCGGGCTCGGCGCGCTGCTGCGCTGGTTCCTGAGCCTCGGCCTCAATGCGCTCTTGCCCGAAGTGCCGCTCGGCACGCTCGCGTCGAACCTCATCGGCGGCTATCTGATCGGGATCGCGGTCGTCGCGTTTACCATGAGGGCGGGGCTGCCGCCCGAATGGCGCCTCTTCGTGATCACGGGCTTCATGGGCGGGCTCACGACGTTCTCCACCTACTCGGTCGAAGTGATGACGCACGCGGCTCAGGGCGAGTTCGGCTGGGCGCTCGCCGTGGCTGCCCTACACTTGATAGGTTCGTTCACATTGACGGGGCTCGGCATGTGGACCGCGCGGGCGTGGCTCGCGCCGGCCTGATGCGGCCCGGGCGGAGGTGGCTATGGACGGAGTCTTCCTGCGTTTTTACGTACACGAGAATCACCGGCTGCACTGGAAGCCGCTCTGGGAGTGGCTGCTCGAGGAAGCGAACCGGATGGGCATCGCGGGCGGCTCCGCGTTTCGCGCGATGGCGGGGTTCGGCCAGCATCGGGTGCTGCACGAGGATCGCTTCTTCGAGTTGCAGGGCTCGCTTGCGATCGAGGTCGAATTCATCGTCACGGAAGACGAGGCGCAGCGGCTCATCGAGCGCGTGTCGCGCGAGAAGGTGCGCGTGTGCTACGCGACGATCCCCGCGCACTTCGGCGTGATCGACAATCTCGGCGACGGCGCGCCGGCCGCCGCCGGTCCGCCGAACCGGTAGCGCGTCAGATCCCGAACAGCGTGAGCGAAACCGCCGCGCGCGTCACGATCATGATCAGCACCTGGACGATCACGAACAGCAGGATCGGCGACAGGTCGATGCCGCCCAGGTGCGGGATCACCCGGCGCAGCGGGTTCAGGAACGGCGCCGTCAACTGATACAGGATCGCCATCGCGGGCGAGCGCGGGTTCAGCCACGACAGCAGCGCCATCAGGATCGTCAGCCACAGCACGAGATTGAGCGCCCATTTCACGACGGTCAGCAGCGCGACGATGAGGATCGTCGGGATGATCGACAGCGCGTCGACGCCCGCCATCGTCACCATCAGCGCGACATAGACGAGCGATGTGACGAGCGCCGCGACGATGCTCGCCCAATCGACGCCGCGCACGCCCGGGACGATGTGCCGCAGCGGCAGCACGAGCCAGTTGGTCGCCTGCAGCACGGCCTGCGTGACGGGGTTGTAGGGCGGCACGCGCACGGCCTGCAGCCAGACGCGCAGAATCAGCGCGGCGCCGAACAGCGTGAAGACGGTATTGAGCAGAAAACGGGCGATCTCGCCGAACATCGTTTGAATCCTTTTCCTTATCCAGTCCAGTCGGGTAGCGTGCCGTCGCCGCCCGCAGGCGGCGCGCATCGGGCGTCACCTTATCACGGCTCGTCGCGGGCGGGGCGCGCGAGGTCGAGCGAACGGGCGAGCGACGCGTCGACCGCGTGCTTGAGCGCGTCGAGCGACGGCGGCGGCGACGCGCGCTTGCGCGCGAGCGCGACGGCGCGGCGGGTGTGGAGCGCGTAGAGCGCCGCGTGATCGCCGCCGAGCGACTCGAGGAGCGAGAGCTGCCGCTCGACGATGCCGACGTCGCCGCGCGACACGGGCCCCGCGAGCGCGTTCGCGAGTCCTTTGTCGCGCGCGGTCTCGATCGTGCCGGCGAGCATCGGCAGCAGCGCGCGCAGCGCGTCGTCCTCGGCGAGGCCGAGCGAGCGCCACAGCTCGACGCATTCGGCGAGGTTGCAGAGCGCGAAGCTCGCCGCGTAGTTGGCGGCCGCGTGATAGAGCATCCGGCCGCCCGCCGGGATCGACAGCGGATGGCAGCCGAGCGCGGCGGCGAGCGCGACGAGCACGTCCTTCAGCGCGCCGTCGGCCTCGATCGTCACCGAGCAGCCGTCGATCCGCGCGAGATCGGCGTCGCCGCCGCCGAACAGGTAGAGCGGATGGAAGCCGCCCGTCGCCGCGCCCTGCGCGCGCGCGGGGGCGAGCAGATCGACGCTCGACGCGCCGCTGCAGTGGACGAGCGCCTGGTCGCCCGCGCGCGCCGGCGCGAAGCGCAATTCGGCGGCGATCCGGCCGAGCGCGTCGTCGGGCACGGTGACGAAGATCAGGTCGGCGGCGTCGACGACCGCCTGCGGCGAATCGACCGCCGCGCAACGCGCGCCGTGCGCCGCGTTGCCGTGGCCGGAACGTGCGGGGTCAGCGGCGTCGCGTGCGGCTTGGTCGGCATCGATCTGCGCGGCGAGCGCGGCGGCCGGCGCGGGCGAGCGGCTCGCGATCGCGGTGACGGCGTAGCCGGCGCGCGCGAAGCGGCGGGCGACGCAGCGGGCAAGGCGGCCCGCGCCGATGAAGCCGATGCGGGGCGTAGCGGACAAGGACATGGATGCGATCCTGAATCTGCGGCAAACCATCAGTATCGCGTATTCGGCGGCGGCGGCGTTCGATCCAGCCCCAAAAGGCCGCCGCATTTTTTGAGGGACGGAATGCGCGGCGGGATCCGTCCGTGTCGCGCCGTCCACATACTGTCTCTAATTTGTAATCGTTCATTACCGGTCGCCGGACGGATGGCGCGGCGGGGCGCGCGGCGCCTCCCGCGATTCCTCGCAATCCGCCGAATTGCAGCCGGACCGCGCCCGCGCGGCCGCGTCCGATCCCGCGCGCGGCCTTGCCGCGAGGCTTTGCGCAATTGCAATTTGCAACAAATGCGCGTGGCTCGCGATGCGGGATTTCGCTACATTCGACTCATGCGGCAAGCTTGCCGTCGCTGTCGATGCGGTGGGCGCTGACGCCCGCTGCCAGGAGAACCAAAGTGAAAAAGCTCATTCCGTTGATCGCCGTTGCAGTCCTGGGCCTGGGCGCTGCGAGCGCCGCCCAGGCGCACGTGTCGATCGGTGTCGGCATCGGGGTGCCGATCGCGCCGGCGTATCCGGTTTACGCCGCGCCGCCGCCCGTTTATTACGCGCCGCCTCCGCCGCCTGTCGTCTACGCGCCGGCGCCCGCGTACTACGCGCCGCCTGTCGTGGTCGGCGGCTACTACGGCTACGGGCGCCCGTACTGGCGCCATCACGGCTACTACGGCCGTCCGTACTGGCGTTATTGATTGCTGACGTCGACGCGCCGCCTGGCCGGCGGCGCGCCTGATGCCGCGGCGCTGCACGGCGATGGTTCGTGCCGCGCCGTTTTCTTTTTCGGGGCTGCGCGAGTCGAGCGAAGCTGGGACAATGACCGTTTCCTTGTCCAACGCGTTTTCCTACTCGCCGCCATGCCTGTTCAATCCGCTTCCGACCTCGCCATCCCGACCTTCGACGACGTGGCCGACGCGGCCGCCCGGCTCGCCGGCGTCGCGCATCGCACGCCCGTCCTCACGTCCAGCACGGCCGACGCGCGCACCGGCGCGACGATCTTCTTCAAATGCGAGAACTTCCAGCGGATGGGCGCGTTCAAGTTCCGCGGCGCGTACAACTCGATCTCGCACTTCGACGCCGAACAGCGCCGCGCGGGCGTGCTCACGTATTCGTCCGGCAACCACGCGCAGGCGATCGCGCTTGCCGCGCGCCTCGCGGGCATCCACGCGACGATCGTGATGCCGCACGACGCGCCCGCCGCGAAGGTCGCGGCGACGAAGGGCTACGGCGGCGAAGTCATCACCTACGATCGCTACACGGAAAGCCGCGAGGAGATTGGCGCGCGGCTCGCGCAGGAGCGTGGGATGACGCTCGTGCCGCCGTATGACCATCCGCACGTGATCGCCGGGCAGGGGACGGCCGCGAAGGAACTGATCGACGAAGTCGGCGAACTCGACATGCTCGTCGTGCCGCTCGGCGGCGGCGGGCTGATTGCGGGCAGTGCGCTGTCGGCGGCTGCGCTCGCGGCCGGCTGCGCCGTGATCGGCGTCGAGCCGGAAGCGGGCAACGACGCGCAGCAGTCGCTTGCGCGCGGCGAGGTCGTGCACATCCCGGTGCCGCGGACGATCGCGGACGGCGCGGCGTCGACGCACGTCGGCGCGTACAACTTCCCGATCATCCAGAAGCTCGTCAAGCGGATCGTCACGGTCAGCGACGCGCAACTGATCGAGGCGATGCGCTTCTTCGCGGAGCGGATGAAAATGGTCGTCGAGCCGACCGGCTGCCTCGGCGCGGCCGCGGTGCTCGATGGCGTGCTGCCCGTCGCGGGCAAGCGCATCGGTGTGATCCTGAGCGGCGGGAACGTCGATCTCGCGCGCTACGGCGAGTTCCTGCGCGGGTGAGCGCGTGCGTGCGGCTTGCGGCGTGTCTTGTCGGCAGGCCGCACGCGCGAGCGGCGGGCCGGTCGATCCATCGAGGCGAGCGGCCGGTCCGGATAGGCCGGGCTGCGTATGCGGTTGCGCGAGCGGCTCGAGATCCTGACTTCGACCGCGTCGTTCGAGCCGTCTGAGCCGACCCGCACGATTTGAACGATTTGAACGACTTGAGCGACTCGCATCGTGCCAGCGTCAAGCCGCCGCGTTCAGAATCAGGTCGCGATAGCCGCCGACGATCACGCTGTACGAGAAATACGCGAAAAGCAGCGCCGACACGACGTGACACGCGCGCATCAGCCCTGCGCCCGCGCGCTTGCGGCCCTGGCTCGCGAGCGTGCAGAGAAAGAGCGTCCACGCGAGCCCGCCGAGGAAGAACCCCGACAGAAACACGGATGCCGTCGCGGGCGTCGTCGCGCCGGCCTTCGCGATCAGCGCGCCGCCGACCGCCGCGAACCACAGGATCGCCGACGGCGACGACATCGCGAGCAGCATTCCGCGCGCGAAATTGCGCCACGTGCTCGCTCGTATGGGAGCGGCGGGGGTATCGTCGTCCACGGCATCGTGCGCCGGTTCGGGAAAGAGCGCCTCGCGCGCCATCTTCCACGTGAGGAACAGCAGCACAGCGCCGCCGCCGAGCCATACGATCCAGCGCACCGCTTCGAATTGCAGCAGCACGGCCATCCCGGCGAGCGCGAGCGCCGCATAGACGAGATCGCCGACGCACGAGCCGACGCCGAGCCAGAATCCCGGCCTGAATCCGTGCGACAGCGTGAGCGACAGCATCGCGACATTCACGAGGCCGATGTCGAGACAAAGCGAAAGCGACAAAAAAAAACCGTCGGACAGCATCGACGTGGGGGCGAAGCTCATGGTGCGTCGTCGTTATCGAAGGTTGGAGAAGCGGAAGCTCACGACAAGCCGATGTCGGTCCACAGACGATCGACGCGCGCCTTCACGGCGGCGTCCATCTCGATCGGCCGGCCCCATTCGCGCTGGGTTTCGCCCGGCCACTTGTTGGTCGCGTCGAGCCCCATCTTCGAGCCGAGACCCGCGACGGGCGACGCGAAGTCGAGATAGTCGATCGGCGTGCTCTCGACGAGCACGGTGTCGCGCGCCGGATCGACGCGCGTCGTGATCGCCCAGATCACCTCCTTCCAGTCGCGCACGTTCACGTCCTCGTCGACGACGACGATGAACTTCGTATACATGAACTGCCGCAGAAAGCTCCAGACGCCGAACATCACGCGCTTCGCGTGGCCCGCGTAGCTCTTCTTCATCTGGACGATGGCCATCCGGTAGCTGCAGCCCTCGGGCGGCAGGTAGAAGTCGGTGATCTCGGGGAACTGCTTCTGCAGGAGCGGCACGAACACCTCGTTCAGCGCGACGCCGAGCACGGCCGGCTCGTCGGGCGGCTTGCCGGTGTAGGTCGAATGGTAGATCGCGTCGCGGCGCATCGTGATCCGCTCGACGGTGAAGACCGGAAACCACTCCTGCTCGTTGTAATAGCCGGTGTGGTCGCCGTACGGGCCTTCGAGCGCGTGCTCGTAGCCGGCCGCGGCGCCCGCAGCCGGCCGCGGCGGCGCGCCTTCGGGCGCCGGAGCGGGCGTGCCTTGCTGCGGATGAATGAAGCCTTCGAGGACGATCTCCGCGCGCGCGGGCACCTGCAGCGTGTCGACGCCGGGCGTCAGGCATTTCGCGAGCTCGGTGCGCGCGCCGCGCAAGAGGCCGGCGAACTGGTATTCGGACAGCGTGTCGGGCACGGGCGTGACGGCGCCGAGCGTCGTCGCCGGATCGGTGCCGAGCACGACGGCGACCGGATACGGCTGGCCCGGGTTCTTCAGCGCGAATTCGCGGAAATCGAGCGCGCCGCCTCGATGCGCGAGCCAGCGCATGATCAGTTTGTTGCGTCCGATCAGTTGCTGCCGATAGATGCCGAGATTCTGGCGGGTCTTGTTCGGCCCGCGCGTGACCGTCAGGCCCCAGGTAATGAGCGGACCCGCGTCGCCGGGCCAGCAGGTCTGGATCGGCAGCTTGTGCAGATCGACATCGGCGCCTTCCCAGACGATCTCCTGGCACGGCGGCGCGGACACCGTCTTCGGGCCCATGTCCCAGACGGCCTTCGCGAGCGACAGCAGCTTGCCTGCGTCCTTCAGGCTCTTCGGCGGATCGGGCTCCTTGAGCGCGGACAGCAGTCGGCCGACGTCGCGCAGCGACGCGAGCGCCGCTTCGTCGTCGGCATCGACACCCATTCCGAGCGCGACGCGCCGCGGCGTGCCGAACAGATTGCCGAGCACCGGAAACCGGTAGCCGGTCGGCGCGTCGAACAGGAGCGCGGGGCCGCCCGCGCGCAGCACGCGGTCGCAGAGTTCGGTCATTTCGAGGACGGGCGACACGGGCTGCGTGATGCGCCGCAACTCGCCGAGCTGTTCGAGGCTGTTGATGAAATCGCGTAAGTCTTTGTATTTCATGAAGGATGTCCGGGCCGCGCGCGACAGGCGGCGGCGGTGAGGGCGGGCACGGCGTCCGCCCGGAAACGAGCGCCGATTTTACCCGGCCGGACGGCCAGGCGATGGAAACGTAAAAAAATGGCGGCGGATCCGAGCGCCAGGCGGCACGCGGCTTCCAAATCCGACCCGTAACAAATCATTACTTTTTGTTATGAAATCGTATTTCTATAGTGTTGACGATCTATAAAACCCTGCTAGAATCCGCTCACATTGGTTGCAGGTCCCAGTGTTGAACCATCAATCCCCGGTCCTATAGACGCAACGCGTCGCCGTCCGCCGATACCTGCACGGCCTTCTGACGGTCTGTTTGTTGTCCTAGCCAGCGCCCAGTCGACGCTGGTTTTTTGCGTAGGAGCCTCGCGCGTCCGCCTGCCGCAAGTGCAGGCCCTGTTTCGACGTGGCTCCGAACGGTACTTATACCGTTTCTCCGATACCGATGCGGTCTGACCAAGACGCTCGGTGTCTTGATTCCGCGGCAGCGCGCCATGTCTCGCCTCGAGAACCGAGCGAGCCGCACGAATCATGCCCGTGGAGGATCTGAATGAACGCTTGGTTATCGTGGCGTCCCAGTGAGCGGCATGCGCAGATATTGCGCGCAGCGCTGCGTCGCGGGACGCGTGTCAGTCACCATCTATTGAGCGTGGTCGGTTGCTGTGCGGTTGCGATCGCGCTCGCGCTGTGGCTGCTGCCCAACGTGCGCGGCACGCTCGCAGCAAAAGTAATGCCGTTCGTGTCGGCTGCCGTCCAGGCCGGTCCGGCGCGGCTCCTCAGCGGCCATCCGCTCCCGACCTTCGGCCCGGCGAATGCCGACGAAGCCGAATCGATCAACGCGGACGCGACGCCTGCGCCGACGGCAACGGCCGCGCCCGCCGACGTCGGCGCGGCGCTCGACGCCGTGCGCAACGGTCCTTCGCCCGTGTCGCTCGCGAAGCTCATCCCGACGCAGCGGGTCGCCGCCGACGCGCGCGACGACCGCGTGCTCGCGTCGAACCGCGAACAGGCGCTCGTCGCCACTTACCTCGCGCGCCGCTACCGCGTCGCGCAGGAGCCCGTCGGCCAGCTCGTGAAGGCGGCGTTCCAGACGGGCCGCGACGTCGGGCTCGACCCGCTGCTGATCCTTGCCGTGATGGCGATCGAATCCGGCTTCAATCCATACGCCGAAAGCGGCGTCGGCGCGCAGGGCCTGATGCAGGTGATGTCGAAGGTCCATTCGGACAAGTTCGAGTATTTCGGCGGTACCGATGCGGCGCTGCAGCCGCTCGTCAACATCCAGGTCGGCGCGCTCGTGCTGAAGGATTGCATCGCGCGCGGCGGCTCGCTCTCGGGCGGGCTGCGTCTGTACGTCGGCGCGACGACGCCCGACGACGGCGGCTACGGCACGAAGGTGATCGGCGAGCGCGACCGGCTGCGCGATGTCGCGCGCGGCCGCAAGGTATCGATCTATGCGTCGCAGCAGCCCGCGCAGGGCGCAGTGACGGTCGCGACGGTATCGACGTCGGGCTCGACGCAAAAGCGCGTGCGTACGACGCTCGACGGCGCGCACCCGCTGACAATCAAGGCGGCCGCCGCGCCGAAGGCGCCGCAGCAGGACGACGCGAGCGTCGACACGGCGGCGAAGCACGACACCGCTGCTTCGGAGCTCGGCACCTGACGGGTGGCGATGGCGATTGCCGAATGCGCCGGAGCGGCGGGCCGCTTCGGTCGCGAGCAGGTTGCAGAAGGCTGGGAATCATCGAAAGGGCCGAGTCCGGTGTCAGACGGGACTCGGCTTTTTCGTTTGGGCGGGCGAGGATGTTGCGCGTGTTGTAGGTGCAACTAACTGCAAGCGGTAGTGTGTGTGACGGCCACGCCGATTTGTCGCAAATCGGCGCGGTTGCGGCACGCGGCCCAGTACTTACGCTGAAGTCCGAAGTCCGAAGTCCGAAGTCCGAAGTCCGAAGTCCGAAGTCCGAAGTCCGAAGTCCGAAGTCCCAAAGCGCAAATCGTCAAGCTCGGCCTCGAGGCGAGCGGCGCAGTGAAGGGCGGGGCACGGAAAGCCGAAGGCGAAAGAGGTGGGAAGCAGGATGGGCGATCGCGAGACGCGCCGCGGCGCGACCGCCGTGATCGGCAGCAACGGACGGTGCCCGCAATGCGGCCGGCGGCGCCCTTGCCGAGAGCCTTCTACCGTCCGAACAGCTTGCCGAGACGCTCGACCGCCTCTTCGAGCCGCGAGTACGCAGTCGCATAGGACAGCCGGATATAGTCGTGCGGCGCATGAACGCCGAAATCCATCCCCGGCACGAGCACGACGCCCGCGTCGTGCAGCATCGCGTTCACGAGCGCGGCGCTGTCGCCTGCCGCCGGATGCGCGACGCCGCCGCATTGCGCGTATACATAGAACGCGCCGTCCGGCATCACGGGCACCTCGAAACCGAGCGATTCGATCGCCGGCACGATGAAATCGCGGCGGCGCTTGAATTCGGCGCGGCGCGCCTCGTAGATCGCGAGCGTGTCCGGCTCGAAGCATGCGAGCGCCGCATGCTGCGCGAGCGCCGACGGGCAGATGAACAGGTTCTGCGCGAGTTTTTCGAACGTGCCGACGAGCGCCGGCGGCACGACGAGCCAGCCGAGCCGCCAGCCCGTCATGTTGAAGTACTTCGAGAAGCTGTTGACGGTGACGACGTCGTCGCCGAACGACAGCGCCGAGACGGGCGCGCCGTCGTAGCTCAGGCCCTGGTAGATCTCGTCGACGATCGTGAAGCCGCCGCGCGCGCGCACGGCGTCGATGATCCGGCCGAGTTCGGCGGGCTCGAGCGACGTGCCCGTCGGGTTCGACGGCGACGCGAGCAGCACGCCGCGCGTGCGTTCGCCCCAGCGCGCCTTCACGTCGTTCGCGGTCAGCTGGAAGCGGGTTTCGGGGCCGCTCGGCACGAGCATCGCGCGGCCTTCGGCCGTCGCGACGAAGTGGCGGTTGCACGGATACGAAGGATCGGGCATCAGCACTTCGTCGTCACGGCCGACGAGCGCGAGACACGCGAGCAGCAGCGCGGCCGACGCGCCCGCCGTCACGACGATCCGCTCCGGCGCGATCGCGAGACCGTACGCGCGCGCATAGTGCGCGGCGATCGCCTCGCGCAGCGGCGCGATGCCGAGCGCGCTCGTGTATTGCGTGACGCCGCGGCGCAGCGCCGCGGCCGCCGCCTCGATGACGGGCTCCGGCGCGGTGAAGTCCGGCTCGCCGATGCTCATGTGGATGACGTCGCGGCCGGCGCGCTCGAGCACGGCGGCCTCCTTGACGATCTCCATCACGTAGAACGGCTCGATCGCGTCGACGCGCGACGCGAGCCTCAGGAGCGAATCGGCAGCGGTATTCATCGTCGAATCAAAACGTTGGGGAAGCGGAAAGCGGGCGCGCGCCGCGCGCCCGCGAAGGGGTTACGCGTCGCGTCGCGCCTGCGTTTCGGCCGGGCGCAGCTTGACGGAGAGCTTGTCGAGCACGCCGTTCACGTACTTGTAGCCGTCCGAGCCGCCGAACGTCTTCGCGAGTTCGACGGCCTCGTTGATGATCACGCGGTACGGCGTTTCGATCTGATGCGTGAGCTCGTACGTCGCGATCAGCAGCACCGCGCGTTCGACGGGCGACAGTTGGTCGATCGGACGGTCGAGGCTCGGCG
The DNA here is from genome assembly GCF_000959365.1 of Burkholderia oklahomensis C6786. Taxonomy (NCBI): domain Bacteria; kingdom Pseudomonadati; phylum Pseudomonadota; class Betaproteobacteria; order Burkholderiales; family Burkholderiaceae; genus Burkholderia; species Burkholderia oklahomensis. Next base: position 2,697,772 of record NZ_CP009555.1, read on the forward strand.
AGATCGCTTCGGCAAGCGCCGCGTGCTCGCGGATCACGCCGTGCAGAATCGTGTCGAGCAGCGTCTTGTCGGCCTTGTCGTAACCCAGCGCGCCGCGCAATTGCGCGTCGATCTCGCCCGGCGCCGCGTTCGACAGCAGCCACTGATACAGGCCCTGCGTCGCCAGCTCGCGCGATTGTCGGCGGGCGCTCTTCTTCATGCGCGCTCCTCTTCGTCTTCGTCGTCCTCGTCTTCATCCTCTTCGTCGTCGCTCAATTGATCGAGCGTCATCGTGAGGTTCGCCATCTCGACGGCGACGCGTGCGGCGTCGCGGCCCTTCTCGGTCATCCGGGCGATCGCCTGCTCGTCGGTTTCGGTCGTGAGCACGGCGTTCGCGATCGGCGTGTTGAAGTCGAGCGCGATGCGCGTGATGCCCGCGCCGCTCTCGTTCGACACGAGCTCGAAGTGATAGGTCTCGCCGCGGATCACCGCGCCGAGCGCGATCAGCGCGTCGAACTGGTTGCTTTCCGCGAGCTTTTGCAGCGCGAGCGGGATTTCGAGCGCGCCCGGCACGGTCACGAGCAGCACGTCTTCGCCGGCGACGCCCAAGCGCTCCAGCTCTTCGACGCACGCGTCCGCGAGGCCGTTGCAGACGGGCTCGTTGAAGCGCGATTGAACGATGCCGATACGCAGGCCATCGCCTTCGAGGTTCGGTTGATATTGTCCGATTTCCATGTTCTTTCCGTGGTGTGGATTAGCGGTGATAGGGGCTGCAGCACAGGCTGACAACAGTACGACACTACGACACGAGACCGTTATGCGGCGTCGGGCGTCGACGTCGCGCCGCCCGGCATCGGCGCGAAGCCGGTGACTTCGAGGCCGTAGCCGGACATGCTGCCGAGCTTGCGCGGATTCGACAGCACCTGCATCTTGCCGACGCCGACGTCGCGCAGGATCTGCGCGCCGATGCCGAACGTCTTGAAATCGACCGGCCGGCGCTTGAGCGCGGCCGCCTTCTCCTTCTCGTCGAACGCGAGGAACACGTCGACGAGATGCTCGTTCGTGTCGCCGCAGTTCAGCAGCACGACCACGCCGAGCTCGCGCGCGGCGATTTCCTTCATCGCGGCGTCGAGCGTCCACGAGTGGGTCGATATGCCGGTCTCGAGCAGGTCGAGCACCGACAGCGGCTCGTGCACGCGCACGGGCGTCTCGTCGTGCGGCGCGGGCGTGCCGCGCACGAGCGCGATGTGCGGCGAGCCCGTCGGATGATCGCGGTACAGCACCGCCTTGAACGGGCCGTGCGCCGTCTGCATCGTGCGTTCGGCAACGCGCTCGACGATCGATTCGGTGCGGCTGCGATAGTGGATCAGATCGGCGATCGTGCCGATCTTCAGGCCGTGCTCCTTGCCGAATTCGATCAGGTCCGGCAGGCGCGCCATCGTGCCGTCGTCCTTGATGATCTCGCAGATCACGGCGGCGGGCGTGAGGCCCGCGAGCGCCGTCAGATCGCAGCCCGCCTCGGTGTGGCCCGCGCGCACGAGCACGCCGCCCGGCTGCGCCATGATCGGGAACACGTGGCCCGGCTGCACGATGTGCTCGGCGCGCGCGTCGTGCGCGACCGCGGTCGCGATCGTGCGCGCGCGGTCCGCGGCCGAGATGCCCGTCGTCACGCCTTCGGCCGCTTCGATGCTGACCGTGAACGCGGTGCCGTACTGGGTGCCGTTGCGATACGTCATCAGCGGCAGGTGGAGCTGCTTGCAGCGCTCCTGCGTGAGCGTGAGGCAAATCAGCCCGCGGCCGTAGCGAGCCATGAAGTTGATCGCTTCCGGCGTGACGAACTCGGCGGCGAGCACGAGGTCGCCCTCGTTTTCGCGGTCTTCTTCGTCGACCAGGATCACCATCCGGCCGGCTTTGAGCTCGGCAATGATGTCGGGCGTGGAGGCGAGCGTCATAAAAGGATCAGGGGAGGGGAAAGCGCGTATTTTACGCCACGCGCGCCGGGTTTTAGCCGGATGCGGCGCGACGGCCGGCCGCGTCGGCCGAACGGCCTATGGCGGCGCGCGCGGCGATGCGGCCGGAGCGCCGCGCGGCGGACGTTCGGCGCGCGCCGGTGCGCGATATCCGGCGGGCGGCGCAGATGCGAAAAGGGCGCGATGCGTGCGCCGATCGTCCGATCGCGCGCCCGCGCCGCGCGCCGCGCCGGTTCACGCTTACTTCGGCGCGTTCACCATCCGCTCGACGTATCGCGCGATTATGTGGAGTCTGGCGGGAAAACCAAGCCCCACATAAGCGGGATCAAGAAAAGCTGCTCGTATACCGTCAGAAATACCGTCGCGTCACGGTGCTTGTAGCGAGACGACCACAGGCGATGGTGGACGCTGCCCGCAATTGTTCAGAGCGTTTCCAGCATCTGAAGCGTTTCCGGGTGCTTGGCGACCAGTCGGATCAGCGTGGCCGCTTGTGCGTTGGGCTTGGCCTTGCCTTGTTCCCAATTCTGATACGTACGCACATTGATGCGCAGGCTTCGGGCCATGACGGCTTGCGACGCGTGAGAGGCTTCACGCACGGCCTTGATTTCTGCTGGCGAAACTTCGAGCGCATCGGGCACATCGGCCTTGATCTTGCGCAGCGTGATTTTCCCTTCGCGCTCGGCAGTAAGGGCATCGAGACCCTCGGTCAATTCAGCAAACAGATTTCGCTTCTTCATTGCTTGCTCCGTATCGTGACCTCTCTTTCCAGTAGCTTTGCGAAGGCTTTGCGCTCGTCACTGGAGAGGTCTGCCATTTCATCCTTGTCGTACAGTGTGAACAACCAGAATTGATAACCGCTGACCCAGTAGTAATAGATCACCCGTAGGCCACCGCGTTTGCCTTTCTGGCGGCGTTTGTCGGCGAACCTCAACTTCCGCAGACCGCCGGCTCCCTTGATCAGGTCGCCAGCCTCGGGATTGGCCAGCAGCTCTTTCTGCAGGACGGCGTACTCGTCATCCGCCAGGTAGTTCTCGCGTTCACGGGAAAACGTCGGCAGTTCAATGAAGGTCGCTTCCATAAAAAATTATACGCTACTTGCGTATAATTGCAAGAGCACGCTTCGGCGAGCCGGGCCGAACTACGCTTGGGCCTACCGCTCATCGCGCCGGAGTCGGTTGGAGGTACGCCATGTTAGCTCGGCGTACATCTTCTTTTGGTACACGGTTGCTCCCCTTTCTATGCTCTATCTTTACTGCACTCACAAGCTGCTCAAACGTCTGAAACCCGACGTGGTCGAGGCTGGAAGCAGCACGACGAAGCTTGGCAACTGGTACGCAACTGTTTTGCCATGGCGGCCTCAGGTCGCGATGCTGGTGAATGAGCAGACGCTATTGCCGGTGCTGATGCCGTTGGCTCCTGCCACCAACCTAGCGGTTAGGTTCCCGGAAGCTCTGATAGACATACTGGCCGCCCACGGGATGCCGGGTTCGTTTATCGAGTCGGAAGTGAGCGAAATGCAGGTCGTCAAATACGCGAAGACACAAAATCGCAGCGTTGTCGGCATCATGACGGAGTTCGCGCATCTCGCCGAAGCCTACCGCGCCCACGACAAACCGACCGAACTCATCGAACTGTCGCTAAAACTGGCGCGCACCCCATGTAGCCCGCTTTACAAGGGACCAGTGTCTCCAGAGCGGGCGTTGAAAGCGTTGACGAACGATGGGGGAGCAGCTTCCTGATTGCGATTTGCCGCGGCGTAGTCCGGGTCGAGTAGGCCGGAGGGCCGATACTCGACGCGCCGGATGCAAAGCGGCTACGGGTTACAGAGTCGCCCGATGGACGACTTGCCGCCGAGCGAAAGACAGCCATGCAGCTGTAGCTGACCGCAGCGGTCAGCTACGCTGTATCGGCGGCGCCGACGACAGAATCCTTTCGGTGTACCGCGCGATCATGTCGATCTCCAGATTGACCTTCGCGCCGGCCTTCAGATGCCGCAGCGTCGTCACCTCGACCGTATGAGGAATCAGGTTGATCGAGAATTCGCAGCCGTCGTCGCGGTCCTCGACCGAATTGACGGTAAGGCTCACGCCGTTGACGGTGATCGAGCCCTTGTAAGCGAGATAGCGGCCGAGCTCGCGCGGCGCGAGCACGCGCAGCTCGTGCGATTCGCCGACGGGCGCAAAGCGCGTGACCGTGCCGAGCCCGTCGACGTGCCCGGACACGATGTGGCCGCCAAGGCGATCGTGCGCGCGCAGCGCTTTTTCGAGGTTCACGTCGCCCGGCTCGGCGAGGCCGACCGTCTTGTTCAGGCTTTCGCGCGACACCTCGACGTCGAACGTGTCGGCCGTCTTCGCGACGACCGTCATGCACGCGCCCTGGATCGCGATGCTGTCGCCGAGCGCGACGTCGGCGAGGTCGAGCCCGCCCGCGCGCAATTCGAGGCGCACGCCCGCGTCGGGCGAGGAGGCGATCGGCTCGATCGTTTCGATGCGGCCGACCGCCGCGACGATTCCGGTAAACATCGTGTCGGGTTCCGTTATGAATGAGTAGGGGACGCGCTCGCGTGTGCGTTCGCGAAGCGCGCGAGGATGCGCAGGTCGTCGCCGACGCGCTCGACGCTATGGAACGCGAGCCGCGTGCGGTCGGCGAGCGACGGGGGCGCGGCGACCTCGAACATCGCCGCCGCGTCGGCGCCGAGCAGGCTCGGCGCGAGATAGACGAGCAGCTCGTCGACGCAGCGCTCGCGCAGCAGCGAGCCGTTCAGCTTGTGGCCCGCCTCGACGTGCAGTTCGTTGATCCCGCGTTCGCCGAGCATGGCGAGCATGGCGGGCAGATCGACCTTGCCGCGCGCGTTCGCGAGCGGCACGATCTCCGCGCCGCGCGCGCGCAGCGCGTCCGCGCGCGCTTCGCTCTGCGAGTCGAGCGCGCCGCAGAAGATGAGGAGCGAGCCGCCTTCGAGCAGGCGCGCGGAGAGCGGAATGTCCAGGCGGCTGTCGATCAGCACGCGGCGCGGCTGGCGCGGCGTGTCGACGCCGCGCACGTTGAGCTGCGGATCGTCTTCGCGCACGGTGCCGATGCCCGTCAGGATCGCGCAGGCGCGCGCCCGCCACTTGTGGCCGTCGTCGCGCGCGGCGTCGCCCGTGATCCACTTGCTTTCGCCGGATGCGAGCGCGGTGCGCCCGTCGAGCGACGCGGCCGTCTTCATCCGCACCCAAGGCCGGCCGCGCGTCATCCGCGACACGAAGCCGATGTTCATCTCGTGCGCCTCGTGCGTGAGCAGACCGCAGCGCACGTCGATGCCCGCGTCGCGCAGCATCGCGAGGCCGCGCCCGGACACCTGCGGGTTCGGGTCCTCCATCGCCGCGACGACCTTGCCGACGCGCGCGTCGATCAGCGCGTGCGCGCACGGCGGCGTGCGGCCGAAGTGGCTGCACGGCTCGAGCGTCACGTAGACGGTCGCGTCGCGCAGGTCGCCGCCGCGCGCACGCGCGTCCTTCAATGCCTGCACTTCCGCGTGATCCTGGCCTGCCGGCTGCGTGAAGCCCTCGCCGATCACGACGTCGTTCTGGACGATCACGCAGCCGACGCGCGGATTCGGCGTCGTCGTGTACATCCCGCGCGCGGCGAGCGCGAGCGCGCGCTGCATGTGGGTGAAGTCGCTTTCCGAGAACATCGGTGGGTCCTGTCTGTCGTCCGGCCGTTCAGGGGCGCAGCGCCGCGAACGCGCGGCGCGCGGCGGCGAGCGTCGCGTCGAGCGTGTCGTCGTCGTGCGCGCTCGACACGAAGCCCGCTTCGTACGCGGACGGCGCGAAGTACACGCCTTCGTCGAGCATCAGATGGAAGAAGCGGTTGAAGCGCTCGACGTCGCTCTTCGTCACGTCGGCGAAGCTCGCCGGCACGCGTTCGGTGAAGTAGAGGCCGAACATCCCGCCGATCGCGTCGGCCGAGAACGGCACGCCGGCTGCGCGCGCTTCGGCCGCGAGGCCGTCGGCGAGCTGGCGCGTCTTCTGCGCGAGCGCGTCGTGGAAGCCGGGCGCCTGGATCAGCTTGAGCGTCGCCAGGCCCGCCGCGACCGCGATCGGATTGCCCGACAGCGTGCCCGCCTGATAGACGCCGCCGAGCGGCGCGAGGTGCGACATGATGTCGCCGCGGCCGCCGAACGCGGCGGCCGGCATCCCGCCGCCGATCACCTTGCCGAGGCACGTGAGGTCCGGCTTGATCCCGTAGTGCTGCTGCGCGCCGCCGAGCGCGACGCGGAAGCCGCACATCACTTCGTCGAAGATCAGCACGGCGCCGTGCTTCGAGCAGAGCGCGCGCAGCGCGTTCAGGAATTCGGGCGTGCCGCGCACGAGGTTCATGTTGCCCGCGACGGGCTCGACGATCACCGCGGCGATCTCGTCGCCGAACGCGGCGAACGCTTCTTCGAGCGCCGCGACGTTGTTGTATTCGAGGACGGTCGTGTGCTTCGCGACGTCGGCCGGCACGCCCGCCGACGTCGGGTTGCCGAACGTGAGGAGCCCCGAGCCCGCCTTCACGAGCAGGCTGTCCGCGTGGCCGTGATAGCAGCCTTCGAACTTGACGATCCGGCTGCGATCGGTGAAGCCGCGCGCGAGGCGCAGCGCGCTCATCGTCGCCTCGGTGCCGCTCGACACCATCCGCACCTGCTCGATCGACGGCACGAGCTTGCAGATTTCCTCGGCGATCTCGATCTCGGCTTCGGTCGGCGCGCCGAACGAGAAGCCGTCGGCGAGCACGCGCTGCACGGCCGCGAGCACGTCCGGGTGCACGTGGCCGACGATCATCGGGCCCCACGAGCCGATGTAGTCGATGTAGCGCTTGTCGTCCGCGTCCCAGAAGTACGCGCCTTGCGCGCGCGCGACGAAGCGCGGCGTGCCGCCGACCGAGCGGAATGCCCGCACCGGCGAATTGACGCCGCCCGGGATGGTCCGCTGGGCGCGTTCGAAGAGAGTTTGATTGTTCGGCATGAATTGGACCTGCGAGAGGAGTGCGCGCGAGCGGCGAAGCGCCGCGGCTCGCGTCGGACGTATCGATCCGACCGATTGTACCGGAGACGCGCGGCGCGGGTCCGGCCGGGGCTGCGGCGGTTGGGCGCGCGAGCAGGGCGTGGGGGCGGCGCGGGCGCGCGATATGTGATGCGGCCCGCGTTTGCCGGGCGGGGCGCGGGCCGGATTCGTCCGATTCTCTTCGTACCGGCTCGCTTTGCCGCATTTGCCGGATCGACGGCGATCCGCCGCGACGAAGGGCGGCTGGGTTGCCGGCTACGCGCGCCGCAGCGGCTTGCGCTTGCAGGTGAGCTCGGCCCAGCGCTTCTCGAGCGCGCCTTCGGCGACGGGCTTGATCGAGATGCCGGACGTCTGCGCGTCCCACGTCTGCACCGAGAACGGATGTGCGCGCAGCGCGTCGCGCGGGATCACGACTTCGCTATGGCCGTCGACGAGCCAGTCGTAGACGAAATCGATGCAAAGCCGGTAGCCGCGCTTCATTTCCGGATCGGGCACTTCGTACGGCCCGCGCGTCACGTAGCCGGAGCCGAATACGCCCTTCGGCTCCTTCGCGACGCGATGCAGGAACACGCGATCCCCCGGCAGGATGCTGCGCGAGAAGCCGCAGCCCCAGACGTCCGCGACTGCTTCGCCCGCCTTCACGCGCGCGGCCATCTCGGGCAACTCGGGCCACGGCCATTTCTTGGGGCTCCAGATCAGCAGGAAGGCGGTCATGTCGGCAGCTCGGCGCGGAATCGTCCAATGAAACGGCGAGCTTAACCGATGCGCGGGCGTCGCGCGACGGCGGTGCCGGGCAAAGGGCGGTCGGATCAAGAAAATTGCGGTGGCCGGCGGAGGGCGATCGCCGGCGCGTCGGAGCGGCGAGACGCTCGCGCGGGCGCGGGAATGAATGGAAGGCGATGTGGAAACAGTGAGGCTCGGGAATTCAACGCACTGAAGCCCCGAACCCCGAGCCCCGAACCCCGAACCCCGAACCCCGAACCCCGAACCCCGAACCCCGAACCCCGAACCCCGAACCCCGAACCCCGAACCCCGAACCCCGAACCCCGAACCCCGAACCCCGAACCCCGAGCCCCGAGCCCCGAGCCCCGAACTGTCGAAGCACCGAAGCACCGAAGCACCGAAGCACCGAAGCACCGAAGCACCGAAGCACCGAAGCACCGAAGCACCGAAGCACCGAAGCACCGAAGCACCGAAGCACCAAAGCACCAAAGCACCAAAGCACCAAAGCACCAAAGCACCAAAGCACCAAAGCACCAAAGCACCGCATGCGAACGCAGCGAAGCGCGCAAGCCGACGCCCAGTCCGGGCGCGTCAAGAGCGCCGACGAAGGGTCGCGTACAATCGAAACCTCGAGTCGGCCCGACCGGCCGCCGTCCTCCTTGCCTGACCGTGCAGCGCGCTCACCGGCGCACGCCGGCCGCTTCCGTGGAATTCCCATGTCTCACGTCGCAAGACGCCGGCCCGACGGCCGGCTGATCCTGTTGCTCGGCGCGCTCGCCGCGTGCGGGCCGATCGCCACCGACATGTATCTGCCGAGCCTCCCCGCGATCGCGGACGGCTTCGGCGTGAGCGCCGCCGCCGCGCAGCGCACGCTGACGAGCTTCATGGCCGGCTTCTCGATCGGCATGCTGCTCTACGGCCCGCTGTCCGACACGTACGGCCGCCGGCCCGTGCTGCTCGGCGGCATCGCGCTCTTCACGCTCGCGAGCATCGGCTGCTTCGTCGCCGCGTCGATCGACATGCTGATCGTCGTCCGCTTCCTGCAGGCGTTCGGCGCGGGCGCCGCGTCGGTGCTCGCGCGTGCGATCGCGCGCGACGCGCACGAGCCCGCCGACGCCGCGAAGGTGCTGTCGATGGTCGCGATCGTCACCGCGGTCGGGCCGCTTCTCGCGCCGCTCATCGGCGGACAGGTGCTGCGCTTCTCCGGCTGGCGCGGCGTGTTCGTCGTGCTCACGCTGTTCGGCGCGGTGTGCGCGGCGGCCGCGTTCCTGCGCGTGCCCGAGACCTGGCCGCGCGAGAGGCGCGCGAGCTCGGCCGTGCTGCGCTCGTTCGCCGCGTACGGGCACATCGTCGCCGATCCGGTCGCCTGGGGCCATATGCTGTGCGGCGGGATGGCGTTCGCGTCGATGTTCGCGTACATCACCGCGACGCCGTTCGTCTACATCGACTACTTCCACGTGTCGCCGCAGCATTACGGGCTGCTGTTCGGGCTGAACGTCGTCGGCATCATGATCGGCAACTTCCTGAACACGCGGCTCGTCGGCCGCGTCGGCTCGCTGAAGATCATCGCCGGCGCGTCGCTGCTGAGCTGCGCGGCGTCGCTCGCCGTCGCGTTCTTCGCGCTCACGGGGCTGGGCGGCTTGTGGTCGATCGTCGCGAGCCTCTTTTTCGTCGTCGGCGTCGTCGGCATCCTGTCGGCGAACTGCACGACCGACCTGATGCACCGCTATCCGCACAACGCGGGCGCCGCGGCCGCCGTGTTCGGCGCGATGCAGCTCGCGCTCGGCGCGCTCGCGAGCGTCGCGATCGGTGCGCTCGCCGACGGCACGCCGTTCGCGATGGGCGTGACGATCGGCGTCACGGGCCTGCTGTGTTTCGGCGGGCGTATGCTCGTGCTGCGCTGGCACGGCCGGCCGGCGAAGGGCCGGCTGAGCAACGTCGACGTCGGGTAAGGGAGAGCCGGCGGCTCGCAAGCGAACCGCCGGTGCGTGGGCCGTCGCCGCTCGACGCGAAGGGCCGCGTCGAGCGCGCGATCACGATGCGTGCGCGACGCCGTACTGCGACGACAGATATCGCCGGATATCGTCGGGCGCGTTGATGAAGCGCGTGCCGTCGCGGTCCCGAACGGCGACCGATGCGTCCTTCGGCACCCGACCCTCGCCCAGCACGATCACCGGCGCGGACTGGTTGGCTTCGCCGATCAGCGCCACGATCGCGTTGCGCGGGCGCGGCGCATCGATGTACTCGACGTCGACCGCGTCGCGCAGTTGCGGAAAGAAGCTCAGCAGGCCTTCGACCGCCACCGAATCGCCGCAGTAGAACGGGCCTTCCGCACCGCTGTAAAAGCCCGGACGGAGAATGAACAGTTTGTCTTTCATGGTTGCCTCGCTGTGGTTGGTCTACGTGGGTTGGGGCCAGGCGCCGGCGAGGCGCGCGGGCATCGCGTGAGGGCGGCTCGCCGCCCGCGCGGCATCGGTGGCATCGCGGCATCGCGGCGGATCAGGCTTCGATCGGCGTCGGCGCGGCGGCGCGCAGCCGCGAGAATCCGGCTTCGAGGTCGGCGATCATGTCGTCCGGGTGCTCGAGGCCCGCGTGAATCCGCAGCAGCGGGCCTTCCCGCTTCCATTGCGTCGCCGTGCGACAGCACGCCGGGTTCGACCGGAGGATCAGGCTTTCGAAGCCGCCCCAGCTGTAGCCCATGCCGAAGCACGTCATCCCGTCGAGCATCGCGCGCAGCGCTTCGTCCGATTGCGGGTGCAGCACGACGCCGAACAGTCCGCTCGCGCCCGTGAAGTCGCGCCGCCAGAGCGCGTGCCCGGGCGAACCGGGCCGCGCCGGATACAGGATCTCGGCGACTTCGGGCTGCCTCGCGAGCCATTCCGTCAGCGCGTGCGCATTGCGCTGGTGCCGCTCGAGCCGCACCGACAGCGTGCGCAGCCCGCGCAGCGCGAGATATGCGTCGTCGCCGCTCACGGTCAGGCCGAGCTGCCGGTAGAAGCGGTTGATCTTCGGATAGAGCGCGTCGGTCGTCAGGATCGCGCCCATCAGCACGTCGGAGTGGCCCGAGATGTACTTCGTCGCCGCGTGAATCGACACGTCGACGCCGTGCTCGAACGAACGGAAATAGAGCGGCGTCGCCCACGTGTTGTCCATCAGCACGATCGCGTCGTGCCGATGCGCGATCCGGCTGATCGCCGGAATGTCCTGCACTTCGAACGTCAGCGAGCCGGGCGACTCGACGAACACGGCGCGCGTGTTCGGACGCATCAGCGCGGCGATGCCCGCGCCGATCGACGGATCGAAGTACGTCGTCTCGATGCCGAGGCGCGCGAGCGTCTCCGCGCAGAACGCGCGTGTCGGGTCGTAGACGGAGTCCGTCATCAGCAGATGGTCGCCGGGGCCGAGCGTCGCGAGCAGCGACGTCGTGATCGCGCTCAGCCCGCTCGGCGTGAGCATCGCGCGATGCGCACCTTCGAGGCGGGCGAGCGCGGTCTCGAGCGCGCGCGTGGTCGGGCTGCCGCCGCGCCCGTAGACGTCCGGCGTGCCGTTCGCGTGCTTCAGCGCTTCGACGCTGTCGAAGAGCAGCGTCGATTGCCGGTAGACGGGCGGATTCACGGGCGCGCCGAGCTGGCTGTGCGCGCGGCCCTCGTGCGCGAGGACGGTGTCGGTCGAATGCGTGGCGTTCAAGGCGTGATCCTTTGGTCATCTGTTCAATCGAGGCGAATCGAGCGGCGCCGCGCGTCGCGGCGTGGCAGTTCGTGAAGTCATGTTAATTGCGCGAGATCGGAAATTGTTTTTAAAGATTCGCGCGCATCCGGATAAGATTGGAAAAATTTTCTAATCCGGAGGGGATATGGACAAACGCGATGCTCAGATGCTCACGCTGCTGCAACAGGACGCGACGATCGGCCTGAACGATCTCGCGAAGGCGGTGAACCTGTCGCCGACGCCGTGCTGGCGCCGGCTGCAGAAACTGCGTGACGACGGCGTGATCTGCCGGCAGGTCGTGCTCTGCGATCCGGCGAAGCTGAATCTCGGGCTCACCGCGTTCGTGACGGTGCGCTCGAACCAGCACGGCGACGCGTGGACGATGCGCTTCATCGAAGCCGTCCGCGCGATTCCGGAGATCATCGAGATCTATCGGATGAGCGGCGACGTCGATTACCTGTTGAAGGTCGTCGTGCCCGACATCGCCGGCTACGACAGTGTCTACAAGCGGCTCATCAAGAGCGTCGAGCTGATGGACGTGAGCTCCGCGTTCGCGATGGAGGTCATCAAGCGCACGACCGCGCTGCCGCTCGATTACGTCGCGACCGAGTGACGCGGGCGCGCGGCCTGCCGGCGATCGATCGCCGGCGCGCCGCGCAAGATTCGCGATCGCGACGTGCGCGCGAGTTTGCGAGTTCGCGAATCAATCCGCGCCGCACGCGTCGCGATACGCGAACAGCGCGGGCGCGCCGCCCGTGTGCAGGAACAGCACCGGGCCGTTTCCCTCGAAGCGGCCGCGCGCGATGCCGTCGAGCAGGCCGGCCATCGCCTTGCCCGTGTACACGGGATCGAGCAGCAGCCCCTCGGTCCGCGCGAGCAGCCGGACCGCGTCGATGCCCGCGCGATTGGGCTCGCCGTAGCGCGGCGCGAAGTAGTCGTCCCACAGATCGATGCGCGTGCCGGCGGGCGTCCCGATGTCGAGCAGCTCGCTTGTCCGGTCGAGCAGTTGCTGCACCTTCGGACGCTGCGCCGCGTCGGTGCGCGACACGGTGACTCCGATCACGGGCAGCGACGGCAATGCGTGCGAGAGCGCGAACGCGAGGCCCGCATGCGTGCCCGCGCTGCCGGACGCGAGCACGACGGCCGAGAAGTCGAGCCCCGCCGCGCGGATCTGCTGCTCGAGCTCGAGACCCGCGCGCACGTAGCCAAGTGCGCCGAGCGCATTCGATCCGCCGATCGGAATCACATACGGACGACGTCCTTCGTCGCGCAGCCGCTGCGCGGCCGCTTCGAGCTGCCGGTCGGCGTCGTCGAGGCTGCCGACGTCGTGCGCGCGCACGCGGAACAGATCGAGCAGCAGCCGGTTGCCGCTCCGCAGATAATCGTCGCGCGCGGTGCCGATCGGGTTCTCGAGCAGCGCGACGCAGTCGAGGCCGAGCTGCGCGGCGAGCGCCGCGGTCTGCCGGACGTGATTCGACTGGATCGCGCCCGCGGTCACGAGCACGTCCGCGTTCGCACGGATCGCGTCCGCGGCGAGAAACTCGAGCTTGCGCAGCTTGTTGCCGCCCATCGCGAGCGACGTGAAATCGTCGCGCTTGACGTAGACGTCGCGGCCGACGTGCGTCGACAGGCGCGGCAGCCGTTGCAGCGGCGTCGCCGCGTCGATCAGGTTCAGGCGCGCAAAGGCGCTCATTCGGGTTGAAAGGGGTGTCGTCGTGTTCATGCCGGGTCGAGGTGTCGGGTGGAGGTGTCGGGTCGAAGTGTCGCCGCCGCGTGCGGCGGCGTGCGGCGCGGATCAGTGCAGGATCTTGTCGAGGAAGTCGCGGGCGCGCTCGGAACGCGGCGTATCGAAGAACGCGTCGCTCGCCGCGTCTTCGACGATCGCGCCGCGATCCATGAACAGCACGCGATGCGCGACCTTGCGCGCAAAACCCATCTCGTGCGTGACGCAGACCATCGTCATCCCTTCGCGCGCGAGCTCGACCATCACGTCGAGCACTTCGTTGATCATCTCGGGATCGAGCGCGGACGTCGGCTCGTCGAACAGCATCGCGACGGGATTCATCGACAGCGCACGCGCGATCGCGACGCGCTGCTGCTGGCCGCCCGACAACTGGCCGGGGAATTTCCGCGCATGCGCCTTCAGCCCGACGCGGTCGAGCAGGCGCAGCCCGATGTCGTGCGCTTCGTCCTTCGCGCGGCGCAGCACCTTGATCTGCGCGAGCGTGAGGTTCTCGAGCACGGACAGGTGCGGGAACAGCTCGAAATGCTGGAACACCATGCCGACGCGCGCGCGCAGCTGCGCGAGCTTGACCGACGGATCGTCGAGCCGCGCGCCGTCGACGGTGATGCGGCCTTGCTGGAACGGCTCGAGGCCGTTGATCGTCTTGATGAGCGTCGACTTGCCGGAGCCGGACGGCCCGCAGACGACGACCACCTCGCCTTTCGAGACCGCCGCGCTGCAATCGCTGAGGACCTGATGCTTGCCGTACCACTTCGATACGTTGTCGAGAGTAATCATGTCGGGGTTCTTCGTGAGTAGCGGGACGCGCGGCCGTCCGCGAGCCGGACGGCCGGCGCGCGTTCAGTGCGTCGACGGCAGCGCGCAGTGCGTTTCGATGCGGCCCTGAAGCCGCGCGAGCAGCGTGCTCAGCACCCAGTAGATCGCGGCGGCGGCGAGATACAGCGGCAGCGGCTGGAACGTCGACGCGATCACTTCCTGCGTCGAGCGCAGCAGCTCCGTGACGGTGATGACGGAGACGAGCGACGTGTCCTTGATGAGGCTGATCAGCGTGTTGCCGAGGCTCGGCACCGCGAGGCGCAGCGCCTGCGGGCAGACGACGTGACGCAGCGTCTGCACGTGCGTGAGGCCGAGGCTGTGCGACGCGGCCCACTGGCCGCGGCCGATGCCGAGGATCGCGCCGCGCATGCTCTCGGACAGATAGGCGCCCGCGTTGAGCGTCAGCGTGAAGATGCCGGCGGACGTCGGGTCGAGCGAGATGCCGATGTCGGGCAGCCCGTAATAGACGACGAACATCTGCACGAGGAGCGGCGTGCCGCGCATCAGACTGACGTACCCTTGCGCGACGGCGGACAGGATCCGGTTGTTGCCGATCCGCACGATCGCGACCACGAGGCCGACGATCAATCCCAGCACCATCGACGCGACCGCGAACTTCAACGTGAGCACCGCGCCTTTCGCGAGGACGGGGAGGGTGTGCACGACCAGATCGAACGCTTCCATGAACTTGACTCCAGATCGTTGTCGGCCGCGCCGGCCGCGGAGTGCGTGCCGACGCGCGCGGTTGGGGACTGTTATTGCGCGTTGGGGATCGACGTGTCGACGCCGAACCAATGCATCGAGATCTTCTTGAGCGTGCCGTCCTGGCGCATCGACGCGAGCGCGTCGTCGATCGCCTTCGCGAACTTCGGGTTGCCCTTGCGGAACGGAATGCCCATCTGCGTCTCGCCACCCTTGACCGTCGCGCCCGGCCGCAGCGGCATATGCGCGTTCTTGATCAGATACGGCAGCATCAGCCGGTCGTCCATGCTGACGTCGATGCGGCCCGCCGAGACGTCGCGCAGCTTTTCCGGTGCGCCGGGGTAGGTCCTCACATCGACGCCCGGCAGCGTTTTCGCGAGATCGGCAAAGTTGGTGCCGAGCGTGACGCCAAGCCGCTTGCCCTGCAGCGCGCCCGGCGCGCCGTAGTCGTGCTTGTCGTCCGCGCGCTGGATCAGTTGCGCGGCCGAATACACATACGGCTGGCTGAAGTCGAGCGCCTGCTTGCGCGCCGGCGTGATCCCAACCTGGTTGACGATCACGTCGAACTTGCCCGCCTGCAGGCCGGCGAGGATTCCGCTCCATTCGGTCGTGACGAATTGTGGCTTCACGCCGAGCCGCGCGGCGACGGCCTTCGCGACATCGACGTCGAATCCTTCGAGCTGGCCGTCGCTGTTGCGGTAGTCGAACGGAGGGTATGTACCTTCGAGCGCGATCTTGAGCACGCCGGCCTGCTTGACGCTGTCGAGCAGGTCGGCCGCGTGCGCGGAGGCGGTCGCGATGCCCACGAGCGCGGCAACGACTGCTGACGTGAACATCGGTTTGAGTACTTTCATCTTGATCTCCGTTGATAAAAACTGATCGGGTGATTTCACGGCTGCGTCGTCGCTTCGACGGCGGTCCCGGCACCGCGCGGATTCGTGCGGGATGCGCGTGGCGGGGCGTCGCCCGACGGCTACGAAAGCGAGTCGATTGAAGGCAAGCTTAGTTTTGTCAAAATGGAAAATGTTTCCAAAGAAGTGCGGACTTTGGCTGTCGCGTGGAAAGTTATTCTAGTGCTTTGGAAGGTTGCGCAAATAATCCTGCAGTGGGTGCAACCGGGTGCGACTGGTCGAGGGATTCGCCAGCCTGCCGGTCCCACGCCATGCGGCCGCACAAAAAAAACCGGAGCCCCAGGGCTCCGGCTCACTTCGATTCGCGTCAGTCTTTCGCCGCGGGCGCCGCGCCGTGACTCAGCCAGTCGAGCACGTCGGCGGCTTCGTCGTCCGCGCCCGCGCGCACCTTCGCGCGCGCCATCGCCTCCGCGAGCTCCGCGTTCGGCACGGCGCGGCGGATCGCGACGCCGACCGCGAGGATGTCGATCATCACGAGATGCAGGATTCGCGAGATCATCGACAACTGCGACTCGCGCATCTCGATGTGATCGGTCTCGAGCGCGACCGTCGCGCGCTTCGCGAGCGGCGTGTTGCTCGACGTGATCGCGATCACCTTCGCGCCCGCCTGCATCGCGACGTCGAGCACGCGCAGGAGCTCCGGCGCGCGGCCCGACTTCGACACCGCGACGATCACGTCGCCCTTGCCGAGAAGCGCCGCGGACGCCGCCTGCATGTACAGGTCGCCGTACGCGATCGTCGGAATGCCGAAGCGGAAGAACTTGTAGTGCGCGTCCTGCGCGACGATGTTCGAATTGCCGAGGCCGTAGAACTCGATGCGCCGCGCGTTGTTCAGGATGTCGATCGCCTGCTCGACGTGCTCGAAGTTCAGATGCTCGCGCAGCTGGAGGATCGCCGACACCGTGTTGTCGAGCACCTTCGCGCCGAAGTCGGTGGCGGTGTCGCCGAGATGCACCTGGCTGTGGCTCATCGGAATCGTGCCCGTCAGGCCCGTCGCGAGCTTCAGCTTGAAATCCGACAGCCCCTGGCAGCCGAGCGAGCGGCAGAAGCGGATGACGGTCGGCTGGCTCACGTCGGCCTTGCGCGCGATGTCGACGATCGGATCGTTGATGATCGAGCGCGGATGGTTGAGCGCGAGATCGGCGACGCGCCGCTCGGCGGGCGTCAGCGCGTCGCGCATCTGCCGGATCCGCTCGAACACGGCCGACGACGCGCCGCCCGTGCGGTTCGACAACTGCTCGGCGAGGATCGCCGACACGCCGAGGAACGCCGGATACTCGGCGGTGATCAGGTAGGTCGGGATGTTCGCGAGATACGCGTCGAAGCGGCCCTTCGCCTCGAAGCGCGCGCGAAACGACGAGCGCATGAACAGCTCGCCCAACTTCGGCACGACGCCGCCGCCGATATAGATGCCGCCCAGCGCGCCGAGCGTCACCGCGAGGTTGCCGGCGAACGTGCCGAGAATCCCGCAGAAGCACTCGGCCGCCTCGAGCGCGAGCGCATCGCCCGCGTGCGCGCGCTCGACGATGTCGGCCGTGTCGACGTTCGCGGCGATCCGCTTCTTGTCGCGCGCGGCGAGCGCGCGATAGATGATCTCCATGCCGGGGCCGGCGCACACGCGCTCGAACGACACGTGCGGATACTTGCGGCGCGCGTACTGCAGCACGAGATCCTCGCGTTCGTCCATCGGCGCGAACGTCGCGTGGCCGCCTTCGCTGCCGAGCGCGATCCAGCGGTCGTCGGCGGGGATGAGACCCGACACGCCGAGCCCCGTGCCCGGCCCCATCAGGCCGATCACGCTGTTCTGCCGGCGCGCGCCGCCGCCGATCTGCACGCGCTGCGCGTCGGTGAGGCCGGGCAGCGCCATCGCGAGCGCGGTGAAATCGTTGACGACGAGGAGCGTGTCGAAGCCGAGCGCGCGGCGCGTCGCTTCGATCGAGAAGCTCCAGTTGTGATTCGTCATCCGGACCTGATCGCCGTCGACGGGATTCGCGATCGCGATCGCCGCGTGGTTCACGCGGCCGATCTTCACGTCCTTCAGATACTTGCGGATCGCGTCGGTGAGCGTCGGATAGTCGGCGCCCGGGTACACGCGGATCTGCGTGATCTCGCCCGGGCCCGTCTCGAGCGCGAAGCGCGCGTTCGTGCCGCCGACGTCGGCCAGCAGGCGCGGCCCGTCGGCGTGCTGGCTCGCCGCGGCGACCTTAGTTTGCGCACCAGTAGACATCGAGCTTCGTCCCCTTGTCGTTGGCGAGTTGCGAAATCGCGTTCTTCTGCGGCGCTGCGGCGGCCGCCTCGAGCACCTCGCGCTTGCGGCTTCCCGCGATCAGCAGGAACAGGCGCTCGATATGCTTCAGCGCGTCGAGCGACAGGCTCACGCGCGGATGCGGCGCGGCGCCCGGATGGACGGCGACGAAACGCTCGGTCGTCGCGATCGCGTGATCCCATTCGGGCGCGTCCGCGAAGATCGACGCGGTGTGGCCGTCCTCGCCCATGCCGAGCACGGCGATGTCGGGCAGCGGGTGCGCGGGGCTTTGATTGAGCGCGGCGATCTGTACGTCGAGCGACTCGCGCGTGTCGACGAGCGGCGCGAAGCGCGCGTGCACGGCCGCGTTTCGCAGCAGCGTCTCGCGCACGAGCTTCGCGTTGCTTGCGTCGTCGGTGTCGGGGACCCAGCGGTCGTCGACGAGCGTCACGTCGATCCGCGGCCAGTCGAGCGCGGCGCCCGACAGCGTTTGCAGGAACGGCCGCGGGCTCGTGCCGCCCGATACCGCGAGCGTCGCGCGCGCGCGCTGCGCGAGCGCCGCCGCGAGCGCTTCGCCGACCGCTTGCGCGAGCGCTTCGGATTGCGCGCGCGGGCTTTCGAAAGCGTGAACCTCGATCACTTCTCCTCCAGACTGCCTTTATTGAATGTTGAATGAATTCAGCGGGGACCATCGAGCGGCGCGCCTGCGAAACCGCATGCGCGCCGCCTTGCATCAGTTTTCTTCTTCGAGCCAGCAGGTGCCGTGCTGCGCGAGCATCGCGCTCGCGGCGGCGGGGCCCCAGGTGCCGGCGGCGTACGGCTTCGGCGGCTTCGTCGAGCGCGCCCATTCGTTCAGGATCGGCTCGACCCAGCGCCATGCCGCTTCCTGCTCGTCGCGACGGACGAACAGCGCGAGGCGGCCGTTGATCACGTCGAGCAGCAGGCGCTGGTACGCCTCCATCTGGCCTTCCTTGAAGAACTGGTCGAACGCGAGGTCGAGGTGCACGCTTGCGAGGTTCATCCCTTCGCCCGGCTGCTTCGCGAGGCAGTACAGGCGAATCGACTCGTTCGGCTGCAGCCGGATCACGAGGCGGTTCGCGCCCGCGCGCAGCGCGGTCGGGCCGAGCGCCGAGTGCGGCACGGGGCGGAAGTTGACGACGATCTCCGCGACGCGGTCGGCAAGCCGCTTGCCGGTGCGCAGGAAGAACGGCACGCCGGCCCAGCGCCAGTTCTCGATCTCGACCTTCAGCGCGACGAACGTCTCGGTCTGGCTGTCGGACTTCACGCCGGACTCGGTCGCGTAGGCGGGCACCTGCGCGCCCTTGATCACGCCCGCATGGTACTGGCCGCGCACGGCGACCTTGCCGATGTCGCGCGGATCGATGGGCTTGAGCGCGCGCAACACGCGCAGCTTCTCGTCGCGGACCGAATCGGAATCCATCGAGTGCGGCGGCTCCATCGCGACGATCGACAGGAGCTGCAGCAGGTGGTTCTGCACCATGTCGCGCAGCGCGCCGGTATTGTCGTAGAAATCGCCGCGGGCTTCGACGCCCAGCTCCTCGGCGATCGTGATCTGGATGCTCTCGACCCATTCGCGGCGCCACAGCGGCTCGAACAGCGCGTTGCCGAAGCGCAGCGCGAGCAGGTTCTGCACCGGCTCCTTCCCGAGGTAGTGGTCGATCCGATAGATCTGATCTTCGGCGAAGATCTCGCCGACCGCGTCGTTGATCGCGTTCGACGAGCGCAGGTCGTAGCCGAGCGGCTTCTCGAGCACGATCCGCGCGCCTTCGTTGAGGCCCACGGCGGCGAGCGCCTTGCAGATCGGCACGAAGAGCGACGGGCCCGTCGCCAGATAGAACACGCGGATGCCCGACAGCCGGCCGACCGCGTCGCGCAGCAGCGCGTAGTCTTCCGCGCGGCCGAGATCGAGCTTCACGTAGACGATGCGCTCGAGGAAGCTCTGCCAGACGGATTCGTCGAACGCGCCGCCCGCCGCCTTCGTCGCGTGCGGCTTCACGTGCTCGTCGACCCACTGCAGGTAGCCGTCGCGGTCCGCCGCATGGCGGGCCACGGCGACGATCCTGCCGGCTTCCGACAGCATGTTCGCGCGGTGCGCCTCGAAGAGCGCAGGGAGGATCTTGCGCATCGACAGATCGCCGGTGCCGCCGAAGAGAACGAAGGTGAAGCTCGAATCGGTATGCATGTGTCTCCGCCGTTGGGGGATGCCCGCGACGCGGGCCGTAGTGCGATAAAAATATTTTTGACACTGAATTGTAGTTTAACTACAATCCGCCGCAAGGGGTAGCACCCGAACGAAGAAAAGAAGCGCACGGCATGAAGAGGCGCGATCTTCGCAACGGGCCGTGCGGCGCGAGCGCCGCACGTGGAAATGTTATCGGACATTGATGAAGCGCATGTTCGCGCGCGTCGCTGCCCCGGGTTCGAGCCGCGCGGCGGCGGAACCGGATAGCCTAAAGAGGAGACAGTCGTTGAATCTCGAGTCACTCAGTTCCTAAGAGCCCGCGGCCGGCATCGGCCCGCACGCATCATGCGTCGTTCGCGGCTCGATTTCCCGTGTCGTTCCGTAGCAAAGCCGGCTTTCACGCATCCGCGCAGTCGAAAGCCTGACGAATCGATCCAAATCTGGAGGAGATAACTGATGAAAATTCGCGCGATCATGGGCGCGCTCGGCGCCGCAGGCCTGTTGTTCGGCGCCGCAGCGGCGCAAGCAGCCGAGAACGTCACGGTGCTGCACTGGTGGACGTCGGGCGGTGAATCGAAGGCGGTCGGCGCACTGAAGGACGACCTGCAGAAGCAGGGCTACGTCTGGAAGGACTACGCGGTCGCGGGCGGCGCGGGCGCCGCGGCGATGACCGCGCTGAAGACGAAGGTCATCAGCGGCGACGCGCCGTCGGCCGCGCAGATCAAGGGGCCGCTGATCCAGGAATGGGCGGACCAGGGCGTGCTCGTGAACATCGATTCCGCCACGGGCGACTGGAAGCAGAACCTGCCGCCCGAGATCGACAAGATCATCAAGTACAAGGGCAACACCGTCGCGGCGCCGTTCTCGGTGCACCGCGTCAACTGGCTCTACATCAACAAGGCCGCGCTCGACAAGATCGGCGCGAAGCCGCCCGCGACGTGGCCCGAATTCTTCCAGATCGCCGACAAGCTGAAGGCGGCGGGCATCCAGCCGGTCGCGATGGGCGGCCAGCCGTGGCAGGACCTGACGCTGTGGGAAGACGTCGTGCTGTCGCAAGGCGCCGACTTCTACAAGAAGGCGCTCGTCGACCTCGACCAGAAGACGCTCACGTCGGACAAGATGCTGGACGTGTTCAACACGGTCCGCAAGATCCAGGGCTACTTCGACACCGGCCGCAACGGCCGCGACTGGAACCTCGCGACCGCGATGGTCATCAACGGCAAGGCCGGCATGCAGTTCATGGGCGACTGGGCGAAGGGCGAGTTCGAGGCGGCCGGCAAGAAGCCGGGCAAGGACTACATCTGCGCGGCGGTGCCGGGCACGGCGAATGCGTACACGTTCAACGTCGATTCGTTCGTGTTCTTCCAGCAGAAGGGCCAGAAGGCGGCGACGCCCGGCCAGATCGCGCTCGCGAAGACGATCATGACGCCCGCGTTCCAGGAGCAGTTCAGCTTGCTGAAGGGCTCGATTCCGGTGCGCCTCGGCGTGAAGATGGACAAGTTCGACGATTGCGCGAAGAAGTCCTACGCTGATGAACAGACGGCGATCAAGTCGGGCGGCTACGTGCCGTCGCTCGCGCACGGGATGGCGCAGGGCGACGCGACGGCGGGCGCGATCACCGACGTCGTGACGAAGTTCATGAACTCGCAGCAGGATTCGAAGAGCGCGGTCGCCGCGCTCGCGCGAGCCGCGAAGGTGAAGTAACGCACGGCGCGGGCGCCCGGTTTCGCGCATCGTCGCGCCGGGCGCTTCGCGCTGCAACCGCAGCAAGCGGGCCGCGAGCCGGCCCGCGCCGTACCCGCCGCCCGCGCCGGCTTCTTGCCGACGCGCGGGCGACCTCGTTCCAGGAGTCGAAACACGTGGCTGCCCCTCTTAGCGGAAACGGAACCAGCGCGGCTGCCGCGCACCGCACGTCGCCGCTGTCGGCGTTCGCCGACCGCTGGATTCCGAAACTGGTGCTCGCGCCCAGCATCGCGATCGCCTTGGTTTTCATCTACGGCTTCATCGCCGTCACCGGCTATCTGTCGCTGACGAATTCCCGGCTGTTGCCGAACTACGACTTCGACGGCTTCGGCCGCTATTCGGACCTGTTCCAGAACGACGTCTGGTGGACGTCGGCCGCGAACCTCGGTTGGTTCGGCGTTCCGTTCATCGCGATCTGCGTCGCGCTCGGTCTCTTTTTCGCGATCCTGCTCGATCAGAAGATCCGCAACGAAGGCGCGCTGCGCGCGGTGTTCCTGTATCCGATGGCGCTGTCGTTCATCGTCACGGGCACCGCGTGGCAGTGGATCCTGAACCCGGGCCTGGGCCTCGAGAAGGTGATGCACGACTGGGGCTGGACGAGCTTCTCGTTCGGCTGGCTCGACGACCCGGACAAGGCGATCTTCTGCGTCGTGATCGCGGCCGTCTGGCAGTCGACGGGCTTCGTGATGGCGCTCTTTCTCGCCGGCCTGCGCGGCGTCGACAGCGAGATCTTCAAGGCGGCGCAGGTCGACGGCGCGACGCTGCCCACGATCTACCGCAAGATCGTGATCCCGAGCATGCGCCCGGTGTTCTTCTCGGTGCTGCTGATCCTCTGCCACATCACGATCAAGACCTTCGACCTCGTCGTCGCGCTGACGGCGGGCGGGCCGGGCACGTCGTCGTCGCTGCCCGCGATGTTCATGTACACGTATTCGTTCAACCGCGGGCAGCTCGGCGTCGGCGCGGCGTCGTCGGTGATGATGCTCGCGACGGTCGTCGCGGTGCTCGTGCCGCTGATGTATCTGGAATCGAGGAGCACCCGCAATGCAGCCTAAGATGACCCTCAGTCGGGCAGTCATTTACGCGGCGCTGATCCTGTTCGCGTTGTACTTCCTGTTTCCGATCTACGTGATGCTGTCGACGTCGTTCAAGGACCTCGACCAGCTGCGCACCGGCAACCTGCTGACGCCGCCGTCGAACTGGACTTTCTCGCCGTGGGTGAAGGCGTGGAGCGAGGCGTGCACCGGCGTGCGCTGCGACGGGATGAAGCCGTTCTTCTTCAACTCGATCAAGATGGTGATTCCGGCCGTGCTGATCTCGTCGGTGATCGGCGCGTTCAACGGCTACGTGCTCACGCACTGGCGCTTCCGCGGCGCGGACGCGCTCTTCACGATGCTGCTCGTCGGCTGCTTCATCCCGTTCCAGGTGATCCTGCTGCCGATGGCGCGGCTGCAGGGCTTCTTCGGGATGGCCAACACGATTCCCGGCCTCGTGTTCGTGCACGTCGTCTACGGGATCGCGTTCACGACGATGTTCTTCCGCAACTTCTACGTGAGCGTGCCGGCCGAGCTCGTGAAGGCTGCGCGCATCGACGGCGCGGGCTTCTTCACGATCTTCACGAAGATCCTGCTGCCCGTGTCGCTGCCGATCTTCATGGTGTGCCTGATCTGGCAGTTCACGCAGATCTGGAACGACTTCCTGTTCGGGATCGTGTTCTCGGGCGTCGATTCGATGCCGATCACGGTCGCGCTGAACAACCTCGTCAACACGTCGACGGGCGTGAAGGAATACAACGTCGACATGGCGGGCGCGATCATCGCCGCGCTGCCGACGCTCCTCGTCTACGTGATCGCCGGCCGCTACTTCGTGCGCGGCCTGACGGCGGGCGCGGTCAAGGGGTGACGTCGGGACGCCCGACGCGAACATGCAGGCGCCGCGCGCGGCGCAACGATACGAGACACGACGCGGCGCACGCGCGCCGCACTGAGACAGAGGATTCACAGCATGGCAAGCCTTTCCATCCGTGACGTGTACAAGACCTACCCGAACGGGGTGCCCGTCCTCAAGGGCGTCGACATCGACATCGAGGACGGCCAGTTCCTGATTCTCGTCGGCGGTTCGGGCTGCGGGAAGTCGACGCTCCTCAACATGATCGCGGGCCTCGAGACCGTGACGAAGGGCGAGATCCGGATCGGCGACAAGGTCGTCAACGACCTGTCGCCGAAGGATCGCGACATCGCGATGGTGTTCCAGTCGTACGCGCTGTATCCGTCGATGACGGTGCGCGAGAACATCTCGTTCGGCCTCAACATCCGCAAGGTGGCGAAGAGCGAGCAGAAGAGCATCGTCGACCGCGTCTCCGCGATGCTGCAGATCGAGCACCTGCTCGACCGCAAGCCGGGCCAGCTGTCGGGCGGCCAGCGGCAGCGCGTCGCGATGGGCCGCGCGCTCGCGCGCGATCCGTCGCTGTTCCTGTTCGACGAGCCGCTGTCGAACCTCGACGCGAAGCTGCGCATCGAGATGCGCGCCGAGATCAAGCTGCTGCACCAGCGCCTCGGCACGACGATCGTCTACGTGACGCACGACCAGATCGAGGCGATGACGCTCGGCGACCGGATCGCGGTGATGAAGGACGGCGTCGTCCAGCAGTTCGGCGCGCCGCAGGAAATCTACGATTCGCCGTCGAACCTGTTCGTCGCGGGCTTCATCGGCGCGCCGCCGATGAACTTCATCAACGGCAAGCTCGTCGAGCAGGGGAGCGGCGTCGGCATCGAGCTCGACACGGGCGCGATGCGCGGCGTGCTGAACCTGCCGTTCGACGCGAAGCGGATGAACGGCCACGTCGGCCGCGACGTGATCCTCGGGCTGCGGCCGGAGCGGATCACCGATGCGAGGAGCGCGCACAACGGCGAGAGCTCGCGGCTGCAGCCGGTCGACGTGACGGTCGACGTGACCGAGCCGACCGGCCCGGACACGCACGTGTTCGCGCAGGTCAACGGCAAGCGGATCGTGAGCCGCGTGCACCCGGCCGCCGATCCGAAGCCGCAGCAGAAGCTGTCGCTGTTGTTCGACGTGTCGAAGGCGGTGCTGTTCGATCCGTCGACGGAGGCGCGGATCGCGTGATCCGGCGCGTGGGCGGCGCCCGATGGCGGCGCGGCTTGCGCGAAGCGTTCGCCGTGCGCCGCTATGTCGATCGCAGGTGATCCGGGCGATGGCGGGACGAAGTAAGGGAAGAGAAGGGCGGCCGTGCGTGCACGGGCCGCCCTTTTTGTTCCGCGCATCGTGCGCGGCTAGTGCGGCAGCCGAATGTCGAGCTTGTACGTGACGACCCGCGCGACGAGGATGAAGCCCGTCGCCGCGAGCACGCTGTAGACGGCATCGATGCGCAGCCAGACGAGCAGCAGATAGACCCAGCAGCCGGCGAACGCGCAGGTCGCATAGGGCCGCGAATCGCGCAGGATCAGCGGGATGTCGTTGCACAGCACGTCGCGGATGATCCCGCCGAAGACGCCGGTCGTCACGCCCATCATCGCGGCGACGAACCACGGCATTTGCGCGTCGAGCGCGATCGACGTGCCGGAGATGCTGAAGATGCCGAGGCCGACGGCGTCGGCGACGAGCAGCAGCCGTTCCGCGGAGAGCCGCGACGCCATCCTGAGCAGGAGCGGCGCGACGAGCGACAGGCCGAAGATCGCGATCACGTAGCCCTGATGCTCGACCCAATAGAACGGACGCCGCTCGAGCAGCACGTCGCGCATCGTGCCGCCGCCGAACGCGGTCGCGAGCGCGACGACGAACGTGCCGACCGAGTCGAGCCGGTTCTTGCGCGCCTCGACGAAGCCCGAGATAGCGAACGCGAGGGTCGCGATCGCCTCGAGGACCGCGATCGCGAGCGTGAGCCTAGGATGCACGCGGCCGCCGGTCGCCACTCGGCGCCGGAGACGGCTGAAGCAGCACGAGCACCGCGCCCGCGCCGCCGTCGTGGCCGCGCGCCTGGCAGAACGCGATCACCTCGTCCTTCTGCACGAGCCACGCGCGCACCTTGCCTTTCAGCACCGGCTCCTTGCCGGCCGAGCCGAGCCCCTTGCCGTGGATCACGCGCAGGCAGCGCAGGCCTTTCTTGCCCGCTTCGCGGATGAATTCGGCGAGCGCATCGCGCGCCTCGTCGCGCCGCATCCCGTGCAGATCGAGCTGCGCCTGGACGATCCACGCGCCGCTTCTCAGCTTGCGCACGACGTCGCGGCTCACGCCGGGGCGGTGGTAGTAAAGCGTCTCGTCGGTGTCGAGCAGCGTCTCGGGATCGAATTCGTCGGACAAGGTCTCGGACAGCACCGCTTCCTCGTCTTGCCGCGTGTGCTTCGGCACGGGCTCGGGCGGCGGGCGGCCGCTCTCGGCGCGCGGCGGCGCGGCGAGCGGCGTGATCTCGCCGATCTCGCGGCGGAACAGATCGGCGTCCGCGGCGGACCGGCGGGCGGCCTGTTTCGCCCGCGCCGCTTCGCGCGTGCGGCGCTCGGATTCGCCCGCGAGCGTCGCGCGCAGCGCGCCGAGCCCGGCCAGGCCCTGGCCGCGGAGCGCGGCGGGCGGCGGAGGCGGGCTCGCGGGCGCGGGAGTCGGTTCGACGGCCCGTGCGGCGGCTTGCCGCTTCGCGGGGTCGCTCGGATGAGGCTGGTTCTTCGCCATGATGAATCGGATGCGGATGGGCGGGCGCGCCGACGCTGCGGTTTCGCCCGACGGACATGAAAAAGCCGCTGCGCGATGCACAGCGGCTGTGGTGTTCCAGACCCGGCAGGCGGCGCGCGGCGACGCCATTGTAGCGCCGCGCGGCGCGCTTACTTGCGGTCGTGCAGGCTTTCGAGATAGCGCTGCGCGTCGAGCGCCGCCATGCAGCCCGTGCCCGCGCTCGTGATCGCCTGACGGTAGATGTGGTCCTGCACGTCGCCCGCCGCGAACACGCCCGGCACGCTCGTGCCCGTCGCGTTGCCCGACAGGCCGCTGTTCGTGATGATGTAGCCGTCCTTCATCTCGAGCTGGCCCTTGAAGATGTCGGTGTTCGGCTTGTGGCCGATCGCGATGAAGAGGCCCTGCACCGCGACGTCCTCGGTCGCGCCCGTCTTCGCGTGCTTGATGCGCACGCCCGTCACGCCGGAATCGTCGCCCGTCACTTCGTCGAGCACGTGGTCCCACTTGATCTCGACGACGCCTTCCTTCTCCTTCTCGAGCAGACGGTCGACGAGGATCGGCTCCGCGCGGAACTTGTCGCGGCGGTGGATCACCGTGACCTTCTTCGCGATGCCCGTCAGGTAGAGGGCTTCCTCGACGGCCGTGTTGCCGCCGCCGACGACGGCGACGTCCTGGCCGCGGTAGAAGAAGCCGTCGCAGGTCGCGCAGGCCGATACGCCGCGGCCCATGAACGCTTCTTCCGACGACAGGCCGAGATACTGCGCGGACGCGCCCGTCGCGATGACGAGCGCGTCGCACGTGTATTCGCCCGAGTCGCCGATGAGGCGGATCGGCTTCTCGTGCAGCTTCGCCGTGTGGATGTGGTCGAACACGATTTCGGTGTTGAAGCGCTCAGCGTGCGCGAGGAAGCGCTGCATCAGCTCCGGGCCCTGCACGCCGTCCGGATCGGCCGGCCAGTTTTCGACGTCGGTCGTCGTCATCAGTTGGCCGCCTTGCGCGATGCCCGTGATCAGGAGGGGCGACAGGTTCGCGCGGGCCGCATAGACGGCCGCCGTGTAGCCGGCGGGGCCGGAGCCGAGAATCAGGACTTTCGCGTGTTTGGGCGTGGACATGTGCAGGATCCGTAAAAAGCGGCCGGCCGGGCGGATGACGCCGCCGGGCGGCACGTTGCGAGCGGGATACCGTCGCAGATGGGTGCAAAGCTCGCATTATAAAGGCCTGCTTGCTGCGCCGCCGAATGGACTTTTCAATCGGCGCGATAGCGTCGCGCCGCGTCCGTCTGTGGTAGCGCGTGCACATTTCCGGCGCGAACCGGCCGGGCGTTACCGTCATTTACACTTGGCGCGGCGGCGCAGCGTTTACAATAGATCGGACCGAACGATCGGCGGCCCTGCCGCGCGCAGGCCGCCTCATCGCCCCTCTTGACGGATTCATGGCAAAAGCACCTTACACCGCTCAGGCCCAAGCGCTGCCGCATCGCATGTCGCGCCTACTGACCGAGATCCGCTGGATCCTCCAGGTCGCGCTGCTCGCGTTCCTGCTGATGGCGCTCCTGAGCTACAGCCGGCGCGATCCGAGCTGGACGCACGCCGCGCAGGTCGATCACATCGCAAACTGGGCAGGGCGGGTCGGCGCGTGGACGGCCGACATCATGCTGCTGCTCTTCGGCCTGTCCGCCTATTGGCTCATCGTGCTGCTCGGGCGGCGCGTCGCCGCGAGCTACCGCCGGATCACCCGGCACGACGCGCTGCCCGACGAGCCGGAAAAGCCGGCGGGCTGGCTCGCCGAAGGCTTCGCGTTCGTCCTCGTGCTGCTCGCGAGCGACGGCATCGAGGCGCTCAGGATGTGGTCGCTGAAAGTGCAGCTGCCGCGCGCGCCGGGCGGCGTCGTCGGCGAGACGGTCGCGCGCGGCGTGTCGCACGCGTTCGGCTTCACGGGCGGCACGCTCGCGCTTCTGATCGCGCTCGCGATCGGGCTGTCGCTGTATTTCCGCTTTTCGTGGCTGTCGGTCGCCGAGCGCGTCGGCGACGCGATCATCAATGCGTTCACGCTCGCGAAGCTGCGCCGCGAGGCCGAGCGCGACCGCAAGCTTGGCGAGGCCGCGGCCGTCAAGCGCGAAGGCAAGGTCGAGGAGGAGCGCGTGCGGATCGAGGAGCACGAGCCCGTCACGATCGTGCCGCCCGTCGTCACGCCGGCGAAGTCCGAGCGCGCCGAGAAGGAGCGCCAGCAGCCGCTCTTCACCGATCTGCCGGGCGATTCGACGCTGCCCGCGATCTCGCTGCTTGATCCCGCGTCCGTGTCGCAGGAGACGATCTCCGCCGACACGCTCGAGTTCACGTCGCGCCTCATCGAGAAGAAGCTGAAGGACTTCGGCGTCGAGGTGAGCGTCGTCGCCGCGTATCCGGGGCCCGTCGTCACCCGCTACGAAATCGAGCCCGCGACGGGCGTGAAGGGCAGCCAGATCGTCAATCTGTCGAAGGATCTCGCGCGCTCGCTGTCGCTCGTGTCGATCCGCGTCGTCGAGACGATCCCCGGCAAGAACTACATGGCGCTCGAACTGCCGAACCAGCGCCGCCAGACCGTGCGCCTGTCCGAAATCCTCGGCTCCGAGGTCTACGCGGACGCGCCGTCGATGCTCACGATCGGCCTCGGCAAGGACATCGGCGGCAAGCCCGTGTGCGCGGATCTCGCGAAGATGCCGCACCTGCTCGTCGCCGGCACGACGGGCTCGGGCAAGTCGGTCGGGATCAACGCGATGATCCTGTCGCTGCTCTACAAGGCGAGCGCCGAGCAGGTGCGCCTGATCCTGATCGATCCGAAGATGCTCGAAATGAGCGTCTACGAAGGGATTCCGCATCTGCTGTGCCCGGTCGTCACCGATATGCGCCAGGCGGGCCACGCGCTCAACTGGACGGTCGCCGAGATGGAGCGCCGCTACAAGCTGATGAGCAAGCTTGGCGTGCGCAACCTCGCCGGCTACAACAACAAGATCGAAGACGCGAAGAAGCGGGAAGAGAAGATCCCGAATCCGTTCAGCCTGACGCCGGACGATCCGGAGCCGCTCGGCCGGCTGCCGCACATCGTCGTCGTGATCGACGAGCTCGCCGATCTGATGATGGTCGTCGGCAAGAAGGTCGAAGAGCTGATCGCGCGGATCGCGCAGAAGGCGCGCGCGGCCGGCATCCACCTGATTCTCGCGACGCAGCGGCCGTCGGTCGACGTGATCACGGGCCTCATCAAGGCGAACGTGCCGACGCGGATCGCGTTCCAGGTGTCGTCGAAGATCGATTCGCGCACGATTCTCGACCAGATGGGCGCCGAATCGCTGCTCGGCCAGGGCGACATGCTGTACCTGCCGCCCGGCGGCGGGCTGCCCGTGCGCGTGCACGGCGCGTTCGTGTCGGACGACGAGGTGCACCGCGTCGTCGAGAGGTTGAAGGAGCACGGCGAGCCGAACTATGTCGAAGGCCTCCTCGAAGGCGGCACGGTCGACGGCGACGAAGGCTCGGGCGCGGGAACGGGCGACGCGAACGGCGAGTCTGATCCGCTGTACGACCAGGCGGTCGAGATCGTCATCAAGAACCGGCGCGCGTCGATCTCGCTCGTGCAGCGCCATTTGCGGATCGGCTACAACCGCGCGGCGCGGCTGCTCGAGCAGATGGAGCAGTC
The DNA here is from genome assembly GCF_000959365.1 of Burkholderia oklahomensis C6786. Taxonomy (NCBI): domain Bacteria; kingdom Pseudomonadati; phylum Pseudomonadota; class Betaproteobacteria; order Burkholderiales; family Burkholderiaceae; genus Burkholderia; species Burkholderia oklahomensis. The sequence continues at coordinate 2,727,889 of NZ_CP009555.1, forward strand.
CGGGCTCGTGTCGGCGATGTCGTCGAGCGGGAATCGCGAAATCCTCGTGCCCGCGCGCGACGCCGAATGAATCCGCGCCGGCGCGGTCGGTCGACGGTGCGCCGGCCGTCTACGGAGAAAACCTCAATATGCAGCATCAGTCGTTGGCAGTTCACACCGGTTCGGGTCTTGCGCCGAAGCGCACGCTCGCACGCACGTTGCGCGCGGCGCTCGCCGGCGCGGCGCTCGCGCTCGTCGCGTCGCACGCGTTCGCGAGCGGCACCGAGCAGCTGAGGGCGTTCGTGTCGAAGGTCCACGCGGCGAAGGGCGACTTCACGCAGCAGATCGTCAAGGCGCCGTCGAAGGCGGCGAGCGGCGCGGTGCCGACCGTCAAGCCGACCGACAACTCGAGCGGCAGCTTCGTGTTCTCGCGGCCCGGCAAATTCATCTGGACGTATCAGAAGCCGTACCAGCAGGTATTGCAGGCCGACGGCGACAAGCTCTACGTGTACGACAAGGACCTGAACCAGGTCACCGAGCGCAAGCTCGCGGGCGCGCTCGGCGCGAGCCCGGCCGCGATCCTGTTCGGCAGCAACGATCTCGAGAAGAACTACACGCTGCGCGACGCCGGCGAGAAGGGCGGGATCGATTGGCTCGAGATGGTGCCGAAGGCGCAGGACACGCAGTTCCAGCGGATCGGCATCGGCTTCAGGAACGGCGTGCTCGCCGCGATGGAGCTGCACGACGTGTTCGGCAACGTGACGCTCCTCACGTTCACCAATATTCAGACGAATCCGCCGCTCAAGGCCGACCAGTTCAAGTTCGTCGTGCCGAAGGGCGCGGACGTCGTGACCGGCTGAGCGCGGCCGGCCTCGCGCCTCATCGACCGACGACCGGGCCCGCCAGCGATGGCGGGCCCGGTTCGCTTCGGGGCGGCGCGGCCGGGGGCGTGGCGTCGCGCCGCGCGGCTGTCATAATGTCCGGTCCGGCGGCGAATGCGTGCCGCCATCGTTTTTCGTGGGAGCCAAGGTCCATGTCCGACCTGTTTGCAGTCGAACCGCGCCGGCCGCTCGCCGAGGCGCTGCGCCCGAAGACGCTCGCCGACGTGATCGGCCAGACGCATCTTCTCGGCGAAGGCAAGCCGCTTCGGCTCGCGTTCGAATCGGGCAAGCCGCATTCGATGATCCTCTGGGGGCCGCCCGGCGTCGGCAAGACGACGCTCGCGCGCCTGACCGCGCTCGCGTTCGATTGCGAGTTCATCGCGCTGTCCGCGGTGCTGGGCGGCGTGAAGGACATCCGCGAAGCGATGGATCAGGCGCGCGACACGCTGAACCGCACCGGCCGCCACACGATCCTGTTCGTCGACGAAATCCACCGCTTCAACAAGGCGCAGCAGGACGCGCTGTTGCCGTTCGTCGAATCGGGGCTCGTCACGTTCATCGGCGCGACGACCGAGAATCCGAGCTTCGAGGTGAACTCGGCGCTTCTGTCGCGCGCGCAGGTGTACGTGCTCAAGTCGCTCACGGAAGACGAGCTCCGCCAGCTGCTCGCGCGCGCGCAGGACACGGCGCTCGCCGGGCTCGCCTTCGAAGACAAGGCGGTCGACACGCTCGTCGGCTACGCGGACGGCGACGCGCGGCGCTTCCTGAACCTGCTCGAGCAGGCGCAGACGGCGGCGACGTCCGCGGGCGTGACGACGATCGACGCGGCGTTCGTCGAGAGCGCGATGACGATGAACGCGCGCCGCTTCGACAAGGGCGGCGACAACTTCTACGACCAGATCTCCGCGCTGCACAAGTCGGTGCGCGGCTCGAATCCGGACGGCGCGCTGTATTGGTTCTGCCGGATGCTCGACGGCGGCGCCGATCCGAAGTACCTCGCGCGGCGCGTCGTGCGGATGGCGTGGGAGGACATCGGCCTCGCCGATCCGCGCGCGATGCAGATCGCGAACGACGCGGCCGGGACCTACGAGCGGCTCGGTTCGCCGGAGGGCGAGCTCGCGCTCGCGCAGGCGGTGCTCTATCTCGCGTGCGCGGCGAAGAGCAACGCCGGCTACAACGCGTTCAACGAGGCGATGGCGTTCGTGCGGCAGGACAAGTCGCGCGAGGTGCCGGTGCATCTGCGCAACGCGCCGACGAAGCTGATGAAGGAGCTCGGCTACGGCCACGCGTACCGCTATGCGCACGACGAGCCGAACGCGTACGCGGCGGGCGAGACCTATCTGCCGGACGGGATGCGCGAGCCGCGCTGGTACAAGCCGGTGCCGCGCGGGCTCGAGACGAAGATCGCCGACAAGCTCGCCTGGCTGCGCGAGCTCGACAAGGACGCCGGCAAGAAGGATTAGCGCGTCGGCCGGCCGACGTCAGCGCTTGCGGCCCGGCTGCTTCTTCCAGTATTCGAACGGCGGTTCGTGACATTCGATGTCGAGCTCGGCGACGCGCGCTTGCAGGCGCTCCTGAGCATCGGCGATCGCGAGGTTGTAGATCGCCGGTGCGATCTCCTCGACGAAGAAATGAAGCAGCGCGCCGGCCTGGATGTTGCCGATCGGCTCGTCCATGTTCTCGGCGAAATAGCGTTGCAGCGACGCGATTGCTTGGTCGCGCACGTCCTTGTCCAGTTCGATGGCCATCGATTCTCCGGTGTCGGCCAGCGTTGGCGCCTGAGCGCTTACTCTGGTCCCATGCAAAGCGGCTTCCCGGCACGCGATGCGCAAGCCGGCAGCGCGATATTGCCATGGGCGGCGCCGCGTTTGCGCTGCCGCCCGTCGAGCGTGCGCCGTGGCGGGCGCGCGGTGCGTTAGAATTCGCGTCTTACACAACGATTTTCCTGTCCTCCCATGCTCGACATCCAGTTGCTGCGCAAAGACCTCGACGGCGTCGCGAAGCGCCTCGCCGATCGCGGCTACACCCTCGACGTCGCTGCGTTCTCCTCGCTCGAAGCGGAACGCCGTGCGATCCAGACCCGCACCGAAGAACTGCAGGCGCGTCGCAACAGCCTCTCGAAGCAGATCGGCGCGATGAAGGGGCGGGGCGAGGACACGTCGGCGGTGATGGCCGAAGTGGGCGGCATCGGCGACGAGATGAAGGCGTCGGCGGTGAAGCTCGACGAGATCCAGGCGCGCCTGTCCGACCTGATGCTGCAGATGCCGAACCTGCCGCACGAGAGCGTGCCCGTCGGCCGGGACGAGACGGAGAACGTCGAGGTGCGCCGCTGGGGCGCGCCGCGACAGTTCGATTTCGACGTGAAGGATCACGTCGACGTCGGCACCCCGCTCGGCCTCGATTTCGAGACGGGCGCGAAGCTGTCGGGTGCGCGCTTCACGGTGCTGCGCGGGCCGATCGCGCGCCTGCATCGCGCGCTCGCGCAGTTCATGCTCGACACGCACACGCTGCAGCACGGCTACAGCGAGACGTACACGCCGTACATCGTCAATCCGGACGTGCTGTACGGCACGGGCCAGCTGCCGAAGTTCGCGGACGACATGTTCCGCGTCGAGAAGGGCGGGGCGGAGAACACAGTCACGCAATACCTGATTTCGACATCCGAAATCTCGCTGACGAACACCGTGCGCGACACGATCGTCGATGCGGCCGCGTTGCCGATCAAGCTGACCGCGCATTCGCCGTGCTTCCGGTCGGAGGCGGGCTCCTACGGCCGCGACACGCGCGGGATGATCCGCCAGCACCAGTTCGACAAGGTCGAGATGGTGCAGATCGTCGCGCCGGAGGCGTCGTATGCGGCGCTCGACGAGATGGTCGGCCATGCGGAGACGATCCTGCAGAAACTCGAGCTGCCGTACCGCGTGATCACGCTGTGCACGGGCGACATGGGCTTCGCCGCGGCGAAGACGTTCGACCTCGAAGTGTGGCTGCCCGCGCAGAACACGTATCGCGAGATCTCGAGCTGCTCGAACACCGAATCGTTCCAGGCGCGCCGGATGCAGGCGCGGTTCCGCAATGCGCAGGGCAAGCCGGAACTCGTGCATACGCTGAACGGCTCGGGCCTCGCGGTCGGCCGCACGCTCGTCGCGGTGCTGGAGAACTACCAGAACGCCGACGGCTCGGTGACGGTGCCTGTCGCGCTGCGGCCGTACATGGGCGGTGTCGAGCGGATCGACGCGCCGTCGAACGCGGCCTGAGTGGGCGCCCGAGTGGCTTCAAGAAATATTTGAAGAAAAAACTTGGAAGTCTGCGAAGAGTTGTTCTATAATCTTCGCTTCGCCGGGGCGACCTACCGGTGAGCGAAAGAAGGAAAGGTGGCAGAGAGGTCGAATGCGCCGGACTCGAAATCCGGTATACGGTTATACCGTATCGTGGGTTCGAATCCCACCCTTTCCGCCAGATGCATGCGAAAGACCCCGTAAAGTCAATGACTTGCGGGGTTTTTTGTTTTCCGGCTCACGAATAGACTCTCAAGCGGGCCATGGTGCAGACAGGGGTTCTGGGATGGCGCTGGAACTGCGCTGGTGCCGTGCATCGCGCGCCGCCCAACTTGCTCCTAAAAAACTCTAACAAAATGAGTGTTTGGGGGCTGTTAACCCGCCGCGCGTTTTGTTAACCTCTTCGTTGTTTCGCTGACGAGGAGGCCATGGCCAAACCGATACTCGATGACGAACTGTGGTCACTGATCCAACCACTGCTGCCTCCACCGAAGTCACGCCGTACGCGATACCCGGGCCGCAAGCCGCTGGACGATCGCGCCGTGCTGACCGGCATCCTGTTTGTGCTGCAATCCGGTATTCCCTGGGAAATGCTTCCGCAGGAAATGGGCTGCGGCTCGGGCATGAGCTGCTGGCGCAGACTGCGCGACTGGCAACAGGCGGGCGTCTGGGACCGGCTGCACGAAGTATTGCTGGCGAAACTTCGTGCAGCCGATCGCATCGACTGGTCGCGTGTGGTTATCGATTCGTCCTCCATTCGTGCAGTGGGATCGGGTCAAAAACAGGACCCAATCCCACTGATCGGGCGCGACCCGGTTCAAAGCACCATCTCGTTACCGAAGCGCAGGGCATCCCGCTCGCGCTGATCCTCACGGGTGCCAATCGCAACGACGTCACCCAACTGCTGCCTCTGATCGAGGCCATTCCGCCCATTCGTGGCAAGCGCGGGAGGCCTCTGTCAAAGCCCGTCGTTGTGCAGGCCGATCGCGGTTACGACCACGACAAATATCGTAAGCCCTTGCACGCTGCCGGTATCGCCACGCAGATCGCACGCCGTGGTGAGCCCCACGGCAGCGGCCTCGGCAAGACCCGGTGGGTCGTCGAGCGCACCTTCGCGTGGCTGCACAACTTCAGACGCCTGCGCATTCGATTCGAGCGCCTTGCCTCCATACACGAGGCGTTCATGAAAATCGCCGCCTGCATCATCTGCTGGCGACACCTTCAAAAATCATTCTGTTAGCGCTTCTTGCAATCACGAGCGCCCGAATATGGCATTGGGCGGTTTTACCCCGAAGCAGCGGCTGGCCATGGCCGCTTAGTTTCTACTTCTGCCTGCCGTGGAAAACGGGGGTATTACCCAGCATGCAATCGTCTCAAAAAAGATGTCCAAGTCCTTGATCTGTCTAGGGGACCAAAGACACCTTTTCTGAGAGCCCACAGCTGTTGTTGTCTTTCGGAAAAGATGTCCGTGGTCTCGATGTGTTGTCAGCGAATAAGAGACTGCCATCGAGGCAACTCACCGCTCACGCAGGCTGAGGTCTGACTGCAATATGTCCGCCTCACGGAAGCTGTCTATCGCACGGAAATCTTCGAGGTGCCCGTGCGCGACGGGCGGCAGATTCGCGTGCGGGCCTATTGGCCATTCGGCACGGGAGACTGCGGGTCGCGGCAGCCAGCTATCGTTTATGCGCACGGCGGCGGGTAATGCAATGGGCGCGCTCGACCCTGTCTGGAGTTGACCCTGTAATCCCGGACACAGCATCACACTAAGGTTGCTGAATCCATTGAGCGCCGGAACTCGCGAGGCGAGCAGTACTTCAGTGCGCTATGGGGATGCTTTTCGTTGTAATGCTCGAACGCGATGGCCAAGTTGCGTGCAGCAGTCGCTGCGTCCGGCTTCGGCATGAAGGCAACGTAGTCGCGCTGGACGTGTCAGGAATTTCGTGTGCTGAGGCCGGTTAAAAATCTCAGCTGATGGCGGAGGTGAATCGCTCGCCGAACAGAATGGCGAACTGATTGACTGCTTGCCGCCAGGTGATAGGCGGCATCTTCCAATCCTTTTCGATGTTGCGCAAGGCCAGATACAGCAGTTTGCTGGCGGCTTCGTCGCTCGGGAAGTGGCCGCGGTTCTTGACGATCTTGCGCAACTGCATGTGCATGCTCTCGATAGCGTTTGTCGTATATACGATTCGACGCACCTCGGGCGGATAGGCGAAGAAGGGGATTACCTGTTCCCATTGGCGCTGCCACATGGCCGCGACGGTAGGGAATTTGCGCCCCCACTCGCTTTGCGCAAAGGCGTCGAGCGCCGCTGCCGCCGCCTCGGCCGTGGCGGCTTGATAGATCGGCTTGATCGCGGCAGCCAGCGGCTTGCGATCCTTCCAGCTCGCCAGATTCAGCGAATTGCGGATCAGATGCACGATGCAGGTCTGGATTTGGGCGGCCGGATAGACCGCCTCGATCGCTTCGGGGAAGCCGCGCAACCCATCGACCACCGCGATCAGGATGTCGTGCAAGCCGCGGTTCTTCAGCTCGTTGAAGACCTTCAGCCAGAACTTGGCGCCTTCGGTTTGCTCGATCCACAAACCCAGTACTTCCTTGCGGCCGTCGGCGCGGATGCCCAGCGCCAGATAGACCGCCTTGTTCTTGACCGTGCCTTCGTCGCGGATCTTCAGCCGCAGCGCGTCAAAGTACACGATCGGATACATGGCCTCGAGCGGCCGCTGCTGCCACTGTTCGACGTCGGCCAGCACCTCGTCGGTGACCGTCGAAATCAGGTCGGGCGAGACTTGCAACCCGTACAGTTCCAGCAGATGGCCCTGAATCTCGCGAACGCTCATGCCGCGCGCATACATGCTGATCACGTGGTCGTCGAAGCCTGGCAGCCGGCGTTGGTACTTGCCGACCAACTGCGGCTCGAACGTCGCCTGTCGATCGCGCGGAATATCCAGCTTCAGTTCGCCGTTGGGCGTCAGGACCGTCTTGGGGCTGGTGCCGTTGCGGTGGTTACCGGCCCTGCCTTGCTCGGTCTCGGCTTCCAGATGGTGGCTCAACTCGGCCGCGAGCATGCGCTCGGCCAGTTGCTTCTTGAGCTGGCCGGCCAGCCCCGATTCGCCCAGGATCGACTCGGCATCCTTGCCCTGAACCTGGGCAAGCAACTGATCGATCAGCTCATCGGGAAACAGCTTCGGTGCCTTCGGGTTCTTGCTCTTCTTGGTCACGGTTGCTTCGGTCATAGGACATTATTTCCGTTATCGTCTCATGACCTCGGCACACTAAAAATCTGACAGGCTCGTCGCGCTTCATCGTCTTCACGAAGCTCTCGGCCATCCCGTTACTTTGGGGGCTGCGCACCGGCGTGGTCAATGGCTTCAGGCCGAGGGCCGCTGCGAACCGGCGCGTATCGTCGGCCGTATAGCCCGAACCGTTGTCGCTCAGCCACTCGATTTCGGACGGCGTATGCAACTCGTTGCCAAACCGATTTTCCACTGCAGCGAGCATCACGTCGCGCACGATGTCGCCGCTGTGGCCTGCCGTCGTAGCCGCCCAGCTCATCGCTTCGCGGTCGCAGCAGTCCAGCGCGAACGTCACTCGCAGCGGTTCGCCGTTGTCGCAGCGGAACTCGAAGCCATCCGAACACCAACGCTGATTACTGCGCGGCACGGCCACTTTGCCATCGTGCCGACGCTGCGGCCGAGGCGCAGTTGGACGACGTTGCATCAGCAGACCACGAGTGCGCATGATGCGATAGATGCGCTTCGCATTGAACGGCACCTGTCCGGCAGCAATGCGTTCATTGCGTAGCGAGCCCCACACCCTACGATAGCCATAGCTGGGCAAATCGCCGACGACTCGGCGGATTTCTTCGACCACGCTCGCATCGTCGGTCTGCCGCGATTGACGGCCATCGCGCCACGTCGCCGGACGCGACAGTCGTGCCGAAACGTTCGAGCGCGACACGCCGAGAACTTCACAAACCAGTTTCACTGGTCGTCCTCCGGCAGCGAGAGCGAGAGCGCTATCCATTTTTTTGCTCGGCCATACTCGACTGCTTCGCGGAGAATCTCATTCTCCATGGTCTTCTTGCCGAGCATCCGCTGCAGCTCGCGAATCTGCTTGAGTGCATCGGCCAGCTCCGATGCCGGGACCACCTCCTCACCAGCCTTGACCGCTGACAGGCTCCCGTCCTGGTACAGCTTGCGCCAGTGGAACAGCTGGTTTGGGTTCACGCCGTACTGGCGCGCAACCATCGAAACCGACTTCCCCGGCTCGAAACTCTCGCGAACCATCGCCAGCTTCTGCTCCGCCGTCCAGCGCCGCCGACGCTCCGGGCCCGTCAACACTTCCATCACTTCCTGCCTGGTGTTAGTCAAAAACACAGTCTTATGCCTACCCGCTAGTTTAAGTGAGAGGCTATGTCCGGCGTTTCAGGGGGCTGCTCCACGACTGCACATGGCGGCAGCGAGACCAGGGTCAACGACATGTGATTCCCCCGTCATTTTTGGTAGTTGCACCGTCAATGCGAGTACGGCTCAATAGAACAGAGGGCGGTAGGCGGGACCATCTGGCATGCCACGCTTGTTGCCCCCTTCAGATGTTCCTAATGTATGGGTACTTGGTAAAAGGAGAATCACATGAACATCAATGGCACTTATAAATCCCAGGACGGCGCATTCACTCTGACGATCGCCAACGCGAACGAAGGACACGGAACGTTCGGCGGGAGCTATGTCTCGACATACACGCCGCAGGGACAGCAGACCTTTAGCGTGTTTGCGGGAATCTGGAACTACGTGGGCAATCCCGCTATCACGCAAAACAGCATCGCGTTTATCGCGAATATTCGGCCCAACAACTGGCCCTATTGCATCCAGGACAGCTGGAGCGGCGTCATGACGCAGCAAGGACAAATCTTGTTGACGGGTGTCCGTTCATATCTATCTGCGAATGGAACCTACGTGCTGTCTTCATTGGGGACGATGCCCTTTAGCGCCCAATAGGGCCGCGGCCAGACGAGTTCAACCCGACCTCACAACCGCTTGCTCCAGGCGGAAGCCGGCGCGTTGCAATCGACGGCGTACAGCGTCCTCAGTGTCAAAAAAGAGCCCGCGACATGCGGGCTTGTTCATGCCCTACAGCTTTCTCACCTGCAGGAGCAGGTGGGTTTCTGTGCGACTACTGCCGCTCGAATATCCGTTCATTCATGAAGGCAGGAACGACGACAGACCAGAATCGATACAGGTCGTCTTATCCTGCGTCAGCCCGCCGATGAGTGCCGCGTCGCCATTCTCGACGCTGAACGACGATTCGAGCTTGCGCATGTTCTTCGTCGGCGAAACGTTGACGCCGGTCGCAGTGCGCAGAAATCGCGGACTTCCTCCGTAACCGTCGAGTCGATCGTGCTTGCCTTCACGGTCGGCTGCACCCGAAAAATCACATCGGCATCCTGATATTGCGCGCTCCGCACCAGCGCGGCGGTCGCGCTCGGATACGGCCGGGCGCGGAACGTCACGGAGTCGGCTGCGCGGTAAACGTAAGGGGCCACGCATAGGTGCCGTCCTTTGCCGTCTTTGCGAGCATGAAGCGATAGGTCAGCGTGAAGTTCGTGTTGATTGCGGTGTAGGGCACCGTGATTATCCCGCCCGTCGCCGGCAGCACGGCAGTCTTGCCGAATCCGCTGATCTCGATCGAGCTAAAGAGTGACTGGCCGACGGGAGAGACTTGAACCAGCAGCGCGTAGCCAGCACGGTCGTTGGTCTGAACGGCAAGCTGCGTGCCACTGCTATTGTCTTTGTCCGGCACGCTCGTAAAGCCTTGGTTGCTGTCTTTGTTGGTGATCACCAGGCGACTCGGATTGGTTACCGTGATTCGCACGTACGGTTGGACCGATGCGCCGACCGACAGCGATCGATTCGCTTGTTTCGCCTCGGTCCGCAACGGCGGGGCGGCGAGCAGGGCAATCGATAACGCCGCCGTGCTGACGAGCATCCAACTGATCCGTGGAGCGATTCGCCTTGCCGGTGTGCTCGCTGCGCCTGTCCGTTCGCTCCGTTCGCACCGCGATCCGGTCGCGTTCGTTCTATCGGTTTGATTCATGGTCTGCACCCGTCGTCGTTGTCCGCCGCGGCGGTCCGCTGCAAGTGGAGTCGTGGTCCGTGCCCGACCCCGCGCGATCTGCCGCCTAGTAGCTGAATGTGATCGTAATGGTGTGGTCGGCATATGCGCCCGGCACGACGTTCTGGCCTCCGCGAATCAGGCCGTATACGGTCGCGCTCGCGGACGAGACGTTGTTGAGCTTGCCGAATGAAATCGTCGACGTACCGCCGCTGATGCCGTCGCCCCAGATCATGGTGTGCGCGCTGTCGATGTACAGGTTGTAGCTCAACAGATTACTGCCGCCCGTGCGGGTCATCTGACGATTCGAGTACGAACCGCCTCCTGCACTGGCCGCCACCGTGGGGGTCGCGCTGCCGTTGCCGGTGCAGTTCACGGAAATCGTTATTGCGGTCGTGGCTGCATTGATCGTGTCGTACGTGCCGAAAACCATCGTCGACGGCGCGTTCATGGTGCAGCTCAAGGCGGCCACCGCCGGTGGCGCGGCGAGCGCCGCCGCACCGGCTGCAAGCGCCGCGACCGCAGCACGACAGATCGCCTGCCGGTGCGCCCGCTCGGGATGGTTGCGATGTCTCATGGTCTGACTCCCTTGCATAGATGGGTTCCCAGGTCCGGCAGAGGATCGTCGCCAGCGGGAAAACGCACGGTCATGTCGCACTGCTGGTCATGCCAGGTTGCTTGCAGGCGGTTCTGTTCCGACAATCCGGTGAGATAGACGATGCCGTCGTGGCCGACCGGAAATTCCTCCGTCTGTCCCGCGACCTTGACGGTCGCGCCGGCCGGCAAGTGGCCACCGTTCTCGAGGTCGATCGTCAGCACCGCACCGTGTGAACGTGTGATCGGAAACTCGAGCACCATGCCGCTGCGGAAATAAGGCACGGCGTCGAGCTTCAATGTGCCGATCTTCGCGTCGAACGGCAGATCGGCCTGCTCGATCGAGATCGGATTGCTTTCGTACGCGCGCAGCCGCGGCAGGAGCGCGAGGCCATTGGCATCGGTGTGGGAAACCAGTTGATTGTCCGCATAGACGCCGACATTGGGAAAGCCCGGCACCTTGACCAGCGCGAAGCTGTCCGTCACTTGGCGCGACAGACGCGGCGTGCCGTCGACGAAGGCGACGCCGCCTGCCGCGCTTGCCCGCACGCCGGCCCGTCCGCGATTCGCCGCCACTTCGACGTTGTACGTGCCGACTCGGGTTTGCACGCTGGCGCTGGCGTCCTGAATGTTGTTGCCCGCTTGCACCGAGTATCCGAATCCGTCGCCCACCGGCAGACTGCGTTGCACTTGCGCGAGAAACTCGGTTGAATGTTGTTGCCGCGTCATCGTGACCGATGCGCTCGTCCGGTTGTTGAGCGGCAGGGTCCATGTCATGCCGACCGTCGTCGCGCCGTTGCCGCTCAGTGGTTTGCTGACGCCGATGCTCATGAAGCCGGCACGCCCCAGTTGAACGTTGTAGCTCAACGACATCAGTTGAATCAGGTTGTGGTCGCGATTGTCGACGAACACGTGGGCGAGCCCCACGGAGCCGAAGCGGCCCATGCTCACGCCGATGTTGAAGCTCGTCAGGAGCTTCGGTGCGGGCACGCCCGGATCGAGCCCGAGCTGCGCAAAATGCGGTGTTGCCCACTGCGCGTGCGCGCCAACGGTGAACGCGCTCGTCACGCTGTCGATGCCTATCGTGGCGAGGGCGCCCGGGCCGGCCGGACTGCGGCTCGCCGCCATCGATACATTGACGACGCCGAACGGCGGCGCCAATACGACGCCGCCCACTCCGACGTTTTGCTGGGACGCTTCGACTTCGCCATGCAGCTCGCCGGTGAACCAGCTCGTCAAACCCTTTCGATACGTTCCGCTGGCGAACCATCGACCGTAGTCGTTGCTTGCGAGGCCGAAGTCGCGCCGCACCGATCCGAGCTCGAAAGAGAAATCCTGCAGCCCTTTCGCGAGCAGATTCGAGCTCGCATAAAAGGCCTGGGTAATGACCTGCTCGCGCCCCATGATGTCGCGCACGACGACCTGCACGTCGCCCTGGCCGGTGACGACCGGCACGTTACTGATCGAAAAGGGGCCCGGCGCGACGTCGCGCCTGGATGTCAGCGCATTGTTGACGTAGACGTCGACGGTCGACGGCAGCACGGCCTGACCGCTCACGCCCTGCAAGGGAATCGTGACGAGACCCGGCTGCGTGAGGAAGTTGGTTGCGTATTGAATGCCGCCGAACCGTACGGCACGTCCCCACATGCCGGGCCGGCTGATGGCGTCGCCGATTCGCAGGCTGGCGAGCTTGTCCGGCCGATCGACGGTCCAGGTGGTTTCCAGGCGCGTCAAACGCCGTGTCGTGCCCGAGTCGTCGGCGAGGAACGACCCGACGCCTACCCCGAATCGGTTGAAGAAACCGAGTTCGAACAGACCCGAACCATGCGTTTGGCCCGCGGCCCGCTCCACCAGCAAATCGTAGTTGAAGAAGCCGCCGATTCCTGGAGCGACGGCGTGCGGCCGGTTCTTGTCCGTCTCGTCGAAGGACGTACCGACGAACGCCTGCGCGGGAACAGTGATCGCGATCACCAGGCTTCGTTCGTCGACGGTGTAGGCAAGACCCGCGATCGCCTTCAATGAGTAATACCGCACGTCATTGACGACGAGCGGCTGAGCTGCGGGCAGCTTGAGCCGCCAGCGCTTCAGGTCGTCGGCCGATGCATAGAAGTCGCCGTTGCCCGCCTTGATCAGCGTCGCCGTTTCATCCAGGCCTTGCCGATTGATGTCGACCTGGAACAGCAACTCATTCGCCTCGCTCGTCATGGGCTGTGTTTGCGTGTCAACCGAGAGACGTTCTTCAGCGAGTGTCATTTCCGCGCTCATCAGGGTCGAGATCAGGATCGCGAGCAGGCCGGCCGTTTTAGCGGTCGTCAGGCGCAATGGTCGAATCGATATCGCCAGCATCTGAATAGCCCACCAAATGCAGCCCGGCGGCGGCAGCTGGTGCCGAACCGGAGCCGCGTTTGAACACCAGCTGCCGGGTCTGGCCAGGCAGAATGTAGGCAAACTCCGCATGCGTGGCGATGGGCCGATCGCTGCCCGGCGCGACGACGATGAGGTTCGCCACCTGCGCATGAGCAGTGCCGTCGTTCGTCACGCGCAATCTGAGCGTTCCAGTGCTGTCCGCCCGCCCGTCCGTCTTCCAATGCAACTGCGGCGCAGTGGTGGCCTTGGGCTTGATGAAGATCGGCAGGCTCATTTCGAGGGCAATTTGCACGCCGGCGAAACCTGGTTTCGGTGCGGGAGGCACTTCCCGCAGATAAAGCCGGTAGCTGATCTCCCGATCGGCGCTGAGCGGATGCCGCAGGCCGATGCGCACGACCTGGGAACTGCCGGGTGCGATGGTGAAAATGGGCGGGGCCGCCAGCAAATCGCCGGTGGTCGCGTAGACATCGTCGCCTGCGTTCTGGGACCAGGCGACAGCGCGCAGTTGAACGATCACAGGTTCGTCGGGCGATTCGTTTCTGACCGTGAGCGCGGCACTCGTGCGCGCTGCGGAAAGCTCGACCCGAACCGGAGAGACGGTGAAGTTCGTTGCCTGACTGTCAACGCATATCGTAGCGAGCGCGACGGCAGCGATCCATTTTGCGAGTTCACGAACATTCTGTTTCATGGTCATTCCACACGTATCAGAGTCATTCGGCAACACTGCGCTTCTCACGTACGCTGTCTGTGCGAGCGTAGTCGCTGCTCGGGAGGGAGGGCTCGCGCATTGGACGCCGCAAGCCCTCCTGGGCCTTGCATTAAAACGTCACGGTGACCGTTACCGTGTCTGCGTAGCTGCCCGGCACCGCATTCGGCTGGTCGGGGACCTTGCCGTAGACCGTTTTGGTGATTGCATTGGCCGTGGTCATCCCTGCGCCCGTGCCGTTGACGGTGTCGTTCGTGGGGGTGTTGCCCCACACCGATGCGTGTTGCGCATCCTGGTACAGCGAATAGCTGAGCTGGTTCGAACCACTCGTCATGATGCGGTTGGCGACGGTCGCGCCGGACGTCGTACCCGCATTCAATCCGATGTTGAAACTCGTGCCGTTCGTGCACCTGACCGTGATCGTCGACGTCGCGGCCTGATCGCCGGTGCCCGGCGTGTAAGCGGGGAAGGTCAGCGCGCTTGCCGAGTCGATCAGGCACGTCGCGTTGACCTGGGCTGAAACGCCGAACGTCGTGGTGGTGGTCGTGGCGGAGCCCACGGCCGCGACTGAAGCCAACGCCGCCGCGACTGCAAGCTTGATTAGTGAGGATTGCTTCATGATGAATTTCTCCTGTTAAGTGTCGAATTCCGCAGCCGGTAAGTCGAAACCATTCTTCGAAATGGCGCGTCGATCGTCCGTATGCAAAATGGGATCTTCGAATTGCATTGGAAATTGGTCGTGTTTTGCTTGAGTCACCTCCGTTACGTTGGAATGCACCGCTCGATTCACCGCGCGTCGTCGACGCGTTCGCCGCAAGGTCTGCGGACTGTCGGGGACGCGACATCGCGACCATCCCTATGGCAGACTCGGTGTCGAGCTTGATCGCCGTCGGCGGCTAAACAGCCGGATCGGGCACGGTTGTCCACGTGGTGAGCGTCGGATTCCGGAAATGACTTTCCGGTTATCGTCTATTGCGTGTGAACTTCTTGACGCCTGGCCGGCTCGTAGGCCGTGCTGACGCATTCGCGATCGCGCGTGCTTCGCCGCACGAGCGACGCGATACGATGCGCAATAGGATGGGTGGCGCGAGCAAATGGCCGAATGATGGCCGATGTGAATTTGGACATGATTTCCCCGGTCTGCTAATGGTGTTTCATTGCCTGTATTGATGGTTCGGGCGCCAGGCTTCGCAATTCCCGATTCGTGTGCGAGAGTGAACGCAAGGAGTGGGCCAACTCGACTATTTCTTGATTGGCACAAGGTGGCATTGGGGCGCAACGGATCGCGAAGGTGTAGGCGAGACAGAATGGTTTCAATCATGAAACATGAGGCGGGCGCGCCGTTCGGCGAGGCAGGAGGAGAGAGGCGGATCGCGCTGGAATAGCGAGGGGGCGCGTTATGGGCGCAGGCACGAGCGGGTTCCGCGAATTGCCCGACGAATCCGAAAATGATTCATCTTTGTAACGGCCTCGGGTAAACGCGCGACTATCGTCGCGGCACTTGCCAGTGCGTGCGCAAACCGATTTATCGCGCGTCGACGGCGCACATGGTCTCGCGACGTATCCAAGATAAAGCCCGTGGCATGCGGGTCTTTTCATGCCCCACGGTTTTCGCTCTCGCAGGAACGACAGATCCGAATCGATGCGCGTCGTCTTGTCCTGCGTCAGCCGCTAGATGAGCACCGCGTCGCCACCTCCCTGCCGAACGACGGCTCGTGCTTGCGCGTGTTCTTCGTTGACGTGCGGGGGTTTTTGTCGCTATTTCCAACCGGACTGGACGGCGCATGAATGGATCGCTTCCGGTCGGACGGCGCGGGTGCGTCGAGGCCGCGTGATGCCGACAAGCATCGATGCGCTCGCAATGCCGCGCATCGCGACGCCGATCGGCACGCCGCCGAGCCGGCGAAAGGCTGACGCCGTCGGTGCCGCGTCGCGCGTTCCGGCAAGGTTGCACGCGGGAAGGAGCGTTTGACTGCTGTCGGTCACCTCGTCGTCTTAGATCACGACGTTGCCGGCGCTTGGGACGTAGTGCGGCTTGGCCGACCCGCCCAATTGCGCGTACATGACGAAGCTCCGCGAGTCGGCGTGATTTCACGAATCGTTCGCGCCGGGCGGAACTCGGATCCGCGTCGGCTTTTTTGCTTTGATGCGCCGCACAAGAGCGTCGCGGCTGCGCGTCGTCGCGTGCTTAATTCTTCGTCGAAGCCGAAGCGAATAAAGGGGACGGGCGGGGTGGGCACATTCCGCCGGTCGGCTCGTGTCGAAAGATCCGATTTGCATCGGAACGAAAGCGTGCACAACGTGGAGGCGCCCGCGTGTTTCTGACCCGCTTCGATCGAACGAATGGCGTGAGATCAGGACAACTCGTCGAATCGAAGCGGTGCGCGCGCGACGGTCGAGGACTACGTCGATCGAACGCACGACGCCCTTGCCCGCGTTCGAGCGACGCGCCGAATCAATCGGTTCATTGCAATATTGCTGCGCCGCCGCATAAACGCGAAACTACGCGCGATATCGCGCTTTCCCGCGACATTCCGCAGCCATTCGAAAATTACGATTTGACTCATGCCCCGCTTTCGGTTGAAGCTAACGGCTTGCTGTCCGAAGGGGACTGTGCCTGCATGAGTTCGACCTTGACTGTTCGTCGTATTGCCGCGGATCAGGGCGGTGTGTATCGCGAACTGCGCGCCGCCTCGCTGCGCGAGCCCTATGCGAGCGGCGAGACGCCGGAAGCCGAGCTGGCCGTCGACGCGGCGAGAGCGGCGGCGATCGCGCAGCAGCGCGCGACGTCCGACGAATCGACCACGTTCGTGCTGTACACCGAAGGCCATCCGGCCGGCATGATCGGCGCGTATTTCGACAACACGCCCGCGCGGCGCGCGTTCGTCAGCGAGCTGTGGGTCGCGCACGCGGTCCGTCATCTGCGCGGCGGCGTGCTGCTCGTCGACACGGCGCGCGCGTGGCTCGCCGCGCGCGGCGCCGTCGGGATCTACGCGTGGATCGCCGATCAGAACCGCAGCGCGATCCGTTTCTACGAACACGTCGGCTTTGTCGATACCGGCGAGCGCGCGCCGATCACCCGTGTGCCGGGCGCGATGAAGTCGCTGTTCGTTTCGCGCGAGCACGCGTAAGCCGCGTGCGCGCCGATCCCGGACCCTCCTTGCCGCGCCCGGGCGGGGCGTTGCGGCCGGGCGGCCCGCAATGCGCGCTTCGGGCGCGCCCAAAAATGATGGCCCCGGGCGTGGACGCCTGTAAAATACGCAAAAATTTTTTGCAGAACGTCCATGTCGCTTAAAAAATCGCCATTCTTCGAACTGCGCAGCGGTTCGGTCGACACGTTGCTGTTCATCGTGAAAACCGCCGACCTCGATGCGTTGCGCGCCGAGTTGGTCAAGCGTTTCGAAGCGACTCCCGAATTCTTCGCGGACGACGTCGTCGCAATCGACGTGCGCCGGCTTGCGGACGGCGAGCGCGTCCCGCTCGACGACATTCGCCGGATGCTGAACGACGTGCGGATGCGCGCGATCGGCGTCGTCGCGCAGCCGGGGCAGCACACGTGGGCGGCGGGTTCCGGCCTGCCGCTTCTCGAGGCGCGCGACCGGCGCGCGCCGGCACCGAAGGCAGCGGGCGACGCGCCCGAGCAGCCGGCGGAGCAGGACACGCCGGCCGCCGGGCAGGTCGCGCTCTTTGCCGAAGCCGGCCCGTCCGGCGTCGACGCGGGCGCGCAGGGTTCGCCCGTCGCGCCCGTCGTCGCGCCGCAATCGGCGACGCTCGTCATCGACAAGCCGCTGCGTTCCGGACAACAGATTTACGCGAAGGGAGATCTCGTGGTGCTCGGCCCGGTCAGTTACGGCGCCGAAGTCATCGCGGAAGGCAACATCCACATCTACGCGCCGTTGCGCGGCCGCGCGCTCGCGGGCGTGCACGGCAATCACGACGCGCGCATCTTCTGCACGTGTCTCGAACCGGAGCTGATCTCGATCGCGGGCATCTATCGGACCACCGAGAACCCGCTGCCGGCCGACGTGCTCGGCAAATCGGTGCAGATCCGGTTGGAACAGGAAAAACTGATGATCGAACCGCTGCGCCTCACCTGACACGCGTGGCGCAACAATCGGGTCGGTCGGTCCTCATTGACGAACACAGGGTAGGTAAATGGCAAAAATCATCGTGGTGACTTCGGGCAAGGGCGGCGTGGGCAAGACGACGACGAGCGCGAGCTTCGCTTCCGGTCTCGCGCTGCGCGGTCACAAGACGGCCGTGATCGACTTCGACGTCGGCCTGCGCAACCTCGACCTCATCATGGGCTGCGAGCGCCGCGTCGTGTACGACCTCGTCAACGTGATCCAGGGTGAAGCGAACCTGAACCAGGCGCTCATCAAGGACAAGAAGTGCGAGAACCTGCACATCCTGCCGGCGTCGCAGACGCGCGACAAGGATGCGCTCACGCGCGAGGGCGTCGAGAAGGTCATCAACGACCTGATCGGGATGGACTTCGAGTTCATCGTCTGCGATTCGCCCGCGGGCATCGAGTCGGGCGCGCTGCACGCGATGTACTTCGCCGACGAGGCGCTCATCGTGACGAACCCGGAAGTGTCGTCGGTGCGCGACTCGGACCGCATCCTCGGCATCCTGTCGTCGAAGACGAAGCGCGCGACGGAAGGCAAGGATCCGATCAAGGAGCACCTGCTCATCACCCGATACAACCCGAAGCGCGTGAACGAAGGCGAGATGCTGTCGCTCGACGACATCACCGAGATCCTGCGCATCAAGCTGATCGGCGTCGTGCCGGAGTCCGAAGCCGTGCTGCACGCGTCGAACCAGGGCCTGCCCGCCGTCCATATCGACGGTACCGACGTCGCGGAAGCCTACAAGGACATCGTTGCGCGCTTCCTCGGCGAGGACAAGCCGCTGCGGTTCACCGACTATCAGAAGCCGGGCCTGCTGCAACGCCTCTTCGGCACCAAGTAACGGAGGCGCGTCATGTCGATTCTGTCGTTTCTGCTCGGCGAGAAAAAGAAGTCCGCGGCTGTCGCGAAAGAGCGCTTGCAGCTCATCATCGCGCACGAGCGCGTGGGCGGCCGTCCGCCCGCCGATTATCTGCCCGCATTGCAAAAGGAGCTCGTCGCGGTCATTTCGAAATACGTGAAGATTTCGAACGATGACATCCGCGTGAGCCTCGAGCGCCAGGACGATCTGGAGGTGCTCGAAGTGAAGATCGAGATCCCGCAAGCCTGACGCGTTTTCTTCCGCATCGCGCGGCGCATGGCCGCCGCGCGCGCTTACTTCTCGTTGCACTTTCGGGCCCGCGGTAACGCGGCGCCTGTCCGCCGTTATGCCCTCCTGAGCATTGAATGGATACGCTCTCGTTGCGTGTTCAACCGTTCTCGGAGGTCGTGATGTCTTTCTCTCTTCGTCGTGTCGTGCTGCCGTTCGTCGTCGCGGGTGCGGGCGTTGTCGCGCTCGCCGCGCCGCTTGCCGCGAGCGCGGACGAAATCCTCGTCGCGCAGGCGGCGCCCGGCGTCGTCGTCGAGCCGGCCGTGCGCGAAGTCGTCGTCGTTGCGCCGATCGCGCCGCCGCCCGTGCGCTACGAGATCGTGCCCGAGCCGCGCGTCGGCTACGTGTGGGATCGCGGTCACTGGCGCTGGGATCATGGCCGCTACGAGTGGATCGCCGGGCATTGGGAAATCGAGCGCATCGGCATGCACTGGGAGCCGGGCCACTGGACGCAGCGCGGACCGAGCTGGGTCTGGGTCCGCGGTCACTGGGCTTGAGGAGGGCGAGCGATGAAACGAACCTTGTTCGCCCTTGCGCTCGTCGCGCTGACGCTGGCCGGCTGCATCGTCGTGCCGGCGCGGCCGGTGTATTACCGGCCGGCTCCTGTCGTGATCTACTGAGCCGGACGGTGCGGCGGCTCGTGAGGCGGCGTGTCGTTCGACTGCGGCGCAGTGCCGTCGGCGTCGCGCGTCGATGCGGTGCCCGCGTGCGCCTGCGGTTGCGCGGCCGTGCGTCCGGCGTCGGCCGCGCTCGCCGTGCCGGCAGCGTGAGCCACTTCGTGTGCGCCGGCGCGGCCCGCATCGTCCGCCGCATCGTCCGCGTTCGCCTCTGCGGCATTCGCGTCGTCGCGCAGCGTGTCGAGCGGATCGGCGGGCGCCGATTCGGCGTCTTCGGGCATCCTGACCGCCGTGATGCCGGCATGCGCGGGAGCGGGGGCAGGAGCCGCCGCCGCCGCATGCTTCGGCTGCGGCGGCTTCAGATAGCGCTCGGCGAGCGTCTCGTACAGCGGCGGCACGAAGAAGCGCGACACGCGGCTCGCGATCAGCGCGGTCGCCATCAGCGAGATCACGAGCGCGTGGCCGTTGATCATCTCCATCACGATCACGAACGACGTGATCGGCGACTGCGTGACGGCAGCGAGGTAGCCGACCATCGCGAGCGCGATCAGCATCGGCAGATGCATGCCGCTGAACACGAAGTGCAGCAGATTGCCGAAGCCCGCGCCGATCGACAGCGACGGCGCGAAGATCCCGCCCGGAATCCCCGGCAGATACGACGCGACCATCGAAATCATCTTCAGGAACGGATACAGGACCGACAACTGTTCGCGGCCGTCGAGAAGCCCACGCGCCTCCGCGTAGCCGCTGCCGAACGTCGTGCCGCCCGACACGACGCCGACGGCGGCGATCGCGAAACCGCATGCCGCCGCGAACGCGATCGGCCGCTCGCGATAGAGCGCCAGCAGCCGCGCCGGCAGCCAGCGGCCGGTATTCAGCAGCAGCCAGCCGAACAGGCCGCCCGCGACGCCCGTGACGAGCGCCGTCAACAGCACGGCGGCGGCGAGCATCTTCGGAAAATGCTGGCCGATCTCAATCGTGCCGAAGTACGTGTAGTTGCCGTTCATGCCGAGCGCGATCACGCCGGCGATGATGATCGCGGTGATGAGCACGCCGCTCGCGCGCGCCGAGAAGCTGCGACTCAATTCCTCGATCGCGAACACGACGCCCGCGAGCGGCGTGTTGAACGCCGCGGACAGGCCCGCCGCCGCGCCCGCGAGCACGAGCTGCCGCTCGATCAGCGCGTTCGAGCGCGGATAGAAGCGGCGCAGGTTGAACATCAGCGATGCGCCGATCTGCACGGTCGGCCCTTCGCGGCCGATCGTGAAGCCGCCGACGATGCCGAACAACGAAATCAGGATCTTGCCGAACAGGATGCGCAGCGTCAGCAGCCGCGAGCCGAATGCGCTCGGCTGCGCGTGCAGCGTCGCGATCACCTGCGGAATCCCGCTGCCTTCCGCGCCGCGGAAGAAGCGGCGCGTGAGCCAGACAGACAGCGCGGCGACCGCGGGCGTCAACAGGAACGGCAGCCATGGGCGGCCGTGCTGAAGCGTCCGGAACACGTCGTAACCCCAGTCGATGAGCCGCGCGTACACGACCGCCATCAGGCCCACCGCGATCGCACCGAGCCAGAACACGCCGTATTGGCGCCAGATCCGCTGGGTGCGGCGCGTGAGAGACGGAAACAGGCGAGGGCGTTGCATGGGATGTGACGCAGGTAAAGCGGCGATTATAAGTAGCTATGAGGTCGGTTGTGGCGCTGTCGAGCTGTTTGTAATTTGGTTGTAATTTTTGTCTTCCGCGTTTTTATGTAATTAGAATGCCAAACTAACAAGCTGGAGACATCCACATACAAATGAAACGTATTCTCATTGTGAAGGTGACATCGCTCGGCGACGTCGTCCAGACACTGCCCGTCGTGGCGGACATCCATTGCGCATTCCCGGGCGTGCAGGTGGATTGGGCCGTCGACGAGTCATGCGCGGACATCGTGCGCTGGAGCACCGGCGTGAGCCGCGTGTTGTGCGCGCCGCTGCGCCGCTTCAAGAAGGCGCGCAACTGGGACGATCTGAAGGCGATAGCGATGTCGATCGGCGAGTTGCGCGCGCACCGCTACGATGCGGTGATCGATCTTCACGGAGTCTACAAAAGCGCAATCATTTCGTTTCTCGCGCGGGCGCGGCGGCGCTACGGCTATCGGAACCAGGATCTCGGCGAGCTCGGCGCGATGTTCGCGTACAACGGCCGCTTCGGTCCGCGCCCCTCTTGCGACGCATGGCACGGCATGCGCGTGAGCGCCGGCGAGGCGCTCGGCTACGTGCCGCAGGGCCGCGCCGACTACCTGCTGAAGGTGCCGCCGGAGCCGCGGGAGCCGCATGCGGCGCCGCTCGCGGCGCACGCGGAACCGGACGGGCCGTATGCGTTGTTCTTTCACGCGACGTCGAACGACGACAAGCGCTGGCCGACCGATCATTGGGGCGCGCTCGCCCGCGAGATGCTCGCCCGTGGATTGCACGTGCTGCTGCCGTGGGGCGGCGAGCATGAGCGCGAAGAGGCGCAGCGGATCGCGGCGCGCGCGCCGGGCGCCGTCGTGCTGCCCAAGCTGACGCTCACGGATCTCGCGCGCAAGATCGATCGCGCGACGCTCGTGGTCGGCGTCGATACCGGCTTTGTCCACATGTCGCATGCGCTCGAGAAGCCGACCGTGATGATCTTTCGCGCGACGTCGCGCCAGCATCTCGGCGTGAGCGGCGCGCCGCAGTCGGTGTCGATCGGCGACGACGGCTCGACGCCGAGCATCGACGACGTGCTAGGCGCGATCGGGCACGTCTACCCGCAATGCCCGGTAGAGGAGCCGCGGCGCGTCGCCGCGATGTAGACGTGCGCGGCGTGCGGCGGTTGTCTGCCGCGCCGGCTCGCTCAAGACAGCAGTAATTCGAATGCGATCACGGCCGCAATGGCCGCGAGGTTCGCGGCAAGCGCTTCGAGCGCGATGCCGAGCCAGCTCTTCGGCCTGAAGCGCGCGGCGAGCAGCAGCGCGCCGCCGAGCGACAGCGCGACGATCGACACGAGGTCGGCGTTCTGCAGGCGGATGAGGTTCATCGCGACGGCTCCTGTCGGTTGATGCGGGAAGCGGCGCGCTCGCCGCCGCGCGGCAGGCGCCCGTTTACCGAGTATAGACAGGACAAGTCGCCACGAAAACGCGCGCGGCGGCCGCTATCCGGGGCGACTTGGGGGCTCGAGCCGGAGCGCAATGCCCGTCAGCCGCTTTCCCGTTCAGGCCAGCTTCGCGTCGCGCGTTTCGCGCATCGACAGCACGCCGACGAGACTGATCGCCGCCGCGACCGACACGTATCCGCCGACCCACGCGAGCCCGCCGCGCGCCGCGAGCAACTGCGCGATGTACGGCGCGATCGACGCACCGAGAATGCCCCCCAGGTTGTACGCGACGCCCGCGCCCGTGTAGCGCACGTTGGTCGGGAACAGCTCGGGCAGCAGCGCGCCCATCGGTGCGAACGTCACGCCCATCAGGAACAGCTCGATCGTCAGGAACAGCGCGACGAGCAGCGTCGAGCCGCTGCCGAGGAGGGGCGCCATCGTGAAGCCTGACAGCAGCGCGGCGACCGAGCCCGCGATCAGCACCGGCTTGCGGCCGAAACGGTCGGCGGCCGCGGCCGACAGCGGCGTCGCGAGCGCCATGAACAGCACGGCGAAGCACAGCAGGCCGAGGAAGCTCTGGCGCGAGAAATGCAGTGTCGACACGCCGTACGACAGCGAGAACACCGTCGAGATGTAGAAGAGCGTGTAGCAGACGACCATCGCGAGCGCGCCGAGCAGCGTCGGCCGCCAATGGTGCGAGACGAGCGTCGCGATCGGCACGCATACGCGCTCGTGCCGGTCGAGCGTGGCCTGGAACGCGGGCGTCTCGGCGATCTTCAGGCGCACGTACAGGCCGACCGCGACGAGCACCGCGCTGACGAGAAACGGAATGCGCCAGCCCCACGCGCGGAACTGCTCGTCGGACAGCGTGAGCGCGAGCGCGAAGAAGAGGCCGTTCGACGCGAGAAAGCCGATCGACGGGCCGAGCTGCGGGAACATCCCGAACCAGCCGCGCTTGCCGGCGGGCGCGTGCTCGGTCGCGAGGAGCGCGGCGCCGCCCCATTCGCCGCCGAGGCCGATGCCCTGGCCGAAACGCAATACGCAGAGCAGCACCGGCGCGAGCGCGCCGATCGCGTCGCAGCCGGGCACGAGGCCGATCGCCGTCGTCGAGACGCCCATCACGAGCAGCGAAGCGACGAGCGTCGATTTGCGGCCGATCCGGTCGCCGAAGTGGCCGAACAGGAACGAGCCGATCGGCCGTGCGATGAACGCGATGCCGAACGTGACGAATGCGGACAGCGCCTGCGCGGTCGCCGAGCCGTGCGGGAAGAACACGGGGCCGATCACGAGCGCGGCGGCCGTCGCGTACACGTAGAAGTCGTAGAACTCGATCGCCGTGCCGATGAAGCTCGCGAACACGATGCGCCGATGGCTCGTCGTGTCGGCAGCGCGCGGCGCGGCGGCGGAAGCGGAAAGACGGGTATCCGACATGCGGGTCTCCGGTTGTGGCGGCGCAACGTTCGGCCGAGCGCGTATCGCGCGCGATCGGCGGCTATTGCACCTTTGTTCGAATCGAGAGTGGGCGCGACGTGCGGCGGGCGACGCATGCCGGCGGTTCGCGCGCGGCCGTGCGAGCGCGCACGCCATGCCCACGCGAGCCGGCCGCGCATGACGCGGCCGCGTGTCGTCGATGCGTTGCGCGGCTGACCGGATAGGCGCGCCGCGCAAGCTGGCCTTGCGGCCGAATGCGGATGCGGGAAATTATAGCGGCGCTGCCGCGAGCCGTCGCCCGCCGCGTGCGGCGGCGTGGCGGTTCGCGTACGCGTTCAGTTGAGCGTCTGCGCCTGCGGCGCCGCTTTCGTGCGCAGTTGGAACTGGCCGTTGTCGTTGAAGAGCCAGCTTTCCATCAGTTCGACTTGGCCGCGCCCGTCGAGCATTTTCGTGGGGGGCGACGGCAACGGCGCGGCACGGCGCAGCGACGCGAGCGCGATCCCTTCCGCTTCGTCGTCGCCGTTGCTGCGATAGACGGCCGATTTCACGAGCTGCCCGTTGCGATCGACGGTGAATGCGACGACGACGAGCGAGCGCAGCATCGCTTGCGGCGTGCCGTGCAGGATGCGGTCCGAATTGCGATCGGCGATGCATTGCGCGACGGCCGCGCGATATTCGGTCGCGCTCATCGAGGGCACGCTCGGCACGACGATCGCGCCGTGCGGCGGCGGCAGCGTGATCGTGCATGCGGCGAGCGCGGCCACGCACGCGGACATGACGGCGCCGCGCAATGCGGCTCGGGTTCGGATGAAGTCGGAGTGCGTCGTCGCCATGATCGCCTCCCGGAGGAACGAAGAAGTGCCGATTTCATGATAGGTGCGCTCGGGCCGACGTGCATTGGGACAAACGATCGCCATGATCGGAAGAACCGGTTCGCCGCCCGAGGCGGCCGTTCTGTATCCGTTCGAGATGCGCGACGATGAGCGGTGTGGCGACGGCGATCGTTTCGGCGACGTCACGGAGACGGCGATGAGGCGCGCGTCGTTGCCGCTCGGGCGACTTCTTGCCCGCGCGCGCTCGCCTCAAACAAAAAATCCCGCCAGGCCGTATTCGGCGCGAGCGGGACGTCTGTTCTGGCGGAAGCGGTGAGATTCGAACTCACGGACGGTTGCCCGTCGCTGGTTTTCAAGACCAGTGCCTTAAACCGCTCGGCCACGCTTCCAAGGCCGTGCATTGTAACCGAAATGACGCGCGAATCGATCGCATTGCCGCGTTCGATTCGCGCCTCCGCGCGGCCGCTCGCTCGTCGGTTATCCGTCGATCATTCGTCGCGCAGGAAAAGCGCCTGCAGATCGTTGAGGAAGCGCTGGCCGAGCGGCGTCGGCGCGATGCGCGTGTGATCGTGCACGATGAGGCCGCGCCGCTCGGCTTCCGCGAGCGCGGGCCCGATCGCGGCGAGCGACATGCCGGTGCGCTCCGCGAAGCTGTGCGTGGGCACGCCTTCGACGAGCCGCAGCGCGTTCAGCATGAACTCGAACGGCAGATCGCGCGGCCCGACCTCGCGCTCCTCCTGCACGGCCGCGCCCGCTTTTGCCTGCTCGATGAACGTCGCAGGATGCTTGTAGCGCGCCTGGCGCAGGATCCGGTTCGGAAACGACAGCTTCGTGTGCGCGCCCGCGCCGATCCCGAGATAGTCGCCGAAGCGCCAGTAGTTCAGGTTGTGCTTGCATTGCCGATGCGGCTTCGCGTAAGCGGACACCTCGTAGCGCTCGTAGCCCGCCTGCGCGGTGCGCTCGTGCAGCCAGTCCTGCATGTCGGCCGACGCATCGTCGTCCGGCACGGCGGGCGGGAATTTCGCGAAGTACGTGTTCGGCTCGAGCGTCAGGTGATAGAGCGACAGATGCGGCGGCGCGAACGACAGTGCGGTCTCGAGATCCGTGCGGCATTCGTCGAGCGTCTGGTTCGGCAGCGCGAACATCAGGTCGAGATTGAAATTGTCGAACGTGCGTGCGGCGATCTCGACCGCGGCGCGCGCCTGCGCGGCGTCGTGGATCCGGCCGAGCGCCTTCAGATGCGATTCGTCGAAGCTCTGGATGCCGATCGACAGACGGTTCACGCCGCTCGCGCGGAATTGCGCGAACTTCGCCGCCTCGAACGTGCCGGGATTCGCTTCGAGCGTGATCTCGGCGTCCGCATCGAGCGGCAGGAGCGCGCGCACGTCGGACAGCAGCCGGTCGAGGCCCGCCGCCGACAGCAGGCTCGGCGTACCGCCGCCGATGAACACCGTATGCACCTGGCGCCCCCAGACGAGCGGCAGCGCCTGCTCGAGGTCGGCGCGCAGCGCGTCGAGATAGTCGTGCTCGGGCAGCGCGCCGCCGTCTTTCCATTCGTGCGAGTTGAAGTCGCAATACGGGCATTTGCGCACGCACCACGGGAAGTGCACGTACAGCGCGAGCGGCGGCAGCGACGCGAGCCGGATCTTCCCGGGCGCGGCGAACGTCGCGACGACGCGCGCGCCGTTGGCGGCGGCGTCGCTCATCGAATCTCTCCGAGCCGCGCGACGAGCGACTTCAGCGCGAGCGCGCGATGGCTCACCGCGTTCTTCGCGGCCGGATCGAGCTCGGCCGCCGTCGCGCCGAGCGCCGGCACGAGGAAGTGCGGATCGTAGCCGAAGCCGTGCGCGCCGCGCGGCGCGTCGACGATCTCGCCCGACCAGCGGCCTTCGGCGATGATCGGCTCCGGGTCGTCCGCATGGCGCACGAGCGCGAGCACGCAGCAGTAGTACGCGCGCCGGTCGGCGACGTCGCGCAATTGCTCGACGAGATACGCATTGTTCGCCGCGTCGCTCTTCTCGCGGCCGGCGCGCTGCGCGTAGCGCGCCGAATAGACGCCCGGCGCGCCGCGCAGCGCGGGCACGCACAGGCCCGAATCGTCGGCGACGGCGGGCAGGCCCGTCGCGCGCGACGCATGGCGCGCCTTCGCGAGCGCGTTCTCGACGAACGTCACGTGCGGCTCATCGGCTTCGGACACGCCGAGTTCGCCCTGCGGCACGACGTCGATGCCGGCCGTCGAGAAGAGGGCGGCGAACTCGCGCAGCTTGCCCGGATTGTTCGAGGCGAGGACGATGCGCGAGCGCGCGGCGTCGGTCGATGCGTGCGGCATCTCAGGCCTCCAGCGCCGCGCGCTGCACACGCACGAGCTCGCCGATGCCGGCTTGCGCGAGGTCGAGGAGCGCGTTCATCTCGGCGCGCGAGAACGGCACGCCTTCCGCGGTGCCCTGTACCTCGACGAACCCGCCCGAGCCCGTCATCACGACGTTCATGTCGGTGTCGCAAGCGGAGTCTTCGTCGTAGTCGAGATCGAGCACCGGCGCACCGCCGAACACGCCGACCGAGATCGCGGCGACGTAGTCGGTGATCGGCGAGCGCGGGATCTTGCCTGTCGAGACGAGCTTCGTCACCGCGTCGTGCGCGGCGACGAACGCGCCCGTGATGCTCGCCGTGCGCGTGCCGCCGTCGGCCTGGATCACGTCGCAGTCGAGGTGCAGCGTGCGCGGGCCGAGCGCGTCGAGATCGAATACCGCGCGCAGCGCGCGGCCGATCAGTCGCTGAATTTCCTGCGTGCGGCCCGTCTGCTTGCCGCGCGCCGCCTCGCGGTCGCTGCGCGTGTGCGTCGCGCGCGGCAGCATCCCGTATTCGGCGGTGAGCCAGCCCTGGCCGCGGTCGCGCAGGAACTCGGGCACGCGCTCGGCGACGCTCGCCGTGCAGATCACCTTCGTGTCGCCGAACTCGACGAGCACCGAGCCTTCGGCGTGCTTCGTGTAGCGGCGCGTGATACGCACGTCGCGCAGTTGGTTGGCGCGGCGACCGCTCGGGCGTGGGGAGGAATTCGTCATCGGGAGCAATATGCTGGAGGGGAAACCTGGATTTTACCGCGCGCACGGCGCGTCGGCCCGGCGGGTCCGGCCCGCAAAAATGGGATAATGCATGTTTCGCGCCCCGCGCCTCGTAAGCGCCGGGCGTCTCGAATCCTCCTGGCCCGGTGGGCCATCAAACGACGGGACGAACGATGATCTACAGCATGACGGGCTATGCGAGCGCGACGCGCGATCTCGCGACGGCTTCCGGCAACGGCGGCACGAGCGTATCGGTCGAATTGCGGACCGTGAATTCGCGGTTCCTGGACCTGAATTTCCGGATGCCGGACGACGTGCGCGCGTGCGAGCCGGCGCTGCGCGAGATGCTGATGAACAAGCTGTCGCGCGGCAAGGTCGACGTGCGCATCAACCTGCAGCGCGGCGACCAGAACGTGAACGCGGGCGCGCTGAACCACGCGGCGCTCAACCAGCTCGCCGAGCTCGAGCGCGCGGTGCTCGACGCGTTTCCGGGCGTCGGCCGCATGCGGGCGGGCGAGATCCTGCGCTGGCCGGGCGTGCTCGCCGAGAGCGGCGTGTCGGCCGACGCGCTGCGCGACGCGGTGCTCGCGTGCGGCAAGGAAGCGATCGGCGATCTCGTCGTCGTGCGCTCGCGCGAGGGCGCGCAGCTCGCGACGATGCTGCTCGCGAACGTCGCCGAGATGGAAGCGATCGTCGCGCGCATCGTGCCGCTCGTGCCGGAGCTGATCGCGAAGCATCAGCAGAAGATCGTCGAGAGGCTGCAGGAAGCGCTCGGCATCGCGGCGCCGGAAGGCAGCGCGCCCATCGCCTCGCGCGAGGAGGCGGCCGAGCGCATCCGTCAGGAAGTGACGATGTACGGCATCCGCATCGACATCGCCGAGGAGCTGTCGCGCCTCACCGCGCATCTGAACGAGACGCGCCACGTGATCGAGAAGGGCGGCCGCGTCGGCAAGCGTCTCGACTTCATGATGCAGGAGCTGAACCGCGAGGCGAACACGCTCGGCTCGAAGGCGGCGGCGAAGGAGCTCGCCGACGCGTCGATGGCGCTCAAGCTGCTGATCGAGCAGATGCGCGAGCAAGTGCAAAACCTGGAGTAACGCAACATGACCGATTCGAACCGCGACGGCGCGGCGGCGCACACGCTGCACGCCGGCGTCTATCCGGGCAATCTCTTCATGGTCGTCGCGCCGTCGGGCGCGGGCAAGTCGACGCTCGTCAACGCGCTCTTGTCGAAAGATTCGGAGATCTGCCTATCCATTTCGTACACGACGCGCAAGCCGCGTCCGGGCGAGCAGGACGGCGAGCATTATCACTTCACGACGGTCGAGGATTTCCGCGAGCGTCACGCGCGCCACGAGTTTCTCGAGAGCGCCGAAGTGCACGGCAACTACTACGGCACGTCGCGCGTCTGGATCGAAGAGCAGATGAAGAACGGCCACGACGTGCTGCTCGAAATCGACTGGCAGGGCGCGCAGCAGGTGAAGAAGCAGTTCCGCAACGCGGTCGGCATCTTCATCCTGCCGCCGTCGCTCGTCGCGCTCGAGGAGCGCCTGAAGAAGCGCGGGAAGGACGAGCCGAACGTGATCACGCGGCGCCTGCTCGCCGCGGGCGGCGAGATCGCGCATGCGGCGGAAGCGGAGTACGTCGTCATCAACGAGACCTTCGAGCATGCGCTCGCCGAGCTCGAATGCATCGTCGCCGCGACGCGCCTGCGCTTCACGTCGCAATATGCGCGGCATGCCGAACTTTTCGTCGAGCTCGGCATTCATTTGCCGCATGCCGAGTGACGGCGGCGAACGAAGCACATAAGGTAGAATAAGCAACATATTCAGAAGGAACGACCCAACATGGCTCGCATTACCGTTGAAGACTGCCTGAAGCAGATTCCGAACCGCTTCGAACTGGCGCTCGCCGCCACTTATCGCGCGCGGCAGCTCGCGCAAGGCCATACGCCGAAGATCGAAAGCCGCGACAAGCCGACGGTCGTCGCGCTGCGCGAGATCGCGGCCGGCCAGGTCGGTGTCGAAATGCTGAAGAAAGTGCCTGTTTAAGGCACACTCGGATTTCTTCAGCCATGTAGTCCCCGCGCAACCGACGTGCGAACCAAGGAGGCGAAAATGAGCACCACACCATCGTCCGCCTCCTCGGAGGCCGGCCACGCCGAGGCCACCGCACCGTCGCCCGCGCGTCAATACATCGACGCGGTCCTCGAACAGTCGTTTCGCCATCTGTTCGGGCCGACCGCGACGCCGGAACAGCCGCGCAAGCACGGCGTCGTCTCCATCGCGAAACTGACCGCCGCGCTTGCCGACTACCTCAGTCCCGAGGAAATCAAAGAGGTCAAGGCGGCGTTCCACTTCGGCGACGAAGCCCACCTCGGTCAATATCGCCAGAGCGGCGAACCCTACATCACCCATCCCGTCGCCGTCGCGGAAATCTGCGCCGGCTGGAAGCTCGACGCCCAGGCGATCATGGCGGCGCTTTTGCACGACGTGATGGAAGACCAGGGCGTGACGAAGAGCGAGCTCGCCGAGCGCTTCGGCCCGAAGGTCGCCGAGCTCGTCGACGGTCTGTCGAAGCTCGACAAGATGGAATTCAGGAGTCGCGAGGAAGCGCAAGCGGAGAACTTCCGCAAGATGCTGCTCGCGATGGCGCGCGACGTGCGCGTGATCCTCGTGAAGCTCGCCGACCGCCTGCACAACATGCGCACGCTGGGCGCGGTGCCGATGGAAAAGCGCCGCCGCGTCGCGCGCGAGACGCTCGACATCTATGCGCCGATCGCGCACCGCCTCGGCCTGAACAACACGTATCGCGAACTGCAGGACATGAGCTTCGCGAACTTCAATCCGAATCGCTACGCGACGCTCGAGAAGGCGGTGAAGGCCGCGCGCGGCAACCGCCGCGAAGTGATCGGCAAGATCCTCGAGTCGGTGCAGCGCGCGATGGCGGACGCGAAGATCGGCGCCGAGATCACCGGCCGCGAGAAGACGATCTACAGCATCTACAAGAAGATGCGCGACAAGCAGCTGTCGTTCTCGCAGGTGCTCGACGTATACGGTTTCCGGATCGTCGTCGAGCATCCGCTCGACTGCTACACGTGCATCGGCGTGCTGCACGCGCTCTATAAACCCGTGCCGGGCAAGTTCAAGGATTACATCGCGATCCCGAAGGTCAACGGCTATCAGTCGCTGCACACGACGCTCGTCGGCCCGTTCGGCGCGCCGATCGAGTTCCAGGTGCGCACGCGCAAGATGCATGAGATCGCGGAAGCCGGCGTCGCCGCGCACTGGCTCTACAAGAACGGCGGCGCGGATCTGAACGACGTGCAGAAGCGCGCGCACCAGTGGCTGAAGTCGCTGCTCGACATCCAGAGCGAGGCGGGCGATTCGAGCGAATTCCTCGAGCACGTGAAGATCGATCTGTTCCCGGATGCGGTCTACGTGTTTACGCCGAAGTCGAAGATCATGGCGCTGCCGCGCGGTGCCACCGCGCTCGACTTCGCATATTCGATCCACAGCGATCTCGGCAACCAGTGCGTCGCCGTGAAGATCAACAACGAGCTGCTGCCGCTGCGCACCGAGCTGAAGAGCGGCGACATCGTCGAGGTGATCACCGCGCCGTACTCGAAGCCGAATCCCGCGTGGCTCGGCTTCGTGCGCACCGGCAAGGCGCGCTCGGCGATCCGGCATTACCTGAAGACGATGCGCCTGAACGAATCGGTGCAGCTGGGCGAGCGGCTCGTCGACCAGAGCCTGAAGGGCTACGGGCTCGCGCTTGCCGACGTCACGCCCGAGGTGTGGGAAAAGCTCGTCCAGTGGACGGGCAACAAGAGCCGTCAGGAAATCTTCGCGGACATCGGCCTCGGCCGCCGCGTGGCCGCCGTGATGGCGAAGCGCATCGAAGTGCTGATGAGCGGGCGCGACGCCGACGACGATCTGCCGCGCGCCGAGCGTCACGCGAACCATGCGCCGCCCGTCGTCATCACCGGCACGGAAGGAATGTCGGTGCAACTGTCCGCGTGCTGCCGGCCGATTCCGGGCGACGACATCATGGGCTACATCGGCATCGGGCTCGGGATGGCGATCCATACGACCGCCTGCCGCGTCGCGCAGCGGATCCACCGGCGCGATCCGGGCCGCTGGATCGACGTCGCGTGGGCGCCTCAGCCGGGACGTCTGTTCGACGTCGCGGTGAAGGCGCTCGTGAAGAACACGAAGGGGATCTTCGCGCGCGTCGCGGCCGACATCACGTCGGCCGACGCGAACATCGTCCACATCGCGATGGACGAGGATCTGACGCACGAATCGACGGTGCTGCGCTTCGTGATTCAGGTGAGCGACCGCGTGCACCTCGCGAACGTGATGCGCCGCGTGCGCACGAATCCGGACGTGATGCGGATCATGCGCGAGCGTTCGAACGACGACGTCGTGCATGCACGGCACGACGGCGGGATGCGGATCGATCGCGAGCGGCAGGATTACTAGCGCGGACGGTGCCAGAGGGGCGGATGGCGCGGTGCAGCGCGTCGTCGACGGCGGTCTTTGGGCCGCCGTTTTCATTTCGAGCGCGAGGTGCGGGCAGGAGACGAGCGGGCACTATGTGCCGACCCCTGAGCGGGCGAGCGGCACGACTGCGCATCCGCGCGGGTACAAAAAACAAAGGGCCTTCCAGGAGGAAGGCCCTTCATAAATGGCGCGGCTGGCAGGATTCGAACCCACGACCCCTTGGTTCGTAGCCAAGTACTCTATCCAACTGAGCTACAGCCGCACGCAAAGCAGTACAACTTTGAACTGAAAGGGCCCTCTCGGGAGAAGGCCCTCGAAAAAATGGCGCGGCTGGCAGGATTCGAACCCACGACCCCTTGGTTCGTAGCCAAGTACTCTATCCAACTGAGCTACAGCCGCACGCAGAAGTGAGATTATAGCAAACAAATTTAAAAAGGGAAGCCTCTCGCGGCGATTTATCGGGTGAGGCTGTTCGTGTAACCTTACAGCATCCGATAGCCGTTGAAATTGCATCATGAACAAAGCATTTGTGAAGGAGTCGGACGGAGACGACGACGACCTCGAACACGCGCAGGCAGCCATCCCGCCTGGCGCGAAGAACTACATCACGCCGGCGGGCCACAAGCGCCTGCGCGACGAACTGCTGCACCTGATCGACGAAGCGCGCCCGGAAGTGGTGAAGCTCGTGTCGTGGGCGGCGTCGAACGGCGACCGCTCGGAGAATGGCGATTACATCTACGGCAAGCGGCGCCTGCGCGAAATCGACCGCCGCATCCGCTTTCTGACGAAGCGGCTCGATCTTGCCGAAGTCGTCGATGCGAGCCGCCAGGAGAACGCGGACCAGGTGTTCTTCGGCGCGACCGTCGATTACGCGACGCAGGATGGCACCGAGCATACGGTGACGATCGTCGGCGTCGACGAGGTCGATCTGGATCGCGGGCACGTGAGCTGGATCTCGCCCGTCGCGCGCGCG
This sequence comes from Burkholderia oklahomensis C6786, assembly GCF_000959365.1. NCBI lineage: Bacteria > Pseudomonadati > Pseudomonadota > Betaproteobacteria > Burkholderiales > Burkholderiaceae > Burkholderia > Burkholderia oklahomensis. Next base: position 2,761,605 of record NZ_CP009555.1, read on the forward strand.
CTGCTGAAGGCGCGCGTCGGCGACACGGTCACGCTGCTGACGCCGGTCGGTCCGGAGCCGATCGACGTGCTCGACGTCCGCTATCCGGCGCCGGGCGCGGCATAGGTTGCAGTCGTGGGAGGGCGCTTCGTTTCTCGTGCGTCTGCGGCGAATAGGGATTGGCCGTTGCGCAGTGCGCAAGCGGGGGATGGCGGGTTGTGCCGACGGCGTGACCGCGGCTGCGTAGCGCGTCTGCTCTACGCGACAAAGCATAAAAAAGCGCCCCTTACGGGGCGCTTTTGATTGGCGCTGAACCGCGCTGTCCGATTAGAAGCGGTGACGCAGGCCAGCCGTGACGGCGACTTGCTTTTCGCTCGACGACGCACCGCCTACACCGTTGATGTACGCGCCGATGTCCGTGCCGTCCCGGTTGACCTTCTGATACACACCCTGCAGGTACACGTCGGTACGCTTCGACAGCGCGTAAGCCGTTTGCAGGTTGAATTGGTTCCAACCCGGGTGATGGTTTTCGATGAAGCCCGCGGTGTACGTGTACGAGCCCGAGACCGTCCAGGCCGGCGTAATCGCGTAGCGTCCGTTCACTTCGTAGTTGTTGAAGCGCAGGAACGTGCCGTCGAGCGCGATGCCGTTCGCGACGCCCGATGCGCCCGCGCCGATCGCCGTCGCGCGGTTGACGCGCGATTGCGTGAACACGAAGCCGGCCGTCGCCGGGCCGTACGTGTAGTTCAGGCCGCCGCCGAACACGCGCTGGCGCTTGCCGACGAACGTGTTGTCGAGTGCGACGGCGCCCGATGCGTTGGAGACCGCCGGACCGAAGTTGTTGTTCAGCTGCAGGTAGCCGGCGCCGATATTGAAGCCGGCGTAGCTGTACGACACGCCCGCGCTATACGCACGGTTGTTCGCGAACTGGTTGTTGTTCGAGAAACCGTACAACGCGCCGAACTTCAGGCCGGCCCAGTTCACGCTCGTGTACTTGACCGCGTTGTTGATCCGGAACGAATTGTTCAGGTTGTCGTTGTCGAACGGGTGGGCGAACTGCGTACCGCCGAATTGCGTGCCCGTCAGCGACAGCGGCCCGATGTAGTCGACGACGCTGTCGTATTGGCGGCCGAGCGTCAGCGCGCCGTATTGCTCGTGCGACAGGCCGACGAACGCCTGGCGGCCGAACTCGCGGCCATTCTGCTTCAGCGTGCCGTTATTGATGCCGAAGCCGTTTTCCAAGACGAAGATCGCCTTCAGGCCGCCACCGAGATCCTCGGCGCCGCGCAGGCCCCAGCGGCTGCCGTTGACCGAGCCGGTGGATTGCGACCACGCGCTGTGGCCGCCTTGGTTGTTCGTGTAGGTGATGCCGGCGTCGATCAGGCCGTACAGCGTCACGCTGCTTTGCGCGTGGGCGGCCGTCGCGAAGACGCCAGAGAGAGCGGCAACGATGAGGGTCTTTTTCATTGGGTTTATCTCCGTCCGAAACAGGGTGGATGACGATATCTGACCTGTTCTTCGATGTTCCCGGCCGCTGCTGCGAGAAACGGAGCCGGGGCATGTCCGGGCGTGTACCGACGCCCGCCATCAAGCTATCCGCAGTGTAAAAGAGCGTTGCCGTAAGTCGAGGAATCCAGTTTAAGAAATAATGTATTTGCGTTTCGGCAATAATTGGGATGGCGGCGGAAACCCTTGTGGGACAAGGCTTCGGGCCTCATCGGGGGAATATTTTTCCGCCCCCGAACCTTCGGCAGCGTTGCGCAACAGCGACAATGTGTGAGGAGGCGGCCGGATGTGCGTCGCGTAAGAATGTGATTATTGACGCTTCGGCAATAGAGGTTTGTGGGGAGTATGACTAATGAAAGGGAGTCAACTCGTTATACTGCAGCTTCTGCTTACCAAAGCAGACTTTTTCGTTGACGGAAAAGATCTCCAAACCTTTGTCGGCGCGACTTTCCGGTCGCGCTTTTTTTTGCCTGCCTATTGTTCGTACCAGCGCCTGCGGCGCTTGGGCGGCTGCGTGTCCGCTTGTTCTTCTCGCGCCGGCATGGCGGGTTGTGCCCAGTCTTCCATCACATAGTGACGCGCATCGAGCGGCGACGCGAGCAGGTTTTGCCAGTGATCGCCGTGCCAAGTCGAGTCGAATTCGCTGGCGAACGTCGCGGACGCCGCCGCTGCGCGGCCCGCCGAATTGCTGCGGCGCGCAATGCCGAGCCGGTGTGCGAAGCGCTTGATGGCGTTCAGCATGACAGTCTCCCGCGCCCTTAGAGGTGGCGATCAGCATTGCAAATGTTCCTGCGCGCCGCAACCCGGACAAATACCGAGCCGCGGCCGATTCGCTTGATCGCGGTAGATTTTTCTTTTGCGGAATTAAATGTCGAACTACCCCGGTAATAATGACAGGTGTTGTTGCGGTTAATAAATTTCTCGCTTCGAGTGTACCGATTCCAGTTGTATTCGTATCAAATCGCATAACAGGTCATCAAAAATTTTCTTGACTGAATTGGATTCTCCCATTTATAAAAGCACCACCAAGCTTGCAGTGCTTCCTGTACGTCGAATGAGGGGGTTGAGGAAGTGCCGAGGCTTTGTGTGACGGTATAAGGGCGTAGCCCGTGTTTATTTTTATTTAGTGGGGAACTAGGAATATGGATACCGGTATCGTGAAATGGTTTAACGATGCTAAGGGCTTCGGCTTTATTACGTCGGACAATGGCGGCGAGGATTTGTTTGCCCATTTCTCCGAAATCAAGATGGACGGCTTCAAGACCCTTAAAGAGAATCAGCGTGTGTCGTTCGAAGTGAAAACCGGTCCGAAAGGCAAGCAAGCCGCGAATATTCAGGCGCTTTGAACGCCTGAAACGCACCGAGGGCCGTGCAAACCCCCGCCTAGGCGGGGGTTTTGGTTTTTCGGGCGGGTAGAATAGGAACCGCCAGCGCCGCGGGCTGTCCCCCCGCGCCCATCCGACAAAACACGAAGCACCGTCTGCCCGCCATCCATGTCCGCCTCGCCGCTGCTCCACCCTGCGATCGACGCGCCGCTCGCGTTCGTCGATCTCGAAACCACCGGCGGCTCGGCCGTCGAGCATCGCATCACCGAAATCGGCGTCGTCGTCGTGAGCGCGGATCACGTGTCGACCTGGACGACGCTCGTCAATCCGCGGCAGGCAATCCCGCCCTTCATCCAGCAACTGACAGGCATCACGGACGACATGGTGCGCGGCGCGCCGACGTTCGCCGACGTCGCGTCCGCATTGTTCGAGCGACTCGACGGCAAGCTCTTCGTGGCGCACAACGCGAGCTTCGACCGCGGTTTTCTGCGCGCGGAATTCGAGCGGGCGGGTTTTGCGTTCAATCCGGACGTGCTCTGCACGGTGCGGCTGTCGCGCGTGCTCTTTCCGCGCGAGTCGCGTCACGGGCTCGACGCGCTGATCGCGCGCCACGCGCTCACGCCGTCGGCGCGCCACCGGGCGCTCGCCGATGCGGATCTCATCTGGCAGTTCTGGCAGAAATTGCACGACGCGATACCGGGCGAGCACCTGCGTGAGCAGATCGAGCGCACGACGCGCCGTTTCCGGCTCGCGGGCGAGTTGACGGAAGAGCACCTGGAGCGCGCGCCAGCCGGTTGCGGCGTCTATGCGCTGTTCGGCGACAACGATGTGCCGCTCTACGTGGGCCGCAGCGTCCGGGTCAGGCAGCGGCTGCGCGCGCTGCTGACGGGCGAGCGGCGCTCGTCGAAGGAAATGCGGCTGGCGCAACTGGTTCGGCGCGTCGAGTGGCGCGAGACAGGCGGCGAGCTCGGCGCGCTGCTGGCCGAGGCGGACTGGATTGCTTCGCTCGCGCCGTCATTCAACCGGCGGCCCGACCGCAGCGCGGCGCGCCCGGCCGGCGATGCGAACTGGCCGTTCGACGGGCCGGTTGCGTTCGAGGAGCGCGGCGCTTCGAGCGTCTTCCACGTGGTCGACCGATGGCGCTACGTCGGCGCCGCATCATCGATCGAGCAGGCCGCGGCGCTTGCGGCCGAAGCGAGCGAGGCGAGCGAACGCGGGGCGGACGCCGCGCCGGTGGTGCGCCGCATTCTGCAAACGCATCTTGCGCGCGGGCTGCAGCTGATTCCGCTTGCGGGCGCGGCGCGCGCCGACGCTCAGCCGACGGCGCTTGGGCCGCCCGCCGTGCAGACGTGCGACAGCGCGGTGCCGAGTGCGTCTTTCTGGCCGGAATCGTAGCGCGTCAGCGTTTTCCAATTCGCGACGCTGCGTGCGAGACGCGACGGACAATCCGGCGCGTCGCGCAGCGGCGCGACGCGAGCGAGCGCGGCGATCAGCGACTGGGTCAGCCGATCGAGCTGCGGCCGCGTGCTCGTCGCGAGATCGGGCGCGGGGCCTTCGGGACCGTGCGTCGCGCGCCACGTCGCAAAAAGCGCGTTCTGCACCTGCTTGCTCGCCGTGATTTGGTCGTCGAAAAAGGCACGAGCGTAGGCGGGATCCACGCCGTTCGCCGTCGCGCGCCGCTCGACGTCGGCAAGGAGCGCCGCCTCGCGCGGCGGATCCGAGATCGGCTTCTTGTTGATCCACTTCCAGTGGGCGACGGGCTCGGCGAGCGAGAGGCGCTGCGACGCGAGTGCGACGAGGTTCGTGAGCGCGGTGTCGTCGCCGTCGGCGGCGGCGATGCGAGGGGCGGTCAGCACGGCGAGGCCGAGCGCGGCGGCGGCCAGGCTTGCGCGAAGCGACAGTTTCATGGCGAAAAATGACAATGCCGGCCTGTGGGAGCCGGACGACGGGAAAAACAGAAGAATAAGCGAAGACGTTGCGCGGCGACGCGGCGCAAGCGGGAGATCAGCGGATGCAGCAACTCCGACCCGGCTGGCCGATGCGGCCCGGGTTCAGCGCGGCTTGCCGAGAAGAGGAAGCGATGGAGCGCACGGAAACGTTCGCGAACACGCGACGGTTCACCGGCCCGAACGCGCCGTCAGCGAATGCACGGTCACTTCGGCGTGCACAGCTTGTGCTGCTCGTCGAGGAACGCGCGCACATGCTCGGGCAGCTCGGCGAGAAACTCGACGGCCACGGGCTCGGGGTCCGGGCTCATCACTTTCTCGGGCGGCGGGATGCGGGTTGGCCTTTCGTCCATGATCTCTCTCCTTGGTCAAGTGATTATCGATCGCAAGCTTTGCTTTGTGCCAGCGTTCAATCGTTAGATTTTGTCTATGTTGCTTAAACGGCACATGCGTTTGCGTTGATTTGCAGCAATGCGCGATCCCGTACGGATGCGCATCCTACGCAGCGCAATCGCAAACGGCCTTGTTATACTGCGCGCCTCTTTTTATCGAGCTGCGATGAAACGTTCGACGCGATGGATGAGCCTCGTCTGGCTGGCGCTGGTACTCAACGTACTGTCGCCCGTCATCGGCTACGCGCGCGCGGCCGCGAACGCGTCCGACGCGCCGTTCGCGCTCGAATTGTGCAGCGCAGCGGGCGCGAGGCGCATCGTTGTCGATGGCGGGACACGCCAGGATGGCGGCTCGCTCGCGCACGTCGCGCATTGCGTCTACTGTCCCGGCTTCGCCGCCAACGTCGCGCTCGGCTCGAGCGCGCCCGCGTTGCCCGGCTTCGTCCGCGCATTCGTCCATGCGAGCCGCGTCGAGCGGCCCGCCGTCTTCTTCCGCCGCGGCGTGCGCATCGCGCAGCCGCGCGCCCCGCCTGAAACCGTACCGGTCTGATCCCAGCAGTTCGCTCGCGCGTCGCCACGCGTGAGCGCCGTCGCACGCGCGACGCCCGGCGCCATGCCCGCTCTTCAGCGAAGACCGGCATGGTGCGCATTCGCGTGCGCGGCGATTCGCCGACCACGTTTTCAGGATTTGCTTCTCCATGTCCAATGCTCTTGCCGCGCGCGTCGCGCGCAGGCGGCTCGCGGCCGCCTGCCTCGCGTCATTCGCCTGGCCCGTCGCCCATGCGGCGTCGACGGCCGCCGCGCCTACCGATTCAACGTCCGCCGCCGCCGCCGCCGCCGCGACGACCGCATCCGGGAAAACCTTGGATGTCGTCACCGTCACCGCGCAGCGCCCCGCATTCGCGCCCGAAACGCCGGGCGTCGTCGAGGCGCTCACCCGCGACCAGATCGACTCGCACGTCAACGTGACGACCGAAGACGCGCTCAAGTACGCACCGAACCTGATGGTGCGCCGGCGCTACATCGGCGACCGCAATTCCGTGTTCGCCGGCCGCGACTTCAACGAACTGCAGAGCGCGCGCGGGCTCGTCTACGCGGACGGCCTCCTGCTGTCCAATCTGCTCGGCTCGAGCTATTCGTATCCGCCGCGCTGGTCGCTGATCCAGCCCGACGACATCGCGCGCGTCGACGTGCTGTACGGCCCGTTCTCCGCGCTCTATCCGGGCAACGCGATCGGCTCGACCGTGCAGATCACGACGCGCAAGCCGGAGCGGCTCGACGCGTCGGTGTCGACGCAGTTCTTCACGCAGCGCTACCGCGACGGCTACGGTTTCGCCGACAGCTTCGGCGGCAACCATCAAACCGCGCGGATCGCCGACCGGATCGGGCGCTTCTGGTACGCGCTGTCGCTCGACCGGCTCGAAAACGACGGCCAGCCGATGCAGTACGCGAGCCCGAACGGCGCGTACGACCCGAGGCTCGGCGCGCCGGTACCGGTGCCGGTGACGGGCGCGGTCTCCGACGTCGGCCCGAACGGCCGGCCGCGGACGATCGTCGGCGCGCAGACGATCGAGCGCACCGAGCAGCTCAACGAGACGCTGCGCTTCGGCTATGCGTTCACCGATCATATCGACGCGACGGTCACGCTGGGACATTGGGAGAATCACTACCGTCAGCATGGCGACACGTTCCTGCGCGACGCGGCCGGCAACCCGGTGTACGGCGGAAACGTGTCGTTCGGCGGGCGCAGCTACACGGTGTCGCCGGCCGCGTTCGCGCCGCAGAGCGGCGATCAGGAGAACTGGCTGTACGGGCTCGGGCTCGACGCGCGGCTTGCGTCCGGCTGGAAGCTGTCGGCGACCGCGTCCGCGTATGACGTGTCGCGTGACGTGTTGCGGATGGCGTCGAGCGCGCCGCCCGCCGCGTGGGACGGCGGCGCGGGCACGGTATTCCGCGGCGACGGCACCGGCTGGCGTACCTTCGATCTGCGCGCGGAATCGCCCGACGTGCGCGGACACCGCTTCTCGTTCGGCTATCACTTCGACACTTATTTCCTGCGCAACGCGACCTACAACACCTCGAACTGGTTGAACGCGGTGCCGACGACGCTCGCGAACGGCTACCGCGGCAACACGCGCACGCAGGCGCTGTACGCGCAGGACGCGTGGCGCTTCGCGCCCGGCTGGCTCGCGACGCTCGGCCTGCGCTACGAGCGGTGGGACGCATACGGCGGCGAGCTCGGCAACGCGAACGCGACGCTTGGCTACGCGGATCGCGGCGCGACTGCGCTGTCGCCGAAGCTCGCGCTCGAATGGCAGCCCGCGGACGCATGGCGCTTCCGGTTGTCGTTCGCGACGGGCACGCGCTTTCCGACCGTCGCCGAGCTGTTCCAGGGAACGATCTCGAACAACGCGATCGTCAACAACAACCCGAACCTGCAGCCGGAAAAGGCGATCGACTGGGACTTCACCGCCGAGCGCGACGTCGGCTTCGGCGTCGTGCGCGCGAGCGTGTTCCAGAGTGATCTGCGCAACTCGATCTACAGCCAGACGACGGTCGCCGGCGCTTCGACGTATACGAACATCTCGAACGTCGACCGCGTGCGCGTGCGGGGCGTCGAGCTCGCGTTTTCGGGGCAGGACGTCGGGATCAAGGGGCTCGACGTCGACGCGAACGTGTCCGCGACGAATGCGCAGACGCTTGCCGACACGGCGAATCCGAACTATGTCGGCGCGCGCTGGCCGCGGATCCCCCGAATGCGAGCGAACCTGCTCGCGTCGTACCGCTTCGACGAGCACTGGATGACGAGCGTCGGCGTTCGCTATTCAGGGCGCCAGTACAACACGCTCGACAACGGCGATGTGAACCCGAACGTGTACGGCGGCACCAGCTCGTTTACGGTCGTCGATCTGAAGGCGCGCTACCGGTTCGATCGCCACTGGCTCGCGTCGTTCGGCATCGACAACGTCACCGACCGCCGCTACTACGTGTTCCATCCGTATCCGGGCCGGACGTTCTATGGAGAGTTGAAATGGTCGCTGTGAAGTGCTTTCTCTCGGGCGGCGCGCTGCTCGCGTTCGCATGCGGCGCGCTCGCGCAAGATGCGCCGGCGGCGGCGGGCGCGTCGGCGCCGCATGCGGCGCACATGGCGATGGACTCCATGACGGCGGGTTCGACGCAGAAGGCGCCGCTCGCGACGGGGGCCGCGTTCGACGCGCGTCATCGGCTGTGGGTCGCATGGGTCGAAGGGCAGCACGTCGTCGTCGTGCATTCGGACGACGCCGGGCGCACGCTGTCCGCGCCCGCGACGGTCAACGCGCTGCCCGAACCGGTCTACACGAGCGCCGAGAATCGGCCGAAGCTCGCCGCTAGCCCGGACGGACGCGCGATCTACGTCACGTGGTCGATGCCGCTCGACGCGCCGTATACCGGAATGGTGCGCTTCTCGCGCTCGCTCGACGGCGGCGCGACGTGGTCGGTGCCGATCACCGTGCATCATGACCGGCAGGCGATCACGCATCGTTTCGACATGCTGACGGTCGATCCGCAAGGCCGAATCTTCGTCGCGTGGATCGACAAGCGCGATCTCGTCGCCGCGCAGCGGGCAGGGCGCTCGTACGACGGCGCGGCGATCTACTACGCGGTGTCGACCGACGGCGGCGCGACGTTCGAGCCGGAGCGCAAGGTGACGGATCACACGTGCGAATGCTGCCGGATCGCGATGGCGATCGATCCCGACGGCCGCGTGCAGGCCGCGTGGCGCAACGTGTTTCCGGGGCAGATCCGCGACCACGCGCTCGCGGTGCTGCCTGCATCGGCGGATCGCGCGATCGAGCCCGCGCGCGCGACGTTCTCGAACTGGCACGTCGAGGCGTGTCCCGATCACGGGCCCGCGCTCGCGATCACGACGGACGGCGTGCGTCATCTCGCGTGGTTCGGCGTGGTCGACGGCAAGGCCGACGTGTTCTATTCGCGGCTCGATGCGAGCGGCGCGCCGCGCGGCAAGCCGTTCGCGTTCGGCGCCGATCCGGCGGCGCCGAACGAGCAGGCGTCGCACGCGGCGCTCGTCGCGCAGCGCGACACGCTGTGGCTCGCGTGGAAGGCGTTCGACGGCGACGCGATGCGCATCAGGCTGCGGCGTTCCGACGACGGCGGCGCGCACTGGAGCGCGCCGCGCACGCTCGCGGAAACGTCGGGCGCGAGCGACAACCCGCAATTGCTGCTCGACCGCGGACGCGTCTATCTGTCATGGCGCACGCGCAACGACGGTTATCGTCTGATCGACGTGGAGGAAACGCGATGAAGCGCATCGTCTTCACGTTCGCGGCGCTCGTCGTCGCGGCGTCGAGCGCCGCGGCCGAGCTGCAGCCGCTGCGCGCGGCGGATGTCGCGTCGCTCTATGCGAGCGGGCGCGGCGCGCCGCTCGTCGTCGAAATCTGGTCGCTCGACTGCGGCTATTGCCGCGAGAACGCCGCGCATCTCGTCGAATGGCAGCGGCGACATCCGCAGGTGCGGGTCGCGCTCGTCGCGCTCGATTCGCTCGACGAGCATGCGCGGCAGCTCGCCGACGCGCTCGCGCAGATGAAGCTGCCCGGGAGCGTCGCGCAATACGCGAACGACGAACCGATGCCGGAGCGGCTGCGCGCGGCGCTCGATCCGGGCTGGCGCGGCGAGTTGCCGCGCACGGTGTGGATCGGTGCGGACGGCGCACGGCGCGCGAAGAGCGGGCTGCTCGCGCCGGGTGTGCTCGATACGTGGCTGCAACGTCGGGATAACTGACGATCGGCGTGCGGAAAGCGATGTCGTCGGCACGCCGGAATCGCTTCGGCTTGCCGACGGCTTGCGCGGCGGCGCGTCGCGTCTTGCGCGTGAATGCGCGATCGCGTGCGAAGGTCTTTCGAGCAAGGGGGCGATCGGAAGATCGGTGCCCATGGACGAAGAAGACGCGGCGCGGCCGCGGAGATGGAGGGGGCGGGGAAAGCGCCCGGCGGCCATGCGGCGCGCCGGGCGATATACAACGTCAGGCTCGCTTGAATAGCCGGATCACGAACAACAGGATGACGGCGCCGATGACGGCGACGATGATCGAGCTGATGAACCCGCCGCCGATGTGAATGCCGAGAATGCCGGCGAGCCAGCCTCCGATGACTGCGCCGACGATGCCGACGATGATGTCCACGAGCAGCCCGAAGCCGCCGCCCTTCACGAGCAGGCCGGCAAGCCAGCCGGCGATTGCGCCGATGATGAGCCACATAATCAAGCCATGAGCCATGGTGGTCCTCTCCTTTGTTAACTTCCACGAATGAACCGACGTCGGGCGCTGCCTGTGACGTGACGCGGATCGCACGTCGATCCCGGAGCGTCGCACACGCAATTTACTGCAATAGACGGGTCAGGATCGTTAAGTAATGTTACGCACCTCGTTCGGATTGACCAAATATTTTTTGCGAGCCGGATCTCGGTGAGCAAATTGAAATAAAAACGTAATGAAAATCTGCACTCGATTCTTTCGTGTCGGCAAACGATGCGAATGCGGCACCGCAACGAACGCCGGATCGTTCGCGATGCGAAAGGAATCGACGATAGGGGGAGACGAACGGGCGCTCTGTGCGGCGCGTTACCGTTCAGGGTGACGAACGAATCGTGCATGTCTTCGGTCGGGCGCGCCGGCGCTGCGACGCGCCGATGCCGTCGCGCGGCTCGGCTCCCCGCGTCGAACGGCGCGTGTGGTTCAATCGGGCGGAAAGGCGGCGAAAAGCGGCGTGTCCTCGGCCGACGCCGAAAACGCCGTCAGACGCGGATGGGCCGCTTCGTCGACGATTTCCGGCAACACCATCTGCGTGAAGCGCCACGCGATCGCGACGGTCGCGCCGGTTTGCGCGAGCCGGTTGTCGTGCGCGGCGAATCGGGTCCACGGCAATGACGCTTCGAGCGCGCCGTATGCGGCGTGCAACTGGCCGCGCACGCGTTCGACCCACGGCTCGTATTGCTTATCGGGCGGTCTCAGTCGGCGCTCATAGACGATCTGCACGGTTTTTTCGCACGCGGCGAGCGCGAGGCCCGCGAGCTTTGCCGCGAGCGCATGCTCGGCCGCGTCGCGCGGACCGGGCGGCGCGTCGGGGGAAGCGATCGCGCGCGCATAGTCGAGGATCAGTGTCGAATCCATCAGGATTTCGCCGTCGTCGAGCAACAGCGTCGGGGCCTTGACGACCGGATTGATCGCCCGGAACGCGTCGAACTCGCCGAAGACCGACACCGGCGCGTGCTCGAATTCGATCCGAAGCAGGCGCAGGCCGATCGCCGCGCGGCGCACGTACGGCGAGTCAAGCATGCCGATCAATTTCATCGCGATTTTCCTTGAGCGGGGATGAGACGGGGACGGCGCGGCGCGTGATGTTCGCGCGCGCCGGCTTCGGCCGGGTTCTTCTGCGCGTCGGGCTGCGGCCGGCGAAGCTCGTCCGCACGCAGAAAGTCGCGATGCACGAGGAACTCGAGCAGTGCGTCCGAATCGCGCCGGCAGCGGTCCGGATCGTATTTCAGCTCGCTCGAATACCACTGCGCGACCGAACCGATGCCGAGCTGTGCGATGCGCGCGCGGTTCGCGGGCGACGACGTGCAGCGCGCCCACGCAAGCCGGTCGCGTTCCGCGTAGCTCGCATCGATGTGCGCATCGGTCGGCGTGCGATACGCTTCGTCGTGGACGATCGCATCGAGCGGCAGCCGGTCGCGTTTCGCGGGGGCTTCGTCCGGATAACCGACGACGAGCGTCGTGATCGGCGCACATGTTTTCGGCAGCGCGAGCGCGGCCGCGATGCCGCGCATCGCGGTCAGTGTCGAACCCATGTAGCACACGCCGAGGCCGCGGGCCTCGAAGGCGAGGCACACGTTCTGCGCGACGATCATCGCGTCGCACAGCGCGACGTGATGGCCGAGCAGGTTATTGAAGTTGTCGCGCGCGCGGCCGCGTGCGAGCCAGCGGCGGGTGCGGTAGCAATCGGCGACGAACGTGACGACGAGCGGCGCCTGCAGAATCATCGGCTGCCGGCCGTGCAGCTCGTACAGCCGGCGCTTGCGTTCGGGGTCCTGAGTGAGCACGAGCGACACGCTGTTCAGGTTGCCGAACGACGAAGCGCCCGCCACCGCATCCGCGCACACATCGTCGATCAACGCGCGCGGAATCGCATCGGGCTTGTAGCGGCGAATCGACCGGTGCCGCCGCAGCAGATCGGAGAAGGTCGTCATGGCGCCGTCGCCTCCGCGGGCGCCGCGCATTCGGCGAGGCACGCGTCGAGAATCGCGAGCCCGGCTTCGAGCGCGTCGAATCCGATCGTGAGCGGCGCGAGGAGGCGCAGCACGTTGCCGTGCGCGCCGCCTGCGAGCAGCAGCAGCCCGCGCTCGCGAGCGAGCGCGATGCAGCGCCGCGTGATGTCCGTCGCCGGCCGATCGCCGTCCGGGTCGCGCAGCTCGACGCCGATCAGCGCGCCGAGTCCGCGCACGTCGGCGATGAACGCGTGGCGGCGCTGCATCGCGCGTAGCGACGCCTGCATGATCTCGCCGATCTGCCGCGCGCGCGCGATGAGCCGCTCGCGCTCGATCACGTCGAGCACCGCGAGTGCGGCGGCGCATGCGAGCGGGTTGCCCGCGTACGTGCCGCCGAGCCCGCCCGGCGCGACGGCGTCCACGAGATCCGCGCGGCCCGTCACGCCGGCGAGCGGCAGCCCGGCCGCGATCGATTTGCCGAACACGAGAAGGTCGGGGACGACGCCCATCTGCTCGATCGCGAAGAATGCGCCGGTGCGGCCGATGCCGCTTTGCACTTCGTCGACGATCATCGCGATGCCGTGCCGGTCGCACAGCTCGCGCACGCGCTCGACGAACGCGACGGGCGCGACCTGCACGCCGCCCTCGCCCTGGACGGGCTCGAAGATCAGCGCGGCGATGTCGTCGGGCGCGGCGTCCGCCTGGAAAATCTGCTCGATGCTCGCGAGCGCGTCCGCGACGCTCACGCCGTTCAGCGCGTCGGGATAGCGGGCGCGATGGACGCCGCCCGGCATCGGGCCCATGCCGGCCGAGTACGGGCGGACTTTGCCTGTCAGCGCGAGCGTCGCGAACGTGCGGCCGTGAAACGCGTTCGTGAAGGCGACGACGCCGGTGCGGCCCGTATGCGCGCGCGCGATCTTCAGCGCGCTCTCGACTGCTTCGGATCCCGTACTGAACAGCGCCGTCTTGCTCGGATGCGTGCCTGGCGCAAGCGCGTTGATCCGCTCGCACACGGCGATATAGTCCGCGTACGGCAGCGCCGCGAAGCAAGTGTGCGTGAAGCGCGCGAGCTGAGCCTGCAGCGCGGCGACGACGTGCGGATGACGATGTCCGGTGTTGAGCACCGCAATGCCGCTCGTGAAGTCGATGTACTCGTTGCCGTCGACGTCCCACACGCGCTCGTTGCTCGCGCGCTCGACGTGGATCGGATGCGCCTGGTGGACGCCGTGCGCGACGGCGCCGGCGCGGCGCCGGCTCCAGGCTTCGTTCGATGAACTCATTGTCTCGGTCCTCGATGGGCGGGAGAAAAGGGTGCGGGCCGCGTTCATTTTTCGACGAGCTCGGGCGCGGTCGCGCGGGCGAGATCGGCGTCGGCGCGCGCGGCGAGCGTGAGGCGGTCGCCATAGCGGTAGCGATCGAGGAAATCGAACGGGCGCGCATTCGGGCCCCGCGCGAGCTTGCTCGCGAGCCCGTCCGGCGCGTGATTCGCCCAGTCGACGAGCGACGCCGCGAATTCGGCCGTCGGCCGGGACACGTAGCGGTTCGCGAAATTCGAGAAGTCGAGCGGCAGATGCGCGCGGTTTTCGACATAGAGCCGGTGCAGCGTGTCGATCGCGTCGCGCTCGGTCGTCTCCGCGCGCTTGAAGCGCTCCAGCGTCGCGCACGCGGCGTCGAACATCTGCTCGTAGCGATGGCTCTCGATCGACAGATGGCCCGGATACGTCGCATTCGCGAACGCGGCTTCGAGCGCATCGTCGTCGCGGCCGCGCTGGTAGTCGGCGAGGATCTTGCGCAGCCGCAGCACGCCGATGTAGCTGCCGCTCAGCCAGATCCGGAACCATGCGTTCCACAGCGGGAACGACTTGAACGCGGTATACGAATTCGCGACCAGCCGGTCGTTGACGCGGACGACTTCGAGACTGTAGCGCTCGAGCGACGCGAGGTTCGCGCGCTTCCAGACGTCGTCGCGGACGGCGGCGATGAGGCGCGGCGCGAGCCGCACGATCGATTCGAACGTGTTGACGAGGCCGCGCGAGAAGAGCGGATCGACGAAGCCGACCGCATGGCCGAGCAGGCAATAGCGGTCGCCGACCGTCTCGCGGCTCGTGTAGTTGAGCCGCGGCGCGACCGTCCATTCGCGCACGCGCGCCGCATTGACGAAATGCTTGGCGACCGACGGATAATCGGCGAGGAACTGCCGGAACTCGCCTTCCGGATCGCGCGTCGCGGGACCGTGCTTGCCGATGTCGAACTGCAGGCCGACGCTGCAGAGCGGATTCGTGCTGAACGGCTGGTTGTCGAACGGAATGATCCACAGCCAGCCGCAGTCGAACAGGTGATGCAGCGTCGTCTGCGCGAGCGCGATCGGCGCGCCGTGCGTCTCGACGGGCGCGATCGCCTTCTCGTAGAGATCGACGCCGATCATGTGCGTGAAGAGCGAGCGCGTCGTCGCCTGCATCTCGCGTGCGCCTTTGCGCAGCTCGAGCTGGTCGGCGAGCGGCGCGCGATAGCCGGCCGCGTCGACGACGAAGCGCGCGCGCAACGGCGGCTCGTCGACGATATCGAGCGTCACGCCGCTTTCGGCGACGTCGATCGCGCGAATCCTCGTCTGCTGCTTGACGACCGCGCCGAGACGCGCCGCGACGCCGACGTAGTACGCATCGATGTCCTGCCGGAACAGATGCGCCTCGGGTGTGAGCACGGGGGTCGACACGACGTCGGCGATGTCGTGCTCGCGGCGATGGCCGTTCCACGCGAAGCTGAACGCGAGCTTGATGCCCGCCGCGGACGAGCCGATGTGTCGATTGATCGCGGCGATGTTGCCGGGATACGCGAGTTCGGGAATCCCGTAGCGCTCGGCGAGGATTTCGAGCAGGATCGCGCTTTCCGGCACCATCGATTCGCCGACTGCGAAGCGCGGATGCGTGCCGGCGTCGAGCAGGATGACGGAAGCGCCGTGCTTCGCGAGGATCGCGGCGAGCATCGCGCCCGCGATGCCCGAGCCGATGATGGCGACGTCGTAGTCTCGTTTCATGATTGCAGCTCCGGAAGTGGATGACGTGGATGACGCGGAAGGGCGTCGGCCGACGCGCGTCGGCGGATTCAATCGGCGACGCGGGCGGCGCGCGCATACAGCGCGGTTTTCGCGGTGACGCCTTCGTTCGCGTCGAATTCGGCCGCGACGACGAACAAATAGCGCGCGTCGCCGCGCTCCAGCCAGCGCGCGGCGGCGATGTCGGCGAAGCGGCCCGCGTCGGCGGCCGCCATCGTCAGATTCAGCGTCGGCCCGCGAAAGCCGAAGCGCGTGCAGCAGATCGACAGCGCGGCGCCCGCGTTCGCATGAATGAACGTGAGCGGCGACACGCGTCCGCCGCGCGCGACGTCGTCGATCACCTGCCGCGCGGCGCGCTTCGGAAACGCACTGCCGTAATGGATCATCCCGACCTGCTCGAGATGCGGATCGAGCCTCGCGCGATGCTCGCTGTAGAGCCGCCAGACCGTGTCGAGCACGGGCCACACGGCCGGATCCGCCTGCTTCGCGCCGCTGCGGACGTCGGCCGGCAACTGGGCGTGATCGGCGATAGAGGACTCGCGCGCGTCGATGCAGTCGAGCGCATGATTCGTCGCGTAATCGAGAGAGAACGTTCGTGTCATCGCGCGTCTCCCCGTTCGAACACGAGGCTCGTGTTGAAGCCGCCGAAGCCGATCGTCACGCTCAGGCCGTACGCCGCATCGAACTCGCTCGGCGCGCGGATCGGCAGCGGCAGGTCGAAGCCGGCCAGCGGCGCGTCGAGTCCATGAATCGGCGGCGCGATTCCTTCGTTCAGCGAAGTCACGAGCGCGATCGCCTCGAGCGCGCCCGTCGCGCCGAGCGTATGGCCGAACGCGCCCTTCGTCGCGAACACGATCGGCCGCGACGGCGCGAACAGCGACGCGTACGCGGCGCTCTCGATGCGGTCGTTGGTCCGAGTGCCCGAGCCATGTGCGTTGACGATGCCGATGTCCGCGCGCTGCAGGCCGGCGTCGCGCAGCGAACGGTCGACGGCGAGGCGGATGCCGTTGCCGTCCTTGTCGGGTGCGGTCAGCCCGGCAGCGTCGTTCGACGAGCCCGCGCCGCGCAGCGTCGCGAGCCGCTTCGCCGGACGCGCGCCGCGCCGCTCGATCACGAGAAAGCCGACGCCTTCGCCGAGAATCGTGCCGTCGTGCCGATGATCGAAGCTGCGCAGCGTCGTCGCCGACATCGTGCCGAGCCCGCTGTGCGCGAGCCGCTTCGATTCGGTCAGCACGTCGGCGCCGCCGCAGATGCAGCGGTCGGCGATGCCCGCGCGGATCAGCATCGCGCCGAGCAGGAGCGCGTCGGAGCCCGACGAGCAGGCGGTCGACAGCGCCGCGTGGGCGATGCCGAGCTCGTTCGCGATGTCGCGCACCCATTGGTCGAGCGGCTCGGCCGCGGCGCGCGCGTCGTCGAGCCGCGCGCCGAAGCTCGTGCCGACGACGAGGAACGTGCGCGTGCCGGTGCGGCTCGCATCGAGTTCCGCGTGTTCGAGCGCATCGGCGACGACTTCGCGCGTGAGGCGCGCGAGCGTGTCGCGTGCGTCGCCGCGTGCGTCGAGCGCGACTGCGGCGGCGAGATCGTTCTTCAGCGCATGCGGCGACGGCATGGGCGCGATGCCCGTGTCGCCCGCGAGCAGGTGTTGCCAGACGCCGGCGAGCGAGCGGCCGAGCGCCGTATGCCAGGCCATGCCGGTCACGATGATGTCGTCAGTCACGAAGGCTCCTTGTTCGGTCGGAAGAGAAGAGGCGATGCGTCGGCCCGCTCATTCGTAAATGCGCAGGAATTCGTCGGTCTTCGATGCATCGAGCGGATTCGGATGGAACGTGTCGCGGATCGCGTGGCCGTCGAGCGAAATCGAGCGCGCGAACGGCTCGCTTTGCAGCCACTTGTCGCCGACGATGAAGCGCGGCTCGACGTCCGCCCGATCGAATCCGGCGAGCTCGTCGGGCGCGAGAAACTTGCGGCGCGACTTGTCGAACACCTGGCGGTAGGCGGACGAATCGAAATAGCGGATCCGGCCGTCGGCGACGATCGCGTTGATGCAGTGCCAGCGCTGCGGCAGATACAGATAGTTCACGTAGATGTTGCGGATCCCATATACGCGCCGGCCAAGCAGCGTGCTCACGAGCGCGCCCGCGACGTCGGTCATCTCCGCGCAGAAACACGGCAGGCGCGGCGCGTCGGGCTCGAGGAACGCGCGCAGGTAATCGTCGAGCGAGTGCGACGGGATGATCTCGTCGCGGTAGCGCGCGTACGTGGCCTCGTGCTCGGCCCATTGCTCTCTCGGAAAGCTGAGGCGCATGATGACGGGCGGGTAGGTCCTGAATACGTCCGGCTCCTGCGTGATGTGGCACATCCGGGACGGAACGAAGCGCAGCACGTCCTCGATGCTGCGCGGCTCGTGGCGCGCGAGAACGGCGTCGACGAGGCGGCGGGTGTCGTGATTCATCGGATTTCCCTCACTTGTAGAACTCGTGCACCGCGCGATCGACATGCGTGACCGTCAGCGCGGCGGGACGTTCGTAGTGCTTGAGACCTTTCAGGATCTGAGCCTTCACATCGTCGGCGCCGGCCTGATCGACGAGCCGGTCGTCGACGACGATTTCGAGCTGATATCCTTCGACCGCGTCACCTCGCTTCAGCGGACGCGTCTTGCAGGTCAGCACGCCCGGCAGCGAGCGGCAGTGCTGACGGATCGCCGCGAGATTGACCTTCTCGTCGTTCAGGACGACGAAATCGGTCTTGCGGTGCTTGAAGAACAGATAGCCTTCGTCGTCGATCTCGAAAATGTCGCCCGTCCTGAGCCAGACGCGGCCGTCGAGCTCGACGAGCGGATCGCGCGCGTTGCGGCCGACCTTGCGCTTGAGCAGCGTGCTCGATCGCACGAGCAGTTCGCCTTCGCGCGACGACGGCGTATCGCCGAGCACGCGCACCTCGGTGCCCTGCATCGGCTTGCCGACCGACGCGAGCCGCCGTTCGTCGACCTCGTGCGCGCGGCAGGTCGCGATCCGCGGGCCGGCTTCCGTCGCGCCATACGTCAGGTATAGCTCGTTGCCCGGAAAGCGCGCGACGAACTCCGCCGCGAGCGCGGCCGGGAGGAAATCGCCGCCGATCGTCAGCGCGCGCAGCGAGGACGGCAGCGTGTCGGCCGCGTGAGAGAGGATGTCGCGCATCAGCACCGGCGTGACGGAGCTGACGCTGATTCGATGGCGCGCGAGTTCGGAGAAATAGCGCGGCGCGATGAACGGCGGCCCGCTGATCACGAGCTTCGCGCCACATTCGATGCCGGCGATCGCCTGCGCGACGAGCGCGAACGAATAGAAGAGCGGCAGGTTGACGAGCACGATGTCGCCGGCGTGCAGGCCGATGTCGGCAGCGTGCCGCCGCGCGTTTTCCCGCAGCGATTCGAACGCGTGCACGCAGCCGCTGCTGAATTCCGACGACGTGCCGGACGTCGTCAGGATGACTTCGCCCGGTCCGGCGACGCTTTCGCGCGTTTGCGGAAAGAAGCCGATCTCGCAGCCCGCGCGGCGCTCGACCTTGCCGATCCGGAGTTGCGCGCGCAGTTCCTCGCCGAGACGCGGCTTCACGATCGCGATCGCGCCGAAGTCCTCGGCCATCTGCTTGATCCGCACGACGGGCGTGGTGGGCGACAGCATCGCCGGCGTGTACCCGGCGGCAAGCAGCGAGAAGAAGAGCCTGAGCAGCGTCTTGCCGTTCGGCATCCCGATCAGCACGACGCCGCTCGACGAAAGCGTGGCTCCAGGCAGCGCGGCGACGAGCCGCGCGACGTCGTCGACGGACGCATCGGGTCCGGCGGGCGCGGACGCTTCGACAATCAGGTGATCGAAATTGGCGATATGCATGGATGATCCCTCGTTCGGCGCGGCGCGCGCGTCATGCGTCGAGCTTGGTGAGAAGGAAGCGCGACAGCGCGTCGCAATTCGAGAAGTTGTCGGGCGTGAAGTCGTCATCGTCGATCTTGATGCCGAACGCCTCTTCGCACTGGTAGCGCAGTTCGATGAAACCGATCGAATCGATGCCGATCGTCGACTGGAAGCCGTCGGTCAGGCCGATCTGCTCTGGCTTGATGTCGAGGTCGAGCCGGGTGGCGACGATGTCGCGCAGGCGTTCGACGATCTGTTGCTGGGTGTCGGTGATTTGCATGATGTGAAGTCGCTTCGGTCGAGTGGGGAAGGGTTGCTCAGGTTTGCGGGTCCGCGAGCGGCGCGGCGCCGGGGCGCGTCGCGTAGCGGACGAACGGCGTCGTCATCGCGGTCGTCAGCAGCGCGAACGCGACGAGAATCGTGTAGACCTTTTGCGGCAGCACGCCGAGCTGCAGGCCGATCGACAGCACGATCAGCTCCATCAGCCCGCGCGCGTTCATCAGCGCGCCGATCAGCATCGCGTCATGCGGCGTGCGAGCGCACCAGCGCGCCGCCGCGTAGGCGCCGCCGAACTTGCCCGCGAACCCGGCGATGAAAAATGCGCCGAACCACGTCCACGCGCCGACGTCGTCGAGCGCCGAGATCGACGTGTGCAGACCGGCGTACGCGAAGAACACCGGTGTCAGCACGACGTGCACGAAGCCGCTGAACGTGCGCCGCCACTGGTCGGCGACGGCCGGCGCATCGCGCAGCGCGAGGCCGGCGAGAAGCGCGCCGAATGCGCCGTGAAAGCCGAGCGCGTGCGTGCCCCACGCGGACGCGAGCACGCAACCCGTCACGACGACGGCGACGATGCGCACGTTGCCGCGCGCGCTCGCACGCTGCAGCAACGGCCCGACGACGTAGCGGAGCGACGCGACGCACGCGACCGCGTACAGCGCGATCGATACCATCGACAGCAGCAGCGTGAACCCATCGCCGTGGCCGGGCTGCGCGACGGACGCGACGAGCGCGAGCAGCAGCCAGCCCGCGACGTCGGTCAGCATCGCCGACGCGAGCGCGGTCGTCGCGCTCGGATGCGCGGACAAGCCGAGGTCGGCGACGATGCGGGCCATCACGGGAACGGCCGACACGCCGAGCGCGACGCCGCAGAAGAGTGCGTAGGGGACGGGCGCGTAGCCTGCGGCGAGCGCGTCTTTCGAGCCGAGCGCGACGCCGACGCCGAGCGCGAACGGCAACGCGAGGCCGAGCAGCGCGACGAGGCCCGGCAGGCGGACGTCGGCCCACGAGAACGTGTTCGGGATGCGCAGATGCAGCCCGACTTCGAACATCAGCAGCACGAGCCCGACTTCGCAAAGCAACGCGATGCCGGACTGCGTGGCGGCGGGAAACAACGCGCGATGGACGTCGGGCGCGAACGCGCCGAATATCGTCGGGCCGAGCAGGATGCCGGCCGCGATTTCGCCGATCACGCGCGCTTGCCCGATCCGCTCGGCGAGATGGCCGCAAGCATGACAGACGGTGATGACGATGGCGAGTTGGAGAAGCCACATATTGCGTCGTTTGAAAAAGCGTTGGACGCCGGCGCGGTGAAGGCCGGCGCGATATCGACATGCATTCGTCATCTGTTAGATGAGGACTGCTATGTATTTGTCGACGAAAATCCCGCGGCGATTCGCTCGTGCGATCGCGGTGACGGAGCGTCGCGGATTTTGCCGATTAAAGGGAGGGCGGCAGACCGGCCGGATGGGCCGATGGCGGGAAGCCGTGGAGGTGGGACACGCAGCTTTCGGCCGGCGGACCGGGGCGAGTCGTCCGCCGCGGAACGATCGGAGGCGGCAAAGGCGGCCGCGACGACTGCCGCTTCAACACGGGACGCGAAATTCGAGGAACGGCGCCGTGCATTTCATTAAATAGAATAAGCTTGTTCTGATTCATGAGTTTGAAATCCTGATCTGTTCTTCACGTTTCGTATTTCATGGGATTGATCTAATTAATTATTTGGTCGACTAAAAGCAATAATTTCGGTGAGCAAAGGCTAGTGGACGGAAAGTGGATCGGCAAATGAATTTTATATGTCATGTCGCTCAAGCACGTTGTTTAAATCTATAAAGGCAGCCCAATTGCATTGATTTCGGCTCAACCACCCGTCAGGAAAAATCGATGTTGCCCATGGAGACTTTTATTTATCCTGTAATGGCTCGCTGATTATTGGCTGGATGTTGATAAAAGGCGAACGGTCTTTCTCCCGGCTGCGATTCGTTTCGGGAGGCGGCGGCCGGATTCGAGATACGTAATTCGGCCGGTCAAATAAATCGTGTTTCAGGCCAATTCAATCGTCCGGGGAATGCGCTTTGTCGTCGCCACGCGTGTCCGCCCGGCGACGCGGCACATGACCGGAAACCGATATCGAGGTCGGCTCCCTTTTTCTTCGTTGTGAGGCTGCAGTGCTCGAAACCCGCCGTCCGCTGGATGCCATGTCGATCGCGATCATGCTCGTGCTGTGTTTCTGCTGGGGATCGCAGCAGGTGCTCATCAAGGTGGCCGCACCGCGCGTCGATCCATTGATGCAGTTGTCGATCCGCTACGGCATCTCCGCGATCGTGCTCGGTTGTTTTCTGTTCCGGCGCTACGGACGCCGCGTGCTGCGGGACGGCACGTTCGGCGCGGGCGTCGCGGTCGGCTTGCTCGTGGCGGTCGAATCGATCGCGATTGCGCAGGGGCTTCGGTACACATCGTCGAGCCACGTGACCGTGCTGCTCTATACGGGGCCGCTGTTCGCGAGTTTCGGCATGCACTTCACGCACGAGGACGAGCGACTGTCGGCGCTGCAGTGGCTGCTGATGTTCGTCGCGTTCTCGGGGATCGTCGTCAGCTTTCTCGGCCGCGACGGCGCGGCGGGCGGCGGCTCGCTCGTCGGCGACGGCTTCGGCCTGCTGTCCGGCATCGCATGGGGCGCGACCACTGTCGTCGTGAAGCGAACGCGATTGTCGAATGCGCCCGCCGAGAAGACGCTGTTCTATCAGGTCGCGGTGTCGACCGTCGTCATCCTGCCGCTGACGATTCTGATGGGACGCGCGCGGATCGCCGCGGACGCCGTGACCGTCGCTAACCTCGCGTTCCAGACCTTCGTGCTCGTGCTCGGCACCTTCCTCGCGTGGTACTGGTTGCTGACGAAGTATCTCGCGTCGCGGCTGTCGATCATTCAACTGATCACGCCGATCGTCGGCGTGACGCTCGGCTATTTCGCACTCGACGACGCGCTGAGCGTCTGGTTCGTGTGCGGCGCGGCGATGGTCATCTTCGGCATCGTCGGGATCGGCGTCATCGAGGCGCTCAACCAGGGCCGACGCGCGCGCGACGCACGGCTCGAGCGGGCGTCGGCGCGCGCGGATCGAGGCGATCCGATGCCGCTCGCGATGCCGTGTCGCGGCGGCGCAGGAGCCGCTCGTGACTGACGCCGGCAAGCGTGATGCGCTCGGCCGCATCGGCATCGTGGGCGCGGGCCATGTCGGCGTCGCGGTGGCCGCGCGCCTCGTCGCGAGCGGCGTCGGCGGCGATTCGCTGCGGCTCGGCAATCGCGAATCCGCATCCTCGCGCGAGCGCGCCGCCGCGGCCGGCGTTGCCGATCTGCTGACCGACGTGAAAGCGGCCGTCGACGATTCGGACGTGATCGTGTACGCGGTTCGGCCGGCCGATTGCGCGTTGCTTGGCGCGTATCCGCTCGAGCGCGGCCAGAGCGTGATTTCGGTGCTGGCGGGCACGCCGCTCGCGAACGTCGCGCGTCATGCGCGCGGCGCGGGCCGGCTCGCGCGGGCGATGATCAGTTCTCCCGACACTATCGTCGCCGGCCGCTCGATCGGTGCGTTCTACGGCGACGCGGGTGCGCAGGCGAAGGCGCTGTTCGAGCGGATCGGCACCGAGGTCGTCGCGCTGGACGGCGACGCGCGGTTCGACGCGTTCACCGCGCTCGGGCCGTGTCTGCCGATCGCGCTCACGTACTGCGAAGTCGCGGGCATCGCGCCGCGCGACGACGACGTGCTCGAATGCGCGGCCGCGTGCGGACTCGGCGATTGGCGCCGTGTGCTCGACTGGGCGCAACAGGTGCGGCCGAGGAATTTGAGCGAGGCCGACACGCAGGCGTACCTGGACCGCGCGGCGACGCCGGGCGGGATCACCGAGGCGATTCTCCGCTCGCTTCGGACACGCGGACATCTTTCGGACGCGCTGCGCGACGGCATCCGCCACGGCGCGGCGATGGCCCGTTCTTGACGACTATGCGCAGCGAGGGACGCACATGCACGACTCGAAGGAAAATCTGATCGTCACCGATTCGCACCAACTCGGCGGAAACAACGAGCGGCTCGCGAAGTTCTACGACGACTGGGCGCACGGATACGAAGCGACTGCGGCGGGCGAGGAATACGTCGGCTATCTGCTGGCGGCGAAGCTGCTCGATTTCGTCCATCAGGTGTACAGCGACGCGCGGCGCGACGCGGTGCAGATACTCGACGCGGGCTGCGGAACGGGGCTCGTCGGCGGGCAGCTCGCGAAGTACGGCTACGCGGCGATCGACGGCGTCGATCTGTCGGCGGGGATGATCGACGTTGCGCGCAAGCGCGGCGTGTACCGCCGGCTCGTCGGCGACGTCGACCTGAACGGGTCGTCTGCGCAGATCGCGACAGGCCGCTACGACTACACGATCTGCTGCGGTGTTTTCATCGACGGGCACGTGAAGGTCGACGCGCTTCGCGAACTGCTGCGCGCGACGAAGCCGGGCGGTCACGTCGTCGCGAGCGTGCGCGAGAGCTACCTCGCGTCGGAGCCGTTCGCGTCGTATCTCGACGGGCTCGTGCGGGACGGCGTCGCGTCGATCGCGTTCGTCGTCGAGAACGGGCGCTACATCAACGTGAACCGCGCGCATTACTACGTGATCAGGAAAGCTGACGATCGGAAGGGCGCGGCGAACGGCGCGGCATGACGACTTTGCGGAGGCGCAGATGCGAACGCGGTACGAATCGGGATCGAGCTGGGAGGATGCGTTCGGCTTTTCGCGGGCGGTCCGCGTCGGCAACCTGTTGTTCGTGTCGAAGACCGGCCCGCTCGGGCCGGACGGCACGATCGCGTCCGACGACGTCGGCGAGCAGACGGACGTCGTGCTGAAGAAGATCGCGGGAATTCTGGCCGATGCGGACTTCGGCGTCGGCGACGTCGTGCAGAGCAGGATGTATTTGACCGACATCGCGCACTGGCGGCGCGCGGCGGCCGTGCACGGCCGCTTCTTTCGCGACGTGCGTCCCGCATTCAGTTTGCTGCACGTGCTGCCGTTTCCGGAGAAGGACATGCGCGTCGCGATCGAGGTGCTCGCGTGCAAGGACGGCTGACGTGCGCGGACGCGCGGGTGCGCCTCGTGCGACGCAGGTTGCGTGCGACGCGGCTCAGCGCTCGAACTCGGGCGCGTGGCCGGCGAGCGCGAGGATCGCGTCGATCAATTGCCTGACTTCGGGCGAGTTCGTCGCGGACGGCGCCCAGACGAGCCGGTACTCGTACGGCGACGCGATTCGATACCGTTCGTCGAACACGGGCACGAGCCGGCCGTCGGCGAGATCGTCGGCGATGATTGCCGAGCTGCCGATGATGACGCCGCCGTTCGCGAGGATCTCGTCGACCGCGTAGCCGACGCCCGTAAACGACAGCACGGGCAATGCCTTGCGGCTCGCGGCGCCGGCGATCGCGAACCAGTCGTCCCAGCTCGAATTCTCATGATGGTTGTTGAGGAACCACGGCGCATGGATGAGGCGCGCGCGCAGCAGGTCGTCGGGCGTCGAGACGACGCCGAGCTCCCGCAGGTACTGCGGCGAGCACACGGGCAGGAAATGCTCGGTGAGCAGCGGGCGCGCGTTCAGGCGCGGCAGCGACGTCGGGCAGTAGCGGATCGCGAGATCGGCTTCGCCCGCTTCGAGATCGCGGACGTCCGCCGACGGGTCGATCGACAGCGCGATCCCGTTGCCGGCGTCGGCCGTGAGCTTGGCGATGCGCTTGTTGAGCCAGTGGCTTGCGATCGACAGCGTGCAGGTCAGCCGGATCTCGGTCTTGTACTGATGACGCGCGCGGTTCGTCGCGGCGAGGATCATCGCGAACGCGCGCGACAGGTCGCGTGCGAGCTGCCGGCCGGTTTCGTTCAGGCTCAGGCTGTTCGCCTTGCGGTCGAACAGCTTCACGCCGAGTTCGTCCTCCAGCATCTTGATCTGGCGGCTTACCGCGCCGACCGTGACGTGCAGGTGATGCGCGGCTTCGGTCAGGCTGTAGCCGCGCGCGGACACTTCGAACGTGCGCAGCGCCGACAGGGAAGGGAGCTTCGACGTGTCTGGCGGATCGGGTCGCATGGGCAGGCTCAATCTGATGGACGCGGAAACGGGGCGGACGCGCGCCGCAATGCGTGCCAATTCACTTTATCACGGTCTTGCGCGCGGTTCGGCGGCGGGCGATGGTCGAGGCGCTCGCGCGCTCGACCGAGGCTCGTGCCGGCGGCGTGCGTCGGGCGGGATGCGCGCTGCGGGCTTGTCGATGGCGTCGCTGCGGCGAACGCGATGCGCGCGCGACTGCGAGAAAGCGGACGCACAAATCGAAAAAGGCCGCGACGCTTCCGCATCGCAGCCTTGAATCTGTTGGTGCCGGAGATAGGAGTCGAACCTACGACCTTCGCATTACGAATGCGCTGCTCTACCAACTGAGCTACACCGGCAACAGAGAAATGAGATTATAGGGAGCTACCGGTGGGCTGACAAGAGGTTTTGCGAAAAATTTTCGATATTTTTCGTCGATGCCGATCACTGCCTGATTCGACGAGAATGCGCGCGATCGATTCAGGCCGGTTCGTCGGCGCCCGACTGCCTCGCATCGGCCGAAACGCGCACTCACACGACGAAGGGCGTCGTGTGAGCGCCGCATTTTCTTGCATCGCCCGGCCGAGCGGTCCCGCATGCGCCGCATGCGAACAAGCGGGGCGGCGCCCGACCGGTGCGGCGTTGCGTTACGACTGGACGTCCTGGTGATAGCGCGTGACGCGCTCGACTTCGTTCTTCGAGCCGAGGATCACCGGCACGCGCTGGTGCAGGCCCGTCGGCTGCACGTCGAGGATGCGCTGCAGGCCCGTCGTCGCCGCGCCGCCCGCCTGCTCGACGATGAACGACATCGGGTTCGCCTCGTACATCAGGCGCAGCTTGCCCGGGCGGTCCGGCGTGCGCTTGTCGGCCGGATACATGAAGATGCCGCCGCGGTTCAGGATCCGGTGCACGTCGGCGACCATCGATGCGATCCAGCGCATGTTGAAGTTCTCGCCGCGCGGGCCGTCGGCGCCTGCGTTCAGCTCGTCGACGTAGCGCTTCACCGGGTCGTACCAGTGGCGTGCGTTCGATGCGTTGATCGCGTATTCGCGCGTGTCTTCCGGAATGCGCAGGTTGCTCTGCGTGAGCACCCACGAGCCGACTTCGCGGTCGAGCGTGAAGCAGTTCACGCCGTTGCCCGTCGTCAGCACGAACACGGACTGCGGGCCGTACACCGCGTAGCCCGCGGCGACCTGCTCGGTGCCCGGCTGCAGGAACGACTGCTCGGTCGCCTGATGGCCGTCCGGGCAGCGCAGCACCGAGAAGATCGTGCCGATCGACACGTTCACGTCGATGTTCGACGAGCCGTCGAGCGGATCGAACACGAGCAGGTACTCGCCGCGCGGATAGTTCGACGGGATCGGGAAGAACGTCTCCATTTCCTCCGACGCCATCGCGGCGAGGTTGCCGCCCCATTCGTTCGCGTCGAGCAGGATTTCGTTCGACAGGATGTCGAGCTTCTTCTGCACCTCGCCCTGGACGTTCTCGCTGCCGGCCGTGCCGAGCGCGTCGCCCAGCGCGCCCTTGCTCACGTTGTAGCTGATCGCCTTGCACGCGCGCGCGACCACTTCGATCAGCAGACGCAGGTCCGCGGGGAGGTTGTTGGTCTCACGCTGCTGCTCGATCAGATACTTGGACAGCGTGGTGCGTCGGGTAATGGACATGGGGGACTCCGAGAGGCTGACGAATGCGTTGGATGTTGGGATAGGAATAGGCTCGATTTTACCCGCCGCGACCGGCGGCCGACGGTTTTTCGGCGAAAGCGGGTCGGAACGGCGCGCGGCGCGCTGCCTACAGCAGCTCGATCTCGGGCAGCGACGCCGCGCTCGTCTCGCGCATCGTCGCGACGAAGTCGGCCGCGTACGGGCGCGGCGAGAACGCGGGCAGCGTCGCCGCGTAGAGCTCGCCCGACAGCGTCGAGCCGTTTGCGCGCAGCACCGGGCGCGCGCTCACGTAGCGCTTGTCGAGGTAGGTCGCGACCGCCCACAGCGGCAGCGCCGCGACGCCGCGCCGGCTCGCGACGAGCTGCAGGATCGCGACCGTCAGCTCCGACGTGCGCCGCTTCGGCTCGATGCCGGCGGGCTTCAGCACCTGCCTCACGATGTCGAGCATCTCGTCGGGCACCGGATACGTGATGAGCGTCTCGTCGCGGAAGTCGTCCGCGGCAAGCGACGCCCTCTGCGCGAGCGCGTGATCGTTGGCGACGAGCCCGACGATCTGGAAGCGAAAGAGCGGGTGATAGTCGACCGCCTCGTCGGCGTCGGCCTCGGCGACGATCGCGAGATCCGCGCGGTCCTGATGCAGCAGGCCGATCGGGTCCGCGTGAAAGCCCGACACGATGTCGAGCTCGACTTCCGGCCAGCGCTGCCGGAACGCGTCCATCGCGGGCATCAGCCAGTCGAAGCACGTATGGCATTCGACCGCGATCCGCAGCGTGCCGCCCGTGCCGAGCGCGAGACGCGCGATGTCGCGCTCGGCCTCCTCGATCGCGGGCACGACCTGCTCGGCGAGCGCGAGCAGGCGCTTGCCCGCCGCGGTGAACGTGAGCGGCGCGGACTTGCGGACGAAGAGCGGCAGTCCGAAGTGCGTTTCGAGTGCCTTCAACTGATGCGACAGCGCCGACTGCGTCAAGCACAGATACTGCGCGGCGCGCGACAGGTTGCCGGTGTCGCGCAGCGCGACGAGCGTTTGCAGATGCCGGAATTCGAGCGGGGAGCGGATCATCGCGGAAAACTCGGCCGATGGTGATATTGAAAAATATTCATGTTGTTCGGCAAAAACTTTCGTTTGAGTAATGATAGGGCAAATCCGATACTGCCGGTCACTTCTGGAGGATCGAGATGAGCACTGCACACATCCTGGGTTTTCCGCGCATCGGCGCGCAACGCGAATTGAAGTTCGCCCTTGAGCGCTATTGGCGCGACGGCGCCTCGGCCGATGCCGAACGCGCGCTCGCCGACACCGGCCGCGCGTTGCGCGCCGCGCACTGGCGGGCGCAGCGCGACGCCGGGCTCGATTGCGTGACGGTCGGCGACTTCGCCTGGTACGACCACGTGCTGACGACGCTCGCGCACGTCGGCGGCCTGCCGCCGCGGTTCGGCTTCGATGCGCGCGCGCTCGCGCTTGCCGACTATTTCGCGGCCGCGCGCGGCAACGCCGCGCAGCCGGCGATGGAAATGACGAAGTGGTTCGATACGAATTACCACTACCTCGTGCCCGAGTATTCGCCGGCGACGACGTTCGGGCCGGGCGTCGAGTGGCTCTTCGACGAAGTGCGGGAAGCGCGCGCGCTCGGCCACTCGGCGAAGGCCGCGCTCGTCGGCCCGCTCACGCTGCTGTGGCTCGGCAAGGCGCGCGACGGGCTCGCCGATCGCCTCGATCTGCTGCCGCGCCTGCTGCCCGCGTACCGCGCGCTGCTCGCGCGGC
Source organism: Burkholderia oklahomensis C6786 (assembly GCF_000959365.1). NCBI lineage: Bacteria > Pseudomonadati > Pseudomonadota > Betaproteobacteria > Burkholderiales > Burkholderiaceae > Burkholderia > Burkholderia oklahomensis. Next base: position 2,790,767 of record NZ_CP009555.1, read on the forward strand.
TGAAGGAAGAGGGCGTCGACTGGGTGCAGATCGACGAGCCGATCTTCGCGCTCGATCTGCCCGCCGCGTGGCGAGACGCGGCGCAGCCGACCTACGAAGCGCTCGCGCCGGATGCGCCGAAGCTGCTCGTCGCGACGTATTTCGACGACGCGAGCGAGCACGCGGCGCGCTTGAAGGCGCTGCCCGTCGCGGGCCTGCACATCGATCTCGTGCGCGGCGACGCGCAGCTCGACGCGTTCGTCGCCGACTATCCGGCCGACAAGGTGCTGTCGTGCGGGATCGTCGACGGCCGCAACGTGTGGCGCAACGACCTCGATCGCTCGCTCGCGCGGCTCGCGCCGGTGCGCGACGTGCTCGGCGAGCGGCTGTGGGTCGCGACGAGCTGCTCGCTGCTGCACGCGCCCGTCGATCTCGCGCACGAGCCGAAGCTCGACGACGAGCTGAAGACGTGGCTCGCGTTCGCGGTGCAGAAGACCCGCGAGGTCGCGGCGCTGCGCGACGCGCTCGTGAAGGGGCGCGCGGCGGTCGCGGCGGAATTCGACGAAGCGGCGGCGGCCGCCGCCGCGCGGCGCACGTCGGCGCGCATCCACAACCCGCTCGTGAAGCGCCGCGTCGCGGCGTTGACCGACGCCGACGCGCGCCGCGCGAGCGCGTATCCGGCGCGCGCGGCCGCGCAGCGAGCGCGTTTCGATCTGCCGCCGTTGCCGACGACGACGATCGGCTCGTTCCCGCAGACGCAGGAGATCCGCCGTGCGCGCGCGGCGTTCAAGCAGGGCGTGCTCGATCATCTCGGCTATCTGGAAGCGATGCGCGAGCAGGTGCGCATCGCGATCGACAAGCAGCTCGCGTACGGACTCGACGTGCTCGTGCACGGCGAGGCGGAGCGCAACGACATGGTCGAATACTTCGGCGAGCTGCTGTGGGGCTTCGCGATCACGAGCAACGGCTGGGTGCAGAGCTACGGCTCGCGCTGCGTGAAGCCGCCGCTCGTCTATGGCGACGTCTATCTGCCGGAGCCGATGACGGTCGGCTGGGCGACCTATGCGCAGAACCTGACGACGAAGCCGGTGAAGGGAATGCTGACGGGGCCCGTGACGATGCTGCAATGGTCGTTCGTGCGCGACGACCAGCCGCGCGCGACGACCGCGCTGCAGATCGCGCTCGCGCTGCGGCAGGAGACGCTCGATCTCGAAAAGGCGGGCATCGGGATGATCCAGATCGACGAGCCGGCGCTGCGCGAAGGACTGCCGCTGAAGGTGCGCGAGCGCGCCGCGTATCTCGACTGGGCGGTGCGCGCGTTCAAGGTCGCATCGGCGGGCGTCGCCGACGCGACGCAGATCCACACGCACATGTGCTATTCGGAGTTCGGCGACATCCTGCCGTCGATCGCCGCGCTCGACGCCGACGTGATCTCGATCGAGACGACTCGCTCGAACATGGAGCTGCTCGACGCGTTCGAGACGTTCGAGTATCCGAACGAGATCGGGCCGGGCGTCTACGACATCCATTCGCCGCGCGTGCCCGGCGCGGACGAGATCGAGCGGCTCATCCTGCTCGCGCTCGAGCGGATTCCGGCGGAGCGCTTGTGGGTGAATCCGGACTGCGGATTGAAGACGCGCGAATGGCAGCAGGTCGACGCGGCGCTCGCCGCGATGGTCGACGCGGCGAAGCGCGTGCGCGAGACGGTCGCGCAAACGGCGCTCGTGTGATTCGACGCGGCAGCGCGCAGCGACGGGCGCGCCGCGCGTGCGTGTGTGCGCCGCGCGTCGAGCGTTCGATCCGCGCGGATGCCACGCGATTCGTACCGACACGAATCGATTCGCTGGTTCGATGAAAAAGCCGGCATCGCATGACGCGATACCGGCCTTTTCATTTTCATCTGCCGCTGCAGAAAATGCGAAGCGCCGTCAGGCGAGCGCCTTCTCGACGATCTCCCGCACGTCGCGCGACTGCGCGTTCGCGGCGACGCGCTCGAGCGCGCCGCGCATCTGGTCGCGCAGCGCCGGCGTGAAGCGCCGCCACATCTCGAGCGCGCGCGCGAGCCGCGCGGCGACCTGCGGGTTGAGCGCGTCGAGCGCGAGCACCTGGTCGGCCCAGAACGCGTAGCCCGAGCCGTCGGCCGCATGGAACTGCGCGGGGTTCGCCGAGCAGAAGCCGAAGATCAGCGAGCGCGCGCGGTTCGGATTCTTCAGATTGAACGCCGGATGCGCGAGGAGCTTGCGCACGACGTCGAGCGTCGGATGCTCGGGCGTCCCGCGCCGCGTCGCCTGCATCGAGAACCACTTGTCGATCACGAGCGCTTCCTTCTCGAAGCGGCGATAGAAGTCGTCGAGCGCGCGATCTGCCGACTGCGCGGCGGCGGCCGAGCCCGCGGCCGACGACAGCAGCGCGACGAGCGCGGACGCGCGGTCGGTCATGTTGTTCGCGGCATCGTATTGCGCGTTCGCGAGACGGATCGCATCGGCCGGCTCGTCGAGTTCGGCGAGGTACGCGAGCGCGAGGTTCTTCAGCGCGCGGTGGCCCGCGTCGTCGGGCGTCGGCGCATACGTGCCCGGCGTCTGGTGGCGCTCGTGGACCGCGAGCCAGTCGCCGCGCAGCGCCGTGGCGAGCCGGCGGCGCACGAACTGGCGCGCGCGGTGGACGGCGGCCGGATCGGCTTCGGTCATCTGATCGGCGAGGTAGGCCTCCGACGGCAGCGTGAGCGCGAGCTCGCGGAACGCGGGCGACAGCGTGTCGTCGGTCAGCACGCGCCTGAACGCGGCGACGAACGCATCGTCGAGCGCAAGCGGCTGTTGCGCGGCCGCGCGCGCGGCGAGCGTCAGCAGCGCGCGCGTCGCGAGGCGCTGGCCGGCTTCCCAGCGGTTGAACGGATCGCTGTCGTGCGCGAGCAGGAACGCCAGTTCTTCGTCGCGGTAGTCGTACTCGACGATCACGGGCGCCGAAAAGTTGCGCAGCAGCGACGGCAGCGGCGCCTCGTCGACGTCGACGAACGTGAACGTCGTCTCGGTGTCGGTCAGCTCGAGCACGCGCGTCGTGCCGGACGCGGCCGCCTCGCCTTCGACGCGCAGCGGCAGGTCGCGGCCGTCGGCGCCGATCAGGCCGATCGCGAACGGGATCAGCAGCGGCCCGTCCTGCGTCTCGCGCGCCGCGGGCGCGGCGTCGCCGTAGCTTTGCCGCAGCGTCACCGAGTAGCGCTTCGCGGCGGCGTCGTACGCAGTCCGGACCGTCACGCGCGGCGTGCCCGCCTGGCTGTACCAGCGCTCGAACTGCGCGAGGTCGCGGCCGTTCGCGTCGGCCATCGCGTGACGGAAGTCGTCGCACGTGACCGCCTGCCCGTCGTGACGCCGGAAGTACAGATCCATCCCCTTGCGGAAGCCGTCGCGGCCGAACAGCGTCTGGTACATCCGCACGACTTCCGCGCCCTTCTCGTAGACGGTCATCGTGTAGAAGTTGTTGATCTCGACGTAGCTCTCGGGCCGCACCGGGTGCGCCATCGGGCCCGCGTCCTCGGCGAACTGGAGCTGGCGCAGCACGCGCACGTCCTCGATCCGCTTGACCGCGCGCGCGGCCGCGTTCTCGCCGTCGCCCGCCGACATGTCGGCCGAGAATTCCTGGTCGCGGAACACGGTCAGGCCTTCCTTCAGGCTCAGCTGGAACCAGTCGCGGCAGGTCACGCGGTTGCCGGTCCAGTTGTGGAAATACTCGTGGCCGACGACCGATTCGATGTTCGCGAAGTCGACGTCGGTCGCCGTCTCCGGATTCGCGAGCACGTACTTCGTGTTGAAGATGTTGAGCCCCTTGTTTTCCATCGCGCCCATGTTGAAGTCGCCGACGGCGACGATCATGAAGCGGTCGAGATCGAGCTCGAGGCCGAAGCGCTTCTCGTCCCAGCGGATCGAGTGGATCAGCGAATCCATCGCGTGGCGGGTCTTGTCGAGATCCTGCGGCTCGACCCATACCTGCAGCAGCTTTTCCTTGCCGCTGCCCGACGTGATCTTTTCCTCGAGCCTGACGAGCTTGCCCGCGACGAGCGCGAACAGGTAGCTCGGCTTCTTGAACGGGTCTTCCCACTTCGCGAAGTGGCGGCCGCCCGGCAGCTCGCCGGCATCGACGAGGTTGCCGTTCGACAGCAGCACCGGGTACGCGGCCCTGTCCGCGCGCAGCGTGACCGTGTACGACGCCATCACGTCGGGGCGGTCGACGAAGTAGGTGATGCGCCGGAAGCCTTCCGCCTCGCACTGCGTGAAGAAGTTGCCGCTCGACACGTAGAGGCCGGACAGCGTCGTGTTCGATTCGGGCGCGCACGCGTTCTCGATCGTCAGCTCGAACGCGTCGGGCACGTTCTCGACGGTCAGGCCGTGCTCGTGCGCGCGCACGGCGTCGTACGGCTTGCCGTCGACGCGCGCGCCGACGAACTCGAGCGCTTCGCCCATCAGCTCGAAGTGCGGCGCGGGCGCGGCGTCCGGGTTGCGGCGCACGCGCATCGTGTTCTTGACGATCGTGCGCGCGGGCTCGAGATCGAATTCGAGCGCGACGGCGTCGATCAGGAACGCAGGCGGCGTGTAGTCGCTGCGGCGGATGACGGCGGAAGGGGCGGCGGTATCGGGCATGTCGATCGTGGGCGTAAGAAAGAGTGAGGTCGCGCCGACCAGGCGGCACGGCGGCAAGAGCCCATTGTACAAAGCCTTTGCGCGCGGCGCGCGGGACGAACTTTTCGGCGGCGCGAACGGTCTTTGTATTATCGGCGCGGCGCTCGCGCGACGGCGTATGATCCGGTCATCGCGGCGTCCGGCCAGCCCGCGCGGTGCCATCGACCAAGAGGACGAACATGAAACGCAATCCCATCATCCGCGGCGCGGCGCTCGTCGCGGGTGCCCTGATCGTGCTGTTGTCCGGCTGCACGTCCTACGTCGCGACGCAGGTCACGGCGTTCTCGAACTGGAGCGGCAGCGACGCGACGCGCAGCTACGCCTTCGTCCGGACCGCCGAGCAGCAGAACAGCCTCGAGCAGTCGACCTACGAGCAGATCGTCGGCAACGAGTTGTCGACCTACGCGTTCACCCGCGTGCCGACGAAGGACGCGCGCTACCTCGTCGGCCTCGCGTACGGCATCAAGAGCGACTGGGTGTCGGTGCCGCAGCCCGTCTACTACGACCCGTGGTTCGGCCCCGGCCCGTACTGGCGCGGCGGCCCCTGGGGGCCGTTCGGTCCGTGGGGACCGTTTCCGGCGGGCTACGTGAACCAGAGCTACCAGATCTTCCAGCGCTCGCTCGAGATCCGGATCACCGAGCGTGCGACGGGCAAGGAGGTCTATAACGTCGCGGCGCGCAACGCGGGCGAGGGCTCGTCGCTGCTGCAGGCGATGCCGTATCTCGCCCGCGCGGCGCTCGCCGACTTCCCGCTCGGCAACGGCACCGTGCGCACGGTGAGGCTGCCCGTCGACAAGAACGGCGCGCCCGCGCCGATGCCTTCGAACGAGCGCGCGGTGCCGGCCGCGCCCGCATCCGGCACTGCCGTCGCGCCGGCGCATTGAACTGGCGAAACGCAATCGGGCGGGGCCGACGGCCGCTTGCCGGTTGCCGGCTCGTCCGCTGCGATCGGCGGCGCCGGGCGCGCGGCGCGAGCGAACGCCGCGTGTAGCGGCCGGCCGCCTTCTTGTCGTCACGCGCCGCCGTGGACGAACGCGAGCGCGCCGAGCACGATGAACAGCACGGCCGCGATGGCGTGGACGAGCTTCGTCGGCAGCCGGTGCGCGAAACGGTCGCCGAGCAGGATCGCCGGCACGTTCGCGAGCATCATCCCGAACGTCGTGCCGGCGACGACGCCGATGTAATCGTGGAAGCGCGCGGCGAGCGCGACGGTCGCGATCTGCGTCTTGTCGCCCATTTCCGCGAGGAAGAATGCGACGAACGTCGCGCCGAACACGCCGAGCCGCGAGCGGTTCGCATTCGCCTCGTCGGCGTCGAGCTTGTCCGGCACGAGAATCCACAAGCCCATCCCGATGAACGAGATCGCGAGCGCCCAGCGCATCACCGACGGCGTCAGATACACGCCGAGCCATTCGCCGAGCGCGCCGGCGAAGCCGTGGTTGATCAGGGTCGCGGCGAAGACGCCGACGATGATCGGCAACGGCTTGCGATAGCGTGCGGCGAGGACGAGAGAGAGCAGCTGGGTCTTGTCGCCGATTTCGGCGAGGGCGACAGCGCCTGTCGAGATCAGGAAGGCTTGAGTCACGGAACGAATATCCCTGGGCCTGGTTGAACGCGAGCGACGATTCGCCGCGCGCCGGGCCCATCTGCGGCGTGCGGTGAACCATCGGTCTCGCCAGGCCTTGCGGGCTGCGTCCGCCATGGCCGCGACGGCCAAGTCTGTTGACGGACGCCTCCGTCGCGAGCGCGCCGGGCGGCGTCGGCTCGAGCGGAGCGGCTACTCCCCAATGAGGAGCGGATTCTAGCACGCCTTTTTTGCATGAAGGGAAGGATTGTTGCGGTTCGTCGGCTCGGGCGGGGCAACGCGTGCATTCGATGCGGCGGGGGATGTCGCAGGCGCTCGCGTGGGTCGACGGACGCGGGCGGCATGGGCGAAAGCGGGGCAAGCGCGGGCGACGCGTCGGGGGAAGACAAGCAGGGAAGCGCCGGTCGCGTCCGGTTCGAATTCGAGGGCATGGATGGGTGCGGACGGCAGGCGGTCCGGCGAGGCCGCGAGCTGGAGCCGCGTTCGTCGGCGTTTCGATGCTTGCCGACGTGTGTCGGCGCGCGTCGGTCTCTGCGCAGTCGCGGCTGCTGCACTGCAGCGTCGCGCGGGATCGTCATTCGACCGTCGATCGATGCGCGCCGACGCAGCCGGACCGCCGGCGCGTGTTCTCGCCGAACGGCCCGTCGTCTACCCGCGCATTCAGCTCGCGTCCGCGCGGTCGCGCCGATGCGCGCAGCGGCCCGCCGCGTACGTGCGATAGACGGCGCGGTCGTCGCCGAGCAATGCGAGCGCGAACAGCAGTTCTTCGAGCGATTCCGCGCGCGCCGTGCGGCGCGCGAGAAGCGGCGTCGCGGCCGGATCGAGCACGACGAAGTCGGCTTCCGTGCGCGGCGCGAGCGTGCCGATCGTGTCCGCGAGATCGAGTGCGTGCGCGGCGCCCGCCGTCGCGAGCCAGAACATCCGCGTCGCGCTCAGATGATGGCCCGTCATTCGCGCGATCTTGTGTGCCTCGTTCATCGTTTGCAGCATCGAGAACGACGTGCCGCCGCCGACGTCGGTCGCGAGCGTGACGGCCATGCGCTGCGCGTTCGCGCGGTCGAAATCGAACAGGCCGCTGCCGAGAAACAGGTTCGACGTCGGGCAGTGCGCGGCGATCGCGCCCGTTTCCGCGAAGCGCCGGCGATCGGCGTCGTCGAGATGGATGCAGTGGCCGTACACCGCGCGGCGGCGCAGCAGGCCGTAGTGATCGTAGACGTCGAGATAGCTGCGGCGCTCGGGGAACAGCTCGGCCGCCCAGCGGATCTCGTCGAGATTTTCCGCGACGTGGCTCTGGATGAAAACGTCCGGATGGCGCTTCGAGAGCGCGCCGCAAGCTTCGAGCTGCTCGTGCGTCGACGTCGGCGCGAAGCGCGGCGTCAGCGCATACAGCTGCCGGCCGCGGCCGTGCCAGCGGCCGATCAGCTCGGCGCTGTCGTCGTAGCCCGACTGCGCGGAATCGCGCAGGAATTCGGGGCAGTTGCGGTCCATCAGCACCTTGCCCGCCACCATCCGCAGGCCGCGCGCGTCGCTCGCCTCGAAGAACGCGTCGGCCGACTGCTTGTGCACCGTGCAGTAGACGAGCGCCGTCGTCGTGCCGCACGCAAGCAGCGTATCGAGGAAGAACTCGGAGACGTCGCGCGCATGCGCGGGATCGGCGAAGCGCCGCTCGGTCGGGAACGTGTAGCGGTCGAGCCACGGCAGGAGGCCAGGCGCGGGCGACGCGATCATTTCGGTCTGCGGATAATGGACGTGCGTGTCGATGAAGCCGGGGACGATCAGCTTGTCGCGCATGTCGACGAGCGTCGCGCCGGGCGCGAGACGCGGCGCGAGCGCCGCGTGCGCGCCGGCCGCGACGACGCGTCCGGCGTCGACGATCAGGAGGCCGTCTTCGTCGTATGCGGCCGCGTCGGCCGACTGAGCGGGATCGCCGTTGAACGTCAGCAGGCGCGCGCGGAAAGCGGTTTGAGTCATCGTAGGGAATCCGTATCGATTGAAATCAGAGCTGCGCGACAAGGAGCACCGACAGTGCGGCGACGACCCACATCGCCGGCTTCACTTCGCGGCGGCGGCCCGTGAAGAGCTTCAGCACGACGAACGCGAGGAAGCCGTAGGCGATGCCTTCGGTGATCGAGTACGTGAGCGGAATCAGGATCATCGCGAGGAATGCGGGAATCGCCTCGTCGAAGCGATGCCATTCGATCTTCGTGATCGATTCCATCATGAACACGCCGACGAGCACGAGCGCGGGCGCCGTCGCGATCGCGGGCACGAGCGACAGCAGCGGCGACAGGAACAGGAACGGCACGAAGCATAAGCCCGCGACCACCGCGACGAGGCCCGTGCGGCCGCCCGCCGAGATGCCCGCTGCCGATTCGATGTACGCGTTCGCGGGGCTCGTGCCGAGCGGCGCCGACACGACGGCCGAGAACGCGTCGACGATCATCGACTGGCGGATGTTGCGCGGATTGCCGTCGCGGTCGCGCAGGTTGCCGGCTTCCGAGATCGCCATGAACGTCGACAGCGCGTCGAAGAACGCGGTGAACAGCATCACGAAGATGAACGGCCAGTACGCGAACTTCAGCGAGCCGAGCAGATCGAGCTGGCCGATTGCCGAGAAATCCGGCGCGGAGACGAAGCCGTTCCAGTTGACGAGAGTCTTCGTCGCGATCGCGGCGGGCCAGTAGGCGCTGCCGTCGCCCCACAGGCGGCCGATCGGAATCGCGAGCAGCGTCGTTGCGACGATGCCGAGCATGAGCGCGCCCGTCACGCGGCGCACGACGAGCACGGTCGTGATCGCGAGGCCGACGAGGAACGTGACGATCACCGGATTGAGCGATGTCGCATGGACGATCGTCACCGGATCGCCGACGATGAACTTCGCGTTCACGAGCCCGATCAGGCTGATGAAGAGGCCGATCCCGCACGATACCGCGTGCCGCAGGTTGGCCGGAATCGCGTCGACGACGAGCTTGCGCGCGTTGAACGCGGCGAGCGTCGCGAACAGCACGCCTGCCCAGAATACACAGCCGAGCGCGGTCTGCCACGGCATCTTGCCGCCGTGGACCATCACGAACGTGAAGAGCGCGTTCATGCCCATGCCCGGCGCGACGAGCACCGGGTTGCGTGCGTAGAGGCCCATCGCGCAGCTGCCGAGGAAGCTGACGATCACGGTCGCCGTCAGCGCGGCCGGGAACGGCACGCCCGCCTGCGACAGGATGCCGGGATTGACGACGATGATGTACATCGCGGTCAGGAACGTCGTCACGCCGGCGACGATCTCGGTGCGCAGCCGCGAGCCGGACTCGCGGATGCCGAAGTGGCGCTCGAGCGCCGAGCGCTTCGCGGGCGCGGCCGTGCCTTGATAGAGGTCCATCGTTAAGCTCTCCTCAGTGTCTCGTGTCGAGCGCGCCGCGTCGCAACGCGCGCGCTCCGCGCGCCCCGCATGCGGCGCGCGCGCGTTGTGCGGCCGTCAGGCCGCGTGCCAGTGCGCGTCGAGCTTCGCGATCAGCGCCGCGCGTTCGTCGGCGCTCACGAACGACGCTGCGAAGCCGTTCCTGATCACCGTGTAGACGTCTTCGTCGCCAAGCTTCAGCGCGTCGACGGTCGCGAAATAGTTTTCGTTGACGTAGCCGCCGAAATACGCGGGATCGTCGGAGTTGATCGTCACCGCGACGCCGCGATCGAGCAGGTCCTTCAGCGTGTGCTTCGTCAGGTCGTCGAACACGCAGAGCTTCAGGTTCGACAGCGGGCAGACGGTGAGCGCGATCTTCGCGTTCGCGAGGCGCGCGACGAGCGCCGCGTTTTCCGAGCTGCGCACGCCGTGATCGACGCGATCCACTTTCAGCACGTCGAGCGCTTCCGTCACGTATTCGGGCGGGCCTTCCTCGCCCGCGTGCGCGACGAGCCTGAGGCCCCGCTCGCGCGCCTTTTCGAACACGCGCGCGAACTTCGACGGCGGATTGTCGCGCTCGGACGAGTCGAGGCCGACGCCGATCAGGCGATGCGCATAGCGGTCGAAGAGGGGCAGCGCCGCTTCGAACGTCGCGAGCGCGTCTTCCTCCGACAGGTGGCGCAGGAAGCACAGGATCAGCTTGCTCGAGAAGCCGCGCGGCTCGGCGTCGGCGAGCGCGCGATCGATGCCCGCGACGACGGTCTCGATCGGCACGCCGCGCTCGGTGTGCGTCTGCGGGTCGAAGAAGATCTCCGCGTGCGCGACGTGATCGGCGAGCGCGCGCTCGACGTATGCGGCCGTCATGTCGTAGAAGTCCTGCTCGGTGAGGAGCACGCTCGCGCCCGCGTAGTAGATGTCGAGGAACGACTGCAGATCCGTGAACGCGTACGCGGCGCGCAGCGCGTCGATCGAGTCGTATGCGAGCTTCACGCCGTTGCGCTGCGCGAGCTCGAAGATCAGCTCGGGCTCGAGCGAGCCTTCGATGTGGATGTGCAGCTCTGCTTTCGGCGCGCGGGCGATCTTGTCTTTGAGTGTCGGGGTCATTGTGGTATCGGTTGTCGCATCTTGGTTTGAATGACGGCGATTCAGTACGCGCCGGCGCCGGACGGCGAAGGCGGCGCGGCCGGACGCTCGTGCGCGCGCCGTGCATCGACGGTCTGCAGGATCTGTGCGGCGACCGCGATCGCGATGGCCTCGGGCGCCTTGTCGACGATGCCGGGCACGCCGATCGGGCACTGCATTCGCGCGATCTGCAGCGGATCGATCCCGCGCGCGGCGAGCCGGTGCTCGAACTGCATCCGCTTCGTGCGCGAGCCGATCATCCCGAAGTACGCGTAGTCGCCGCGTACGAGGATCCGGTGCGCGAGCTCGAGATCGCGGGCGTGATTGTGCGTCATCACGACGAAGTACGCACCGGGCTGCGCTTCGTCGACCGCTTCGTCGGGGGCATCGTTCGCGTCGAGCGCGAGGTTGCGGATGCCCGCGAGCGAGTCGGGCGGCGGGAACTGCGCGTCGCGCTCGTCGACCCAGCGCACGTGGCACGGCAGCGCCGCGAGCACGCGCACGAGCGCCGCGCCGACATGTCCGGCGCCGAACAGCACGACCGAGAATGCGCGCGGCGCGATCGTCTCGGTCAACAGCGGCGCGTCGCCCGTGTCCCACAGCAGGCAGTCGGGGCGCGCGGCGCCCGGCTCGGGCTCGCTCAGCATCACCGCGCCGGGGTCGGGGCCGAGCGACACGCTGCGCACGGTCGGCGCGCCCGCCGCCGTACGCTTCGCGAGCGACGTGACCCAGCCGAGGTCGGCGATGTCGAGCCGCTCGAATGCGAGCACGACCGCGCCGCCGCAGCATTGGCCGAGGCTCGGGCCGAGCGCGAGTCGTTCGAGCCGGCGCGCGTGCGGCGTGTGCGCGCCTTCCTTGAGCAGTTGTCGTGCGATCTCGATCGCCTTCCATTCGAGATGGCCGCCGCCGATCGTATGGCGCGCGGCGTCGCGCGTGACGAGCATCTTCGTGCCCGCGTCGCGCGGCGCGGAGCCGTCGACGCGCGCAACCGTCACGAGGACGGCCGCGTCGCCGCGGGCGAGCAGATGCTGCAGGTCGGTGAGCCAGGTTTCCATCCGGCGCTTCTCCAGAATCAGACCGTGACGGCCGGGCGGGCGGCGGTTGCCGCGTGGATGACGTGTCGCGCTCGCGCGGCGCGGGCGGCCTCGAGATTCGTCGCGTGCGGCGTCTGTCGAGGGGCGGTCGCGGCGACAACGCAGTGGCGCTTCGTGTCGCGGCGCTGCGATCGCGCGATTGCAACATCAGGCCGTGGCGCGCGGAGTGCGAAGCCGACGCCGCTGGCCCGGTCGCCAAAGTCGATGCGGCACGCGCCGCAAACCCGGCAAGGGCGGGCGGCGTCGCGCGTCGCATGCGCGACGCATCGGCTGACGTCGAACGTTCGGACTCGCGACGAACCGGTGAGGCGCGCGTCGTCGGCAGGCTGGGCGCCTCGCGCGTCGTCGCGCGGGGCGGCGCGGACGAGGCCGCGACGGGAAATGCGGATGGTTTGCGTTGTCATGGCGAATCCACGGGACATTGCGGATCAGGCGCGCGTTACGCTGGGTTGAGAGGTTCCCCCCTCGCGCACGTAGATCGCCATCCGGAAACGAAGATAGCACCGCAAAAAAGCGGCGGCATGGCCTGGCGATGATGCGGGCTATTCGGCGGCGATCATGATGCACGTAGGATTCGCGCGCCGGGCCGAAGTTGCCGGGCGGCGGGAAACCGGCGCGCTGGCGCGGTTTGGGGCCGATTGGGCAGGCCGGCGCGGCGTCCGTGCGGGCGGGCTGCGTCGGCGAAGCGGGCGAAAGGGCCCGAAACGTGCGCGACGGGGAGAGCGACAGCGACGGCGAGGCGGGATCGCCCGCCGCTTCGCCGCCGCGCGGCGGACGTCAGCGCAGCCGGCCGCGGTGGCGCAGCAGGCTGACCGCGACGGGCACGACGATCAGCACGAACGCGATCAGCGCCCAGCCGGGCAGCAGAATGCCGAAGATCGGCGGATAGACGGTCTCGCACAGTCCGGCGACCTTGAAGACGCCCGGCAGCCAGTGCGCGGGCGGCAGACTGTCGACGATCGGCTGCAGCGCATCGAAGCCGCAGCTGAAGCCCGGGTTCATCTGCACGTACAGGTGGCGCGCGGCGGTGCCGACGCCCGCGGCGGCCGACAGCACGATGAGCGCTTCGAACATCGCGACGCCGGCGCCGCTCGTCATTCCCGCGCCGAGAAACGCGAATATCGCGATCAGCAGGAAGAAATAGCGCTGGATGATGCAAAGCGGGCACGGATCCTCGTTCTTCACATACTGCAGATAGAGCGCGCCGGCCAGGAGCGCGAGGCATACGAGGCCGAGCAGCACGAGCAGCCGTCGTTCGCGGCGCAGCGAGAGCGTCAGATTGTTCATCGAAACGGGATTCCTTCGAGCGGTCAGGAAAATGAATCGTCGGATTTTAACGCGAACGCCGCGTCGTATTCCGACGGCGCGGCGTCGAGCGCTCGGGCGGGGTCAGCGGATCGTCGCGAGCACGGCCTCGACCGCCTGGCCGATCGCGAGCAGCGCGTCGTCGTGGTGCGGTGCGGCGGCGAGCATCAGGCCGACGGGCGCCGTGTCGCGCGGATGGCACGGCAGCGACAGCGCGCACGCATCGAGGAAGTTGAATGCGCTCGGGTTGCGCAGCACGAGTGCGTTCGTGCGCGTGAACGCGTCGTCGTCGCGCTCGAGTTCGTCGATGCGCGGCGGGGCGACGGGCACCGTCGGCGCGACGAGCGCGTCGAAGCGCTGCCATACGGTGCGCGCCGCTTCGTCGACGAGCGCGGCGCGCGCGGCGACGAGATCGAGATAATCGGCGGCGCTCGCCGGCTCGCCCTTCAGGATTCGCGCAAGCACGCGCGGATCGTATGCGTCGCGATGGCGCGCAATGAGCGTGCGATGCCACGCGTACGCCTCGATCGACGAAAAGCCGAAGCGGTTGATGTCGGGCAGCCGGTCGAGCGGCGCGAAGCGCGCTTCCGACACGATCGCGCCTGCTGCCTCCAGGTGCTTGAGCGCTGCGTCGAGCGATGCCGCGACGTGCGCGTCGACGCCGTCCGTCACATAGTTCGTCAGCACGCCGAGCCGCACGCCTTCGAGCGGGCGCGCGGCGGGCACGTGCGGCTCGAGGCCGGCGAGAATCCGGTCGACGAGCGCGCAGCACGCGACCGACACGCCGATCGGACCGAAGGAATCGAGCGTCGTCGACAGCGGCACGCCGCCTTGCTTCGGAATCCGGCTCGCGGTCGGCTTGAAGCCCGTCAGTCCGCAGAGCGCGGCGGGGATCCGGATCGAGCCGCCCGTGTCGGTCGCGAGCGCGACGGCCGCCATCCCGTCCGCGACGGATGCGGCCGCGCCCGACGACGAGCCGCCCGCGATCCGCTCGTCGCCCGGCACGCCGCGCCGGTACGGCGAGCGCGGGGTGCCGAAGTGCGGATTCAGGCCGAGGCCCGAGAACGCGAACTCGCTCATGTTCGTGCGGCCGACGAGCACGGCGCCCGCGCGTTTCAGGCGGGCGACGGCGATCGCGTCGACGGTGGCGGGCGGCGCGTCGTCGAGCACGCGCGAGCCGGCGCGCGTCACCTGGCCCTCGACGTCGAACAGGTCCTTCACCGACACCGGAATGCCGGCGAGCGGCGACAACACGGTGCCCGCGGCGCGCAGCCGGTCGTGCGCGTCGGCGGTCGCGCGCGCGCCTTGCGCATCGACTTCGGTGAACGCGATCGCGCCCTGGCCCGCCGGATCGGCGATCCGTTCCAGCGCGGCTTCGACGAGCGCGCGGCTCGTCGTCGCACCGGCGGCGAGATCGGCGGCGAGTCGGGCGAGCGGCGGGAAGGGGGCGAACGTGGTCATGGCGGTATCGGGCTCGATTGGGTTGGCGAAGTGCCGCGCGCAGGGCTCGGCACGATGCGTCGCGCGCCGCGAACGTCGGAGCGCGGCGGCTGGGTTCGGGCATTGTAGAACAGCGTTGCGGCGCGAGGGCGGGGGGCGGCGCGCGTCGGCGCGTTGCGTGGAATGCGCGGATTGCCGCGCGCCGAAGCGGCAGGATGCCGGATCGAGCGCGGCCGGAAACGGCGTCGGACGCCGATTCGCGAGCGGAACCGTTGCGATATGCCAACGGCGTTCGTGCACGTTTGCTCGCGCTTGTCGCCTGCCGGTCGATATCGCGCCTGTGCCGGGCATAGGGCCGGCGCGTCTGAACCGCGCCTTGTCCCGCCGCGCCGACGCGGCTGCAATGCCGCCGCGCGCCGCTTCGTACGCCGAAAAATGCGCGATGTCGCGCGCTGGCAACGCACGTCGAAGCGCATTCGACACAGTGTTGCAACAATATCGACGAAATTCTGTCGGTTTGCCGCCGATCGTGTACTGAAGGATAATGAATTCTCGTTGATTCTCCGCGTGACCGACGCGCCAGACCTCCGTCATGAGCGAAAACACGTCCGCAAGAGCCGATCAGTCCGGCTCTGCTTCCTCTTCCGTTGCGGCGCCTTCCGGCCACGCCGGCCCGGACTCTTCGCCGTCTACCGTTTCCGACAAGCCGCCAGCGGGCGCGACCGTTCATGTCAGCGCGTTCGCCGCGCAGATCGCGGCTGCGCAGGACGTCGGCGATCCCGGCTCCGCGCCGACCGACACGATCGCCGAGCCGGGCGCGCCCGGCGTCGTCGCGGGCAGTGGGGCCGCGCAGCCGGGCGCAGCCGCGACGGCGCCCGGTTCGGCCGCAGCCGGCGCCGCCTCGTCCGGCGCGACTGGCGCCGGCGCATCGACGTCCGGCACCACGGCGGCCGGCGCCACGGCGTCCACGGCCAAGAACGGCTCGCCTCCGCCAGGCTTCGGCGCGCAACCCGATTTCGAGACGCCGCGTCCGCCGCCCGCGAGCGCTGCTTCGCCCGCGCCGCCCGCCTACCTGAAACAGAGCGACACGCCGTGGTCGGTGTTCGGCCGGATCGTTGCCGCGCGTGCGCGCCGGCTGTTCGACCGCGCCGGCCAGCGGATCACGCAGCGCACGCTGCGCATCGGCGTGTCGGCGCGCATCTTCCATCCGGAGCCGGGCGCGCCCGGGCTGCGCGGCAAGACGCTGCAGTATCTGGAGGAATCGATCGCGCATTGGGTGATGTCGCGCAACGTGCTCGTGTTCATGATTCCGACCGTCGGCCATCAGGGGATGCTGCATCCGAGCAACATCCGGCTGCGCGACTACGCGAAGCATCTCGACGGCCTCTTGCTGCAAGGCGGCGCCGACGTGTCGCCGCAGACCTACGCGGCCGCCGACGCGCGCCCCGAGTGGCCCGGCGACCGCGTGCGCGACATGTACGAGCTCGAACTGCTGCACGAGTTCATCGAGTCGGGCAAGCCGGTGCTCGGCGTGTGCCGCGGCTGCCAGCTGATCAACGTCGCGTTCGGCGGCTCGCTCTATCAGGACATCGCGAGCGACGTGCCGACGGCGGGCGTGCACGTGAGCGAGCATTACGACCAGCATCGTCACGCGATCCGCTTTCCGGACGGCTCGACGCTCGCGAACATGTTCCCCGGCCGCCGCGAGGCGATCGTCAACTCGATCCACCATCAGGCGATCCGCGATATCGGCCGCGATCTGAACATCGAGGCCGTATCGGCGGAAGACGGGATCATCGAAGGGATCCGCTATCGCCGCGCGCCGTTCGTCGTCGGCGTCCAATGGCACCCGGAGTTCCATCGTGCGGGCGGCCCCGAGCTGCTCGACTGCACGCCGCTTCTCGACACGTTCCTGAGAGCGGCGCGCGAGACGCGGCTATAACCGGCGCGCGACACGAAATCGACGCAGGAAAATCGACGGGCCGCACCTCGGTGCGGCCCGTCGTGCGTTCGGCGTCCGGAGCATCGGCATGCCATCGCGCGATCTCCCAATGGCGCCGCGCGACATCGCATCGTCCGCACAAAAAATGCGCAAAAGCCCCGGGATATCCGCTTGTTTTCAAATGCCTTTCGGATGACGTCGCAAGCGACGCTTTGACGCATCTCGCCGTCGTTCGCAGTAAGATGGCGAGCGCCGTGCAGCGCATCATCGATCTGCACCGCCCCCGGCGCGCCGGGGCAAGAAACACGATGTGATACGCGCCGCGGCCGCCCGGGCGACCGCGGCGCAGCCTTATCGAGAGAGACATGGCTACAGCGTTCCCCGCAATTCAGCAGGAATCCAAGGCCAGGACCGTGTTCCGCGTCGTCAGCGGCAACTTCCTGGAGATGTACGACTTCATGGTCTACGGCTATTACGCGTCCGCGATCGCCAAGACCTACTTTCCGAACGGCAACGCGTTCGCGTCGCTGATGCTGTCGCTGTCGGTGTTCGGCGCGGGCTTCCTGATGCGTCCCGTCGGCGCGGTCGTGCTCGGCGCGTACATCGACCATCACGGCCGCCGCAAGGGCCTCATCCTGACGCTCGCGCTGATGGCGCTCGGCACGCTGACCGTCGCGACGATTCCGGGCTACGCGACGATCGGCGTCCTCGCTCCGATCCTCGTGCTGCTCGGACGGCTGCTGCAGGGCTTCTCGGCGGGCGTCGAGCTGGGCGGCGTGTCGGTGTACCTGTCCGAGATCGCGACGAAGGGCAACAAGGGCTTTTATACGTCGTGGCAGTCCGGCAGCCAGCAGGTGGCCGTCGTGTTCGCCGCGTTCGTCGGCGTGCTGCTGAACCGCGCGCTGCCCGTCGAGCAGATGACTTCGTGGGGCTGGCGCATTCCGTTCCTGATCGGCTGCCTGATCGTGCCGTTCCTGTTCCTGATCCGCCGCTCGCTGAAGGAAACCGACGAGTTCCTCGCGAAGCGCCACCGTCCGAGCATGGGCGAGATCATGAAGTCGATGCTCGAAAACTGGGGCGTCGTGCTGGCGGGCATGGGGATGGTCATCATGACGACGGTGTCGTTCTACATGATCACCGCGTACACGCCGACGTTCGGCAAGGAAGTGCTGCATCTGTCGGCGATCGACGCGCTCGTCGTGACCGTCTGCGTCGGGCTGTCGAACCTGGTCTGGCTGCCGCTGTCGGGCGCGCTGTCCGACCGGATCGGCCGCCGTCCGGTGCTGATCGCGTTCACGGCGCTCACGATCCTGACCGCGTATCCGGCGATGCAATGGCTCGTCGCGTCGCCGTCGTTCCTGCGGCTGCTGTCGGTCGAGCTGTGGCTGTCGTTCCTGTACGGCTCGTACAACGGTGCGATGGTTGTCGCGCTGACCGAAGTGATGCCGGTCGACGTGCGCACGGCGGGCTTCTCGCTCGCGTACAGTCTCGCGACGACGATCGGCGGCTTCACGCCGGCGATCTCGACGCTGTTGATCCACGAGACCGGCAACAAGGCGGCGCCGGGCCTCTGGCTGGGGCTCGCGGCGGTCTGCGGGCTGATCGCGACGCTCGTGCTGTACCGGTCGCCGGAAGCGCGCAAGCAGTACAAGACGACTTGAGCGGACGAGCGGCTCCGCGCAAGCGGGCCGGAGCGGTCGCAACGAAAAAAACGGGGCGCTCGGCGCTCCGTTTTTTGGGGGGCGAGGCGGTTTGCCGTGGTGACGGGGTGGTGCGGCGACGCCGCAGCATGTGGCGGCAGGGCGCGGCGGCGTGAAGGGGCGGCTCGAGGGCTCGACGTTCTGATGGCTCGGTGGCGGCTCGACGGCGAGAAGTCGAGCGCGTTCGACAGCACCGCATCGAGGCCGCGCGACGATTCGCCGGCACGAAGCCAGGACGAACCGTGCACGCGCGACCGCCCACCGTCCACCGTCACCCGCCGGCGATCTCGCCCGCGACCGCCGCGACCACGTCCTCCCAACGCCCCGGCTCCGACTGCCTGACGAGCCGCGCGTGCGGATACCACGGGCTGTCGCCGCCCGTGCTCCAGCGCCAGTCGGCGGCGACGGGCAGCATCAGCCACAGCGGCTTGTCGAGCGCGCCCGCGAGGTGCGCGACCGCCGTGTCGATCGACACGACGCCGTCGAGCCGATCGACGAGCGCGGCCGTTGCCGCGAAATCGGTCAGACCGTCGAACCGATGGATGCGCGCCGCATGCGGATGCGCGTCGAGCGCCGCCCGCTCGGTGTCCGACAGCGCCGGCTGCAGCGTGATCCAGTCGACGTCGGCGAGCGCGAAGAGCGGCGCGAGCGCGTCGAGCGGCAGCGCCCGGTTTTCCTGCACTTGCGCGCTGCCGGACCACGCGATCCCGAACTTGCGCTTCGCCTGTCCGCCGAGCGAACCGCGAAAGCGGCGCCGCGCCGCGTCGGGCACGTCGAGATACGGCGTGTGCGACGGGATCGCGTCGTATTCGAGGCCGAGCGCGAACGGCAGGCTGAGGAGCGGGCAGACGAGGTCGGCGGCGGGCGTTCTCGCCGCATCGGCGGATACGACATTCACGCGCCAGCGCGCGGCCATCGGCTCGATGAGCGGCAGCAGCGCCGGCTGGACCTGCAGGATTACGCGTGCGCAGCGCTCGCGCGCCAGCGGAACGAGCCGCACGAACTGCAGCGTATCGCCGAAGCCCTGTTCGGCGCGCACGAGCAGCGTGCGGCCTTCGATCGGCTCGCCCTGCCAGCGCGGCAGCGGCCCGAGCGGCGCGGCGCCCGGCAGCGCATGCCGCGCTTCGTACGCGGGCAGGCCGCGCGCGAAGTCGCGCAGCGTGAGCAGCGTGACCGCGCGATGCATTTGCGCGAGCGAGTGCGCGGGATCGAGCCGCAGCGCCTGATCGAATGCGCGCAGCGCCATCTCGTGCGCGCCGAGCGCATGGTGCGCGGTGCCCAGGTTGAGCCACGCGAGCACGAACGACGGATCGAGCCCGACCGCTCGCTCGTAATGCGGCAGCGCGTCGCGATGACGGCCAAGCGCCGCGAGCGCGTTCGCGAGACCGAACAGCGCGAGCGGGAAGCGCGGCTGCAGCGCGAGCGCGGATTCGAACGCGGGCAGCGCCTCCGCGTGCCGGCCGACCGCGTCGAGCGCGTTGCCGAGATTGAAATGCGCGGCGACGAAGCGCGGCTCGGCGGCGAGCGCCGCACGAAAATGCGCGACCGCTTCGTCTGTCCTTCCGAGCGCGGCGAGCGCCATGCCGAGGTTGTTGTGCGCGCCCGCGTGGCCGGGACGCAACTCGAGCGCGCGGCGAAACGCCGCAAGCGCGCCGTCGTGCCGGCCGAGCGCGTTGAGCGCGTTGCCGAGATTGTTGTGGATCGACGCGTCGCCGGGCGTGAGCGCGAGCGCGCGCTCGAACGCGTCGACGGCGTCGTCGTGGCGCTCCTGCGCCGCATACGCGTTGCCGAGGTTGTAGTGCGCGAGCGGGAACGCCGGCGCGAGCGTGAGCGCGTTGCGAAAGCGCTCGATCGCGTCGTCGAGCCGGCCGAGCGCCTTGAGCGCATTGCCGAGATTCAACTGCAGCGCGGCGTCGTTCGGGCGCAGCTCGACCGCGCGGCCGACGAGATCGGCCGCTTCTTCGTGCCGGCCCTGCTGATGGCGCAGCACGCCGAACAGGTGCAGCGCATCGGCGTCGGCGGGGTTGGCCGCGAGCGCCGCCCGATAACCGTGTTCGGCATCGTCGAGCCGGCCTGCGCGGTGTGCGGCAAATGCGCGGTCGAAAGCGGATTCCATGACGCGAGACAAGCGAGAAACTTCGCATTTTCCCATACCTCGGATGGCGCCGGCCGTTTCGGCCGCGCTATGGATGCGGCGAGGCGGCGGGCGTAGACTGCGGATGTTGCGTATCGACGAGGTCTTTATGGCAGTCGTTCCGCTCGCCACTCCTCCCGTCCTGATCGTCGGCGCCGGTCCGACCGGGCTCGCCGCCGCGCTCTGCCTCGCGCGCGCCCGCGTGCCGGTGCGGATCGTCGACAAGGCGGCGCAGCCCGCGCGCTATTCGCGCGCGATCGGCATCCAGGCCAGAACGCTCGAGCTCTTCGAGCAGCAGCGCGTCGTCGAGCGGTTCGTCGAGCTCGGGCATCGCGCGCGCGTCGCGATCCTGTATTCGGGCGGGCAGCGCATCGTCGAGCTCGACTTCGATCCGTTGCAAACGCGTTATCCGTATCTGCTGTTTCTCGATCAGACCGTCACCGAGCGGCTGTTGACCGAGCATCTCGCGACGTTCGGCGTCGATGTCGAGCGCGGCGTGACGCTCACGCGCTGCACCGATCCGGAAGGCGCGCTCGAAGTCCGGCTGCGCCACGACGAAGGCTGGGAGGAGAGCATGCAGCCGTCGTACGTCGTCGCGGCGGACGGCGCGCACAGCACCGTCCGGCATCTGCTCGACGTCGATTTCGTCGGACATGCGCTCGAGCAGACGTTCATGCTCGCCGATCTCGACGTCGGCGCCGACTGGCCGGACGACGAGATTCATTTGTTCACGACGGGCGACGGCCTCGCCGGATTGTTTCCGATGGGTAACGGCCGCTACCGGCTCGTCGCGGATCGCCCGCCGCGCAACGGCGCGCTCGACGACGAGCACGGGCCGTCGCTCGAGCTGTGTCGCGACGTCGTGCGCGCGCGCGTGACGCCCGAGCTGAAGATCGGCGATCTCGCGTGGTCGTCATACTTTCATCTGCACAGCCGGATGGTCGCGAAGCTGCGCGTCGGGCGCGTGTTCTTCGCGGGCGACGCCGCGCACGTGCACAGCCCGGCGGGCGCGCAGGGGATGAACACGGGCATTCAGGAGGCGTTCAATCTCGGCTGGAAGCTCGCGCGGGTGCTTGCCGGTAATGCGCCCGAGCGTCTGCTCGACACCTACCATGCCGAGCGCCATCCGATCGAGCGCGACGTGCTGCGGCAGACGAGCTTCGCGACGCAGGTCGTCGAGGCGGACCGCGGGCCGCTCAAGCTGCTGCGCGAGCACATCGTGCCGATCCTCGCGTCGTTCGGGCCGCTGCGGGACGCGGCGCGCCGCACGGTCAGCGAGCTCGCGATCCAGTATCGGAAGAGTCCGCTCACGCTCGAGCGCGCGTTCGACGGCGGGCCGCGCGCGGGCGAGCGCGCGCCGGACGCGCTCGTGCACGTGCTCGACGGGCCGCTCGGCAAGGCACCCGGCGTCGCGCGCCTCTTCGATCTGCACGATCCCGCGCATTTCACGCTGCTCGTGCTCGAGCCGCGCGCGGCCGTCGACGACACATTGCCGTCGGATCCGGGAGAAGACGGCCGCGCGCTCGCCGACGCGCTCGAGCGGATCATGCCGGGCGCGGTGCGCTGCTGGCGCGTGACGGATGCGGAAGGCGAAGGCGCACCGCTCATGAGCGACGTGTACGGGCGCACGCGGCCGGTGTTCTATCTGCTGCGGCCGGACGGCTACGTCGCCGCGCGCGGCCGCCCGGCGGCCGACACGGACGCGGTGCTGCGCCATTGCGAGACGTGGTTCTCGGGGATGCGGCTCGAGACTTGACGAGGAGGGCGCGCGCGATGCGCGCGGCGCAGACACGGACATCGGGTCGCGCGACGATCGGCGCCGCCGCGCCGTCTATTCCTGATGCGAGCGAACGTTGCGCCGTCGCCGCGTCGCTTGCGCTTGCGCATACGCATACGCATACGCGCGCGCCCGCGCCCGCGCCGCCTCGCCCTACGCCGCGCGCGGCGGCGCGGGGGCAGGCTCGAGCGATGCGCGGTGCTTGTCGATCGCCTCGCGAACGATCGGCGCGACGCTACGCGCGGCTTCGTCGTGCGGATCGTCGAGCGCCGCGAGGAGCGCGCGCCGCATCCGCGGCTCCCAGAAGCGCCGGATGTGATCGGCGACGCCCGCGACCGCCTCGTCGTGATCGGGCATCGATGCGAAGAACGCGCCGATCTGGTTTGCCATGTCGATCAAGTGTCGGCTTTCCATCTCGACCTCACTTGCCCGTTACCGGCGCGGGCGCCGCAGTGCGCCGCTCGAGCAGCGCGAGCTGCTCCGCGCTGAAGCGCGTGTATGCGCGCTGCCATTCGGACGGTTGCGCGACGGGCGCGACCTGCACGGCCGTCACCTTGTACTCGGGGCAGTTGGTCGCCCAGTCCGAGCTGTCGGTCGTGATCACGTTCGCGCCGGATTCGGGAAAGTGGAACGTCGTGTAGACGACGCCCGGCTGCATCCGCTCGGTGACGAGCGCGCGCAGCACCGTCTGCCCCGCGCGCGATTCGACGCCGACCCAATCGCCCGTCCTGATGCCGCGATCGTTCGCGTCGTGCGGATGGATCTCGAGCCGGTCCTCGTCGTGCCAGCGGACGTTGTCGGTGCGGCGCGTCTGCGCGCCGACGTTGTACTGCGACAGGATCCGGCCCGTCGTCAGGATGAGCGGATAGCGCGGCGTGACTTTCTCCGGCGACGCGATGTATTGCGTGATCATGAACTTGCCCTTGCCGCGCACGAACTGGCCGACGTGCATCGTCGGCGTGCCTTCCGGCGTGGCGTCGTTGCACGGCCACTGGACGCTGCCGAGCTCGTCGAGCAGCGCGTACGACACGCCCGCGAACGTCGGCGTGAGGCGCGCGATCTCGTCCATGATCTCGGACGGATGCGCGTAGCGCATCTCGTAGCCGAGCGCGCGGGACAGCATCAGCGTCACTTCCCAGTCCGCAAAGCCGGACAGCGGCTTCATCGCGCGGCGCACGCGCGAGATCCGGCGCTCGGCGTTCGTGAACGTGCCGTCCTTCTCGAGGAAGGTCGCGCCCGGCAGGAACACGTGCGCGTACTTCGCGGTCTCGTTGAGGAAGATGTCCTGCACGACGAGGCATTCGAGCGACGACAGCGCGGCCGCGACGTGCTGCGTGTTCGGATCGGACTGGACGATGTCCTCGCCCTGGCAGTAGAGGCCCTTGAAGCTGCCGTCGAGCGCCGCGTCGAACATGTTCGGGATGCGCAGGCCGGGCTCCGGTTGCAGCGTCGTCGACCAGGCTTCGTCGAAGCGCGCGCGCACCGCGGCGTCGCCGATGTGCCGGTAGCCGGGCAGCTCGTGCGGGAACGAGCCCATGTCGCACGAGCCCTGCACGTTGTTCTGTCCGCGCAGCGGGTTCACGCCCGCGCCTTCGATGCCGAGGTTGCCCGTCGCCATCGCGAGGTTCGCGATTCCCATCACCATCGTCGAGCCTTGCGCATGCTCGGTCACGCCGAGCCCGTAGAAGATCGCGGCGCGTCCGCCCGTCGCATAGAGGCGCGCGGCGGCGCGCACGGCTTCGGCGGCGACGCCCGTGATGTCCGCCGTCGCCTCGGGCGAATTCTCGGGCCGCGCGGCGAACGCGCGCCACACTTCGAATGCGTGCGGCTCGCAGCGCTCGGCGACGAACGCATCGTCGACGAGCCCCTCGGTGACGATCACGTGCGCGAGCGCGTTGACGAGCGCGACGTTCGTGCCGGGCCGCAGCTGCAGGTGATGGACGGCCTTCACGTGCGGGCCGTCGACGAGATCGATCTTGCGCGGATCGACGACGATCAGCTTCGCGCCTTCGCGCACGCGGCGCTTCAGGCGCGAACCGAACACCGGATGGCCGTCGGTCGGATTCGCGCCGATCACGACGATCACGTCGGCCGAGCCGACCGATGCGAACGTCTGCGTGCCCGCCGATTCGCCGAGCGTGACCTTGAGTCCGTAGCCCGTCGGCGAATGGCAGACGCGCGCGCAGGTGTCGACGTTGTTGTTGCCGAACGCCGCGCGCACGAGCTTCTGTACGAGATAGGTTTCTTCGTTCGTGCAGCGCGACGACGTGATGCCGCCGATCGAATCGCGGCCGTGCTCGTCCTGGATGCGGCGGAACTGCGCGGCCGCGTAGCCGATCGCTTCGTCCCAGCTCGTTTCGCGCCACGGATCGGTGATCTTCTCGCGGATCATCGGCTTCGTGATGCGGTCCTTGTGCGTCGCGTAGCCCCACGCGAAGCGGCCTTTCACGCACGCGTGGCCTTCGTTCGCGAGGCCGTTCTTGTGCGGCGTCATCCGCACGACCTGGCCGCCTTTCATCTCCGCCTTCAGCGAACAGCCGACGCCGCAGTACGCACAGGTCGTGACGACCGCGTGCTCGGGCTGGCCGAGCCGCGTGACGCTCTTCTCGACGAGCGTCGCGGTCGGGCACGCGGCGACGCAGGCGCCGCACGATACGCACTCCGAATCCATGAACGCATCGCCCGCGCTCGCCGCGACGCGCGATTCGAAGCCGCGCGCGGCGATCGTCAGCGCGAACGTGCCCTGCGTCTTCTCGCACGCGCGCACGCAGCGGTTGCAGACGATGCACTTCGACGGGTCGTAGCTGAAGTACGGATTCGACTCGTCCTTCGCATCGCTCAGATGGTTCTTGCCGTCGAAGCCGTAGCGCACCTCGCGCAGCCCGACGACGCCCGCCATGTCCTGCAGCTCGCAATCGCCGTTCGCCGCGCACGTGAGGCAGTCGAGCGGGTGATCGGAGATGTAGAGCTCCATCACGTTGCGGCGCAGGTCCTGCAGCCGGTCGCTTTGCGTGCGCACCTTCATGCCGGCTTCGACGGGCGTCGTGCACGACGCCGGATAGCCGCGCCGGCCTTCGATCTCGACGAGGCACAGGCGGCACGAGCCGAACGGCTCGAGCGAATCGGTCGCGCACAGCTTCGGCACGTTGACGCCGGCCTCGATCGCCGCGCGCATCACCGACGTGCCGGCCGGCACCGTGACCGTGCGGCCGTCGATGTCGAGCGTGACGTCGGTGTCGGCGTGGCGCTTCGGCGTGCCGTAGTCGGTGTCGTCGAACGGATCGGCGCGACGCGCGGGCGCTGCGCTCTTGCACGCGCACTGGCCCGAGCCGCAGCCTTGCCGGGACGAATCGAATGCGGAGGAGGTCATCGGGATTCCTTCTGTCAGGCCGCGGCCGGCGCGGCGCTTTGCGCGTGCGCGGCGAGGCCGAAATCTTCGGGGAAGTGATCGAGTGCGGACAGCACCGGGTACGGCGTCATGCCGCCCATTGCGCAGAGCGAGCCCGCTGTCATCGTGTCGCACAGATCGCGCAGCAGACGCACCTGCTTTTCCGACGTGTCGCCCGCGCGGATCTTCGCGATCGTCTCGACGCCGCGCGTCGAGCCGATCCGGCACGGCGTGCACTTGCCGCACGATTCGAGCGCGCAGAAATGCATCGCGTACTCGGCGAGCTCGGCGAGGTTCGACGTGTCGTCGTGCAGCACGATGCCGCCGTGCCCGACGACGGCGCCCACCGCCGCATACGCTTCGTAATCGAGCGGGATGTCCCACTGGCTGTCGGGCAGGTACGTGCCGAGCGGGCCGCCGACTTGCGCGGCGCGCGCGGGGCGGCCGCTCGCGGTGCCGCCGCCGAAGTCGAACAGCAGCTCGCGCAGCGTGACGCCGAACGCGAGCTCGACGAGCCCGCCGCGCTTCACGTTGCCCGCGAGCTGGAACGGCAGGGTGCCGCGCGAGCGGCCCATCCCGTAGTCGCGGTAGAACGCCGCGCCGCGCGCGAAGATGATCGGCGCGGTCGCGAGCGTGATCACGTTGTTGATGACGGTCGGTTGTCCGAAGAGTCCCGCGAGCGCGGGCAGCGGCGGCTTCGCGCGCACGACGCCGCGCTTGCCTTCGAGCGATTCGAGGAGCGCCGTTTCTTCGCCGCAGACGTAGGCGCCCGCGCCTTTCGCGACGTGCAGCTCGAACGCGTGCGCCGTGCCGAGCACGCTCGCGCCGAGCCAGCCGGCGTCGCGCGCGCGCGCGATCGCGTCGTCGAGCGTCGCGATCGCGTGCGGATATTCGCTGCGCACGTAGACGTAGCCGATCGTCGCGCCCGTCGCGACGCCCGCGATGATCATCCCTTCGATCAGGCAGTACGGATCGCTCTCCATGATGAGGCGATCGGAGAACGTGCCGGAATCGCCTTCGTCCGCATTGCAGACGACGTACTTCTGCGCGGCCGCGGCCTCGCGCACGGTCCGCCACTTGATGCCCGCCGGAAATGCTGCGCCGCCGCGTCCGCGCAGGCCCGATTCGACGAGCGTCTCGCATGCGGCCGCGCCGTCGAGCGCGAGCGCGTTCTTCAGACCTTCGAGGCCGCCGTGCGCGACGTAGTCGTCGATCGACATCGGATCGGTGATGCCGATCCGCGCGAACGTGAGCCGCTGCTGGCGCTTCAGATAAGGGATCTCGTCGACGATTCCGACGCACGCCGGGTGTTCGCCGCCGTCGAGCCAGCCGGCGTCGAAGAGCGCGGGGACATCGGCCGCCGACAGGTTCGCGTAGCCGACGCGGCCCGCCGCGGTGCCGACCTCGACGAGCGGTTCGAGCCACAGCAGCCCGCGCGAGCCGTTGCGCACGAGCTCGATCGCGACGCCGCGCCGGGCCGCCTCGGCCTCGATCGCGCGCGCGAGCGCGTCGGCACCGACCGCGAGCGCCGCGGAATCGCGCGGCACATGGATGCGCGTGCTCATGCGGACTCCTTTGCGTGCACGGCCGCGTCGAGGAGCGCGTCGAAGCGCTCGGCGGTCATCTTCGCGTGCAGTTCGTCGTTGATCGTGAGCGACGGCGACTGCGCGCAGAGGCCCAGGCAATAGACCGATTCGAGCGCGACTTCGCCGCCGTGCTCGCCGTCGATCCGGCAGCCGGCGCGCGCCTGCGCGTGCGCGACGAGCGCCTCGCCGCCCATGCTGCGGCACGCTTCCGCGCGGCAGAGCCGGATCGTCACGCGTGCGGGCGGTGCGGTGCGGAAGTGGTGGTAGTAGGTCAGCACGCCGTGGACTTCGGCCCGCGACAGATTGAGCGCCTTCGCGAGCGGCTCGACGCATGCGGACGGCACGTAGCCCGCTTCGTCCTGAATCGCGTGCAGGATCGCGACGAGCGATCTGCCGGGCAGCGCGTGCGCGCGCACGAGCGTGTCGGTATTGGGGGACATCCGGTTGCCTCCTCCGAAGTCATATATGCGCTTTTTGTTCATATGGAGCGCAAATCGACTCTAGCATATTGATGTGGGTCAACGATAAATCGATAGAATGATGGTCGCAATAGGAAATGGGATTGCATAAATGATTCGAGTCGAATGCGACGCGCATTTGATCGTGCGCGACAACGACGGCCGCACGGCGAGCCTGACCGACGTCGCCCCGCTCCTCGAGCTCGTCGCGGCGACGGGCAGCATCGCGCAGGCGGCCGAGGCGAAAGGGCTGTCGTACCGGCACGCGTGGGGGCTGCTGCGCGCGTTGGAGGCGTGCGTCGGCGGCGCGCTGATCGAGACCGTGCGCGGCAAGGGCTCGTCGCTGTCCGAGCTCGGACAGGCGGTCGTCGACGCGCAGCGGCTGGCGGGCGAGCGCCTCGACGGCAACCTGCGCGCGCTCGCGGCGGAGGTCGCGAGCGGCCTCAACCGGCGGCTCGCGCGGCATGCGGGCGCGCTGCGGATCCACGCGTCGCACGGCTATGCGGTCGCGGCGCTCGTGTCCGCGCTCGTCGACGCCGGCTCGCCCGTCGACATCAAGTACCGCGAAAGCGTCGAGGCGATGCGCTCGCTCGCGGGCGGCGAATGCGATCTGGCGGGCTTTCATCTGCCGCGCGGCGCGTTTCGCGCACACTGTGCGCAGATCTACCGGCCATGGCTCGACGACGCCGATCACGTGCTGATCCACCTGACGCGCCGCAAGCAGGGCCTCTTCGTGCCGCGCGGCAACCCGAAGGGGGTCGCGGGGCTCGCCGACCTGGCGCGCGGCGACATCCGCTTCGTCAACCGGCAGCCGGGCTCCGGCACGCGGATGCTGCTCGATCTCGCGCTGCGCGAGATCGGCGTCGATCCGGAGCGGATCGACGGCTACGCGTCGACGGAACTGACGCATTCGGCGATCGCCGCGTTCGTCGCGAGCGGGATGGCCGATCTCGGCTTCGGCGTCGAGCCTGCCGCGCGCCACTTCGGGCTCGACTTCATTCCGGTTGTCGACGAGGACTATTACTTCGCATGCGAGCGTTCGCGGCTCGGCGACGCACCGCTCGCGGGCGCGCTCGCGCTGCTGCGCGACGACGGCTATCGCGCCGCCGTCGCACGGCTCGACGGCTACGATCCGTGCGCGTGCGGCACGCTCGTCGACGTGCCGGCGGGCCTCGCTGGCACGGCGGGTGACGCGCGCGCGGACGGTCATCAACGGTAACGAAGCGGGCATGCGGGCGGTGCTGCAAGGCGTGCGCAATTGCGTTACGCTAGCCGCTTCCTTTCGTATGAGCCAAAGCGCCGCACCGGCGTTCGACATCGATGAAGCTCCTGACCCATCTCGCCGTCGCGTCCGCGGTCGCGGGCGCGCTCACCGCGGCCGCGACGGTCGCGTTCGCGCAGAACTCGCCCGGCGTGCCGGGCGGCATCCTGAACGAGCAGTTCCGGCTGAACGAGCATCCGCAGATGCCGTTCGCCGCGTCGGCGCCGTCGAAGAAATATCAGACCGGCAAGAAGTCGGATCTGCGCCGGAAGGGCGACCTGGGCGATCCGAGCGGCTGCAACCTGAAGTGCCCGATGGACTGACGGCGTTCTGGCGTAGCGCCGCATGAAGCGGTCGCGCGAGAGGCGGTCGAGAGGCGGCCGGCCGCGCATGCGTCCGGCAGGTTCGCGCACGATGCGGCGCATGAAGCTGCCGGTCGAACAACACGAGCGAACACGAACGCTGCAGGCGGCTGCGGCTGACACATGTTGCCGGCGTGTCGCCGGCATGACGTCACGCGGCCGTCGAAGGCGGCTGCGCGCCCGGCCATGCATGGCCGATCGACGACGGGGAACCCGAGAAGTCCGCGCAGCGCTGCAGCCGATAGACGGCCGCGGGCGGCACGTTCGCCCACGCGATGCCGATGCGCTCCGCGCGAATGCCGATCGCCGCGAGCCGGCTGGCGGGAATCGGGCAGCGGGGCAGATAGGTGAACTGATAGAACGCGCCGCCCGGGCCGAGATGCATCGCGAACGCGCCATGCACGATCGCCACCGCCTGCTCGACGGGCATCGCGACGAGCGGCAGTCCGCTGACGATGGCGCTTGCGCGCGCATCGCCGAACAGGCCGCGCGTGATGCCGAGCTCGGCCGCATCCATGTTCATCACCCGCAGATCGGGAAAACGGCGACGCAGCGTCGCGGCGAACGCCGGATCGGCTTCGACGAGCACGAGCCGATCCGAGGCGACGCCGCGCGACAGCAGCTCGCGCGTAAAGACGCCCGTGCCTGCGCCGAGCTCGATCACGAGCGCGCTTTCGCTTGGAATCTGGGCGGTCATCAGCGTGGCGAGCGCGGGGCCGGACGGCGCAAGTGCGCCGACCTGGCGGGGATTGCGCAGCCAAGCTCGCAGGAAGAGCGTGAGCTCGGGGATTCGCATGGTCCGTTCCTGGCAATAAGTAAGCGGCAAGCGGGAAGCGGCGACGGTCCGACGAAATCAGATCCGGCTCCGCGACCGGCAAGCTAGCCTGCCACGATAAAAAACGAAGGCCATCATGTATTACCCGCTGTGTTGCGCTCGCGCATGTGGCGATGCCGGGATGAAGCAGGGGCGGCGCGGCCGATCGGGTGACGGCGGGAGCCGGCGCTGCCGGCGGAAGCGCGCGCGTGATGCGCCGCTTGCGCCGTGCTTTTATTGCCCGGCGGCACGGCGCGAAATTGCCATGAGAAAAAGAAAAGCCCTTGAATAACAAGGGCTTTGGGGTATTCGTGGTGGAGGCGGCGGGAATCGAACCCGCGTCCAGAAGCGGTCCACGACCAGTTCTACATGTTTAGTTCTGTCATTTGATTTAACCGTAGCGTCGCGGACGAACACGCTCCGTTACGGCGATTCACTAGGTTTTCGACCCGGCCGTCGTGACGCCGGCAAGGCTTAACTGACGTATATGACCTCTGTCGGTATTGCTACCGGTCTTGCGACACTAGCCCGTCAGTGAACTAGGCAGAGGACGGCGGCCCTTAGGCTGCCAGTGCGAACGTATCGTCGTTTGCAGTTACGTTTTTCCCATTGATTAACGAGGTGACGGGTCCTCGACATGCCCTAGCCGCTTCACAACCCCTGTCGAAACCAGGTCGCCCCCAGCGGATCAGACATTATAGCGCAACACGCGCAACAGTCGCAGCAGCTCGCCCGTCGTCTCGACGAGATGATGCGCGCGCCAGTCGACGGGCGCGGCGCCGTCGCCGCAATAGCCGTACGCGGCCGCCACCGTCGGCATGCCGGCTGCGCTGCCCGCCTGGATGTCGCGCAGGTCGTCGCCGACGTAGGCGATCCGCGCGGGCTTGAGCGACAGCCGCTCTGCCGCATACAGGAGCGGCGCCGGATGGGGCTTCGGATGCGACGCCGTGTCGCCGCTGACGACGCATGCGGCGCGTCCGGCAAGGCCGAGCAGCGCGACGAGCGGATCGGTGAACCGCGCGGCCTTGTTGGTCACGATGCCCCAGCGCACGCCGCGCGCGTCGAGCTCGTCGAGAAGCGCGCCGATGCCCGGAAAGAGCGTCGTGTGCACGCACAGGTCGGCCGCGTAGTTCGCGAGGAATTCGTCACGCAGCGCATCGTATTCCGCGTCCGCCGGCGCGATGCCGAAGGCGCCGCCGATCAGGCCGCGGGCGCCCGCCGACGCGAGCGGGCGCAGCGTGTCGAGCGGCGTTTCGGCGATGCCGCGCGTGCGCTGCATCTTGTTGACCGCGGCCGCGAGGTCGGGGGCGGTGTCGGCGAGCGTGCCGTCGAGATCGAACAGCACGGCGTCGCACGCGTCGAGATGCAGCTCGTCGGACGGCGGGGCGGCGAAGGAGGGCGAGGAAAAGCTCATGGGCGCGATCGGAACGGATGGCGGGTCATGCGCTGCGGCGGCACGCGACGAGGTAGTTGACGTCGGTGTCGTTCGACAGCGCGAAGCGCTTCGCGAGCGGATGATAGGTGATGCCCTTGATCTCGGCGATCTGCAGGTCGGTCGCGCGCACGAAGCGGGCGAGCTCGGACGGACGGATGAAGCGCGCGTAGTCGTGCGTGCCCTTCGGCAGCATCTGCGCGACGTACTCGGCGCCGATCACGGCGAGCAGGTACGACTTCAGGTTGCGGTTCAGCGTCGAGAAGAACACCCAGCCGCCCGGCTTCACGAGCGTCGAGCACGCGGCGACGACATTCGCGGGCGACGGCACGTGCTCGAGCATCTCCATGCACGTTACGACGTCGTATGCGCCCGGCTCGCGCGCGGCGAGCGCTTCGGCCGCGATCGCCTCGTAGTCGACGGTGACGCCGCTCTCGAGGCTGTGCAGATCGGCGACGCCGAGCGCTTCCGTCGCGAGGTCGATGCCCTTGACCTGCGCGCCGAGCGACGCCATCGATTCCGATAGGATGCCGCCGCCGCAGCCGATGTCGACGACGCGCTTGCCGGGCAGATGCGCGTGCGCGTCGATCCAGTTCAGGCGCACCGGATTGAGGTCGTGCAAAGGCTTGAATTCGGCGTTCGGATCCCACCATTTGTGAGCGAGGTCGCTGAATTTCTGAAGTTCGTGCGGATCGGCGTTCGTCATGTCGGCAAGCGGATGCGGGAAAGAGGGCGGCGGCGCGCCCGTCAAGCCACGAGTATATAAGCGGGCGGGCGAGGTCGCCAGGAACGCGCTCGCGCGCGGCGGGGCGCGTCAATGAAAAAGCCCCGCCGAGGCGGGGCTTTGGAAGCAGATGAGATCGATTCGCGGCTTACTGCGCCGGAACGGTCGTCTTCTGCACTTCCTGCGTACCGACCACTTCGACTTCCACGCGGCGGTCCGGTGCGAGGCAGGCGATGAGTTGCTTGCGGTTCTTCTGCTTGCAGGTGTTGCCCGTGACCGGATTGCGCTTGCCCTTGCCTTCCGTGTAGACCTTGTTCGCCGGGACGCCCTTGCTGACCAGGTACGACTTGACGGCTTGCGCACGGCGCAGCGACAGACGGTCGTTGTACTTGTCCGAACCGATGCGGTCGGTGTAGCCCGTGGCCACGACCACTTCGACGTTCATGCCCTGGATCTTCGCAGCCAGTTCGTCAAGCTTCTGCTTGCCGGCCGGCTTCAGGATGGCCTTGTCGAAGTCGAACAGCGTATCGGCTTGGTACGTAATCTTCTGGCTCGTGATGACCGGAGCAGCCGGTGCGACCGGGGCCGGTGCCGGTGCCTGGGCGACCAGTGCGCCGTCGCACTTCGCGTTGGCGGTGGCCGGCGTCCAGAACGCATCGCGCCAGCAGAGCTCGTTCGTGCCGTTCATCCACACCCATTCGCCCGTGCCATTCACCCAGTTGTCATTCACGGCTTGTCGCGACGCCGGCACCGACTGTGCCGAAGCGGATGCAGCCATAACTGCGGTAGCTGCAATGAACGCGAGCTTTGAAAGTTTATTCATATTTCTCCTCTCGAAATTGAGATTACCGCAGGTTTACTGCGAGCCTGTTGACGATGACAAGTCATACATTGCTCGAAGTATAACATTGGTGCGGCACAAAAAACGCGGCACCGCTCTGTGTAGACTTCGAGCAGCGTCTAACTTTCAGTGCGTTGGCATTTTGCCATATCGTTCCCTTGCCACGAAAAAAAATCCTCCCCACCCTAAGATCGGTCTATCGATTGTGGCGCGAGTGCAACACCGCTTGCCGCATGTTTTGGAAATTGTCAAGTCCGTTGGCGGGAAATCGCAGATTTTTCGGGCTGCGAACCTTTCATTAACTGTTTTGTGTTTTTTTGTGCACGCACTGTTCGAGTGACACGAGGCGGGCGGCGAGGCGGTCGCGCGGGTTTTGCCATTCTTATATAGAGGGGGGGCGCGTTGGGGCGGGTTGGGGCGCATGTTAGAATCGCACGTTGCGTCGCGCGAGCGGCGCCCACGCGAAAGGCGGCCCCGTCTTCGCTCCGAAAAGATACGGATACATGGATCAATTCGCCAAAGAGACCCTGCCCACCTCCCTCGAGGAGGAAATGCGCAAGTCGTATCTCGATTACGCCATGAGCGTGATCGTCGGACGTGCCCTTCCGGATGTCCGCGATGGCTTGAAGCCCGTGCATCGGCGCGTGCTGTTCGCGATGCACGAACTGAACAACGACTGGAACCGGCCGTACAAGAAGTCCGCGCGTATCGTCGGCGACGTGATCGGTAAGTATCACCCGCACGGCGACACGGCGGTCTACGACACGATCGTCCGGATGGCCCAGGACTTCTCGCTGCGCTACATGCTCGTCGACGGTCAGGGCAACTTCGGCTCCGTCGACGGCGACAACGCCGCCGCGATGCGCTACACCGAAATCCGGATGGCCAAGATCGGCCACGAGCTGCTCGCGGACATCGACAAGGAAACCGTCGACTTCGGCCCGAACTACGACGGCAGCGAAATGCAGCCGCTCATCCTGCCGTCGCGGATTCCGAACCTCCTCATCAATGGTTCGTCGGGGATCGCGGTCGGCATGGCGACCAACATTCCGCCGCACAACCTGAACGAGGTCGTCGACGCGTGCCTGTATCTGCTGAACAATCCGCAGGCGAGCGTCGACGAGCTGATCGAGATCATTCCCGCGCCCGATTTCCCGACGGCCGGCATCATCTATGGCGTCGCGGGCGTGCGCGACGGCTATCGCACCGGCCGCGGCCGTGTCGTGATGCGCGCGACGACGCACTTCGAAGAGATCGACCGCGGTCAGCGGATGGCGATCATCGTCGACGAGCTGCCGTACCAGGTCAACAAGCGCTCGCTGCTCGAGCGGATCGCGGAGCTCGTCAACGAGAAGAAGCTCGAAGGCATCTCGGACATCCGCGACGAGTCCGACAAGAGCGGCATGCGCGTCGTGATCGAGCTCAAGCGCGGCGAGGTGCCCGAGGTCGTGCTGAACAACCTGTACAAGGCGACCCAGCTGCAGGACACGTTCGGCATGAACATGGTCGCGCTCGTCGACAACCAGCCGAAGCTCCTCAATCTGAAGGAGATCCTGCAGTGCTTCCTGTCGCATCGGCGTGAAGTGCTGACGCGGCGCACGGTCTACGAACTGCGCAAGGCGCGCGAACGCGGCCACGTGCTCGAAGGCCTGGCCGTCGCGCTCGCGAACATCGACGACTTCATCGCGATCATCAAGGCCGCGCCGACGCCGCCGATCGCGAAGCAGGAGCTGATGGCGAAGTCGTGGGATTCGTCGCTCGTGCGCGAGATGCTGACGCGCGCCGAGACCGAGAACGCGGCGGCGGGCGGGCGCGAAGCATACCGCCCGGAAGGACTGAGCCCGGCGTTCGGCATGCAGGGCGACGGCTTCTACAGGCTGTCCGACACGCAGGCGCAGGAAATCCTCCAGATGCGTCTGCAGCGCCTGACGGGCCTCGAGCAGGACAAGATCATCGGCGAATATCGCGACGTGATGGCGCAGATCGCCGATCTGCTCGACATCCTCGCGCGGCCCGAGCGGATCACCGTGATGATCGGCGAGGAGCTGAACGCCGTGAAGGTCGAGTTCGGCGACGCGCGCCGCTCGAAGATCGAGCTGAACGCGACCGAACTGAACACGGAAGACCTGATCACGCCGCAGGACATGGTGGTCACGATGTCGCACGCGGGCTACGTGAAATCGCAGCCGCTGTCCGAGTACCGCGCGCAGAAGCGCGGCGGCCGCGGCAAGCAGGCGACGCAGATGAAGGAAGACGACTGGATCGAGACGCTCTTCATCGCGAACACGCACGACTACATCCTGTGCTTCTCGAACCGCGGCCGCGTGTACTGGGTCAAGGTCTACGAGGTGCCGCAGGGCTCGCGCAACTCGCGCGGCCGTCCGATCGTCAACATGTTCCCGCTGCAGGAAGGCGAGAAGATCAACGTCGTGCTGCCCGTCCGGGAATTCTCGGCCGACAAGTACGTGTTCATGACGACGGCCTTGGGCACCGTCAAGAAGACGCCGCTCGAAGCGTTCAGCCGGCCGATGAAGAAGGGCATCATTGCGGTCGGCCTCGACGAGGGCGACTACCTGATCGGCGCGGCGATCACCGACGGCGCACATGACGTGATGCTGTTCTCCGACGCGGGCAAGGCGGTCCGCTTCGACGAGAACGACGTGCGTCCGATGGGCCGCGAGGCGCGCGGCGTGCGCGGGATGCAGCTCGACGAAGGGCAGCAGGTGATCGCGATGCTCGTCGCGGGCAGCGAGGAGCAGTCGGTGCTGACCGCGACCGAGAACGGTTTCGGCAAGCGCACGCCGATCACCGAGTACACGCGCCACGGCCGCGGCACGAAGGGGATGATCGCGATCCAGACGTCCGAGCGCAACGGCCGCGTGGTCGCCGCGACGCTCGTCGACCCCGAGGATCAGATCATGCTGATCACGACGGCGGGCGTGCTGATCCGCACGCGCGTGTCGGAGATCCGCGAGATGGGACGGGCGACGCAAGGTGTTACACTCATCAGTCTCGATGAAGGCACCAAGCTTTCGGGTCTGCAGCAGATCGCCGAGGCGGACGCTGATCCCGACGACGACGCGTCGGAGGGCGGCGACGCCTGAGCCAGGTTGTGACCGTCGAGCCGCCGCCCGGCGCGCACGCAAAAATGCGGCATGACGGGTGCGGCGTATAAACTGTGCATATTTCCATGAGGGAGTGATGATGCAAAAACGATTCAAGCAACTGGTCCTGCTGGCAGCGATGGTTCCGGCGTTCGCGATGGCTCAGTCGCTGTCGAACCAGACTTCGGCTCCGGCGGCCGCTGCTCCGATCGACGCCGACAAGAAGGCAGCCATCAAGGATCTGCTCGACGCGATCGACGCGCCGAAGCTCGTGTCGGCAATTGCGAACAGCGCCGAAATGCAATCGAAGCAGCTCGTGCCGGCGATCCTGTCGGACGCGCTGTCGGAGAACAAGACGCTGAACGACAAGCAAAAGCAAGCCGCCGTGCCGACGCTGCAGAAGAACGCGGTGCCGAAGCTCGTCGACAACGCGGGCAAGGTGTTCGGCACGCAACAGTTCTCGAGCGACGCGATGCAGGCTCAGTACGACGCATACGCGAAGTACTACAGCACGTCGGAGATCAAGGATCTGACGACGTTCTACAAGAGCCCGACGG
The DNA here is from genome assembly GCF_000959365.1 of Burkholderia oklahomensis C6786. Taxonomy (NCBI): domain Bacteria; kingdom Pseudomonadati; phylum Pseudomonadota; class Betaproteobacteria; order Burkholderiales; family Burkholderiaceae; genus Burkholderia; species Burkholderia oklahomensis. The sequence continues at coordinate 2,827,433 of NZ_CP009555.1, forward strand.
GCCGCAAGTTCATCCAGGTGCAAGATCAGGTCGGCCGCGACGTCGTGAACGGCCTGATGCAGAAGTACATGCCGCAGGCGATCAAGGCGACGCGCGACCAGGCCGACAAGGAAGTCGCGGGCGTCAAGCCGGGCAAGTAAGCCGCGCCCGTCGGGGCCCGTCGGCCGGGGCGTTCGCCGCCCGGGTTTGGCGGGTTCGTCGGGACGGTGCGATAATGGCCGTTTGCGCGAGAGCGCAAGCGGCCATTTCCTTTTCCCGCACGGCTTTGGGCCGGTTCGAAGCGGCCGCGTCCCTTCCGAGGTTTTCACGATGCGCGTCTTTAATTTCTCCGCCGGTCCCGCGGCGATGCCCGAGGAAGTGCTGCGCCAGGCGGCCGCCGAAATGCTCGACTGGAACGGCAGCGGCATGAGCGTGATGGAAATGAGCCATCGCGGCAAGGAATTCATGTCGATCCACGAGGCCGCGCTCGCCGACCTGCGCGAGCTGCTCGACGTGCCCGCGAACTACCGGATCCTGTTTCTGCAGGGCGGGGGGATCGCCGAGAACGCGATCGTGCCGATGAACCTGCTCGGCTCGCGCACGACGGCCGATTTCGTCGTCACGGGCTCCTGGTCGCAGAAGTCGTTCAACGAGGCGAAGAAATACTGCACGCCGCATCTCGCCGCGACGGGCAAGACCGAGCAGGGCTACACGCGCGTGCCGGCGTTCTCCGAATGGCAGATGTCCGGCGATCCGGCGTACGTGCACCTCTGCACGAACGAGACGATCGACGGCGTCGAGACGTTCGACATCCCCGATCTCGGCAACGTGCCGCTCGTCGCCGACGTGTCGTCGCACATCCTGTCGCGTCCGCTCGAGATCGCGAAGTACGGCGCGATCTTCGGCGGCGCGCAAAAGAACATCGGGATGGCGGGCGTGACGCTCGTGATCGTCCGCGAGGACTTGCTCGACCGCGCGCTGTCGATCTGCCCGTCGGCGTTCGAATGGAAGACGGTCGCGCTCAACAACTCGCTCTACAACACGCCGCCCACCTACGCGATCTACGTCGCCGGGCTCGTGTTCAAGTGGCTGAAGGCGCAAGGCGGCCTGGCCGCGATCGAGCAGCGCAACATCGAAAAATCGAAGCTGCTGTACGACGCGATCGACGCGAGCAGCTTCTATTTGAACAAGGTCGAGAAGTCGGCGCGTTCGCGGATGAACGTGCCGTTCTTCCTCGCCGACGAATCGCGCAACGAAGACTTCCTTGCCGGCGCAAAAGAGCGCGGGCTGCTGCAGCTCAAGGGCCACAAGTCCGTCGGCGGCATGCGGGCGTCGATCTATAACGCGGTGCCGCTCGCGGGCGTGCAGGCGCTCGTCGAGTACATGAGAGATTTCGAGCGGCAATGCGCGTGATGCGCGCCGCTCTTCAGCACGCTTGTTAATTCATGGACGACGAACTCAATACCCGCCTGAAGCCTCTGCGCGAACGCATCGACGCGATCGACGCGCAACTGATCTCGCTTCTGAACCAGCGTGCGGCGGTCGCGCTCGAGGTCGGCGAGGTCAAGAAGCACTTCAATGCGCCCGTGTTCCGGCCGGAACGCGAGCAGCAGGTGATCGCGCGCCTGCAGGACATGAGCGCCGGGCCGCTCGCGAGCGAGCATATCAGCGCGATCTGGCGCGAGATCATGGCGGCGAGCCGCTCGCTCGAGCAGACGATTCACGTCGCGTTCCTCGGGCCCGTCGGCACCTACAGCGAACAGGCGATGTTCGACTACTTCGGCCAGTCGATCGAAGGGCTGCCGTGCCCGTCGATCGACGAGGTGTTCCGCTCGGTCGAGGCGGGGGCCTCGGCGTTCGGGGTCGTGCCGGTCGAGAACTCGTCGGAAGGCGCGGTGTCGCGCACGCTCGATCTGCTGCTGCATACGCAGCTTCTGATCGGCGGCGAGCTGTCGCTGCCGATCCATCACAACCTGCTCACGCAGACGGGCAAGCTCGACGGCGTGAAGCGCGTATGCGCGCATGCGCAGGCGCTCGCGCAGTGCCAGCAGTGGCTCGCGTCGAACGCGCCGCATCTCGAGCGGCAGGCGGTCGCGAGCAACGCGGAGGCCGCGCGGCTCGCGGCCGACGACGCAACGGTCGCCGCGATCGCGGGCGACCGTGCGGCGACGCACTACGGGCTGCAGATCGCATATGCGCTGATTCAGGACGATCCGCACAACCGCACGCGCTTCGCCGTGATCGGCAAGGAGCCGGCGGGGCCGAGCGGGCATGACCAGACGTCGCTCATCGTGTCGGTGAAGAACGAGCCGGGCGCGGTGTTCAAGCTGCTCGAGCCGCTCGCGCGGCACGGCGTATCGATGACGCGCCTCGAGTCGCGTCCCGCCCGGGTCGGCACGTGGGAGTACTACTTCTACATCGACGTCGAAGGGCATCGCGACGACGACGCAGTCAAGGCCGCGCTCGCGGAGCTCGGCAAGAAGGCGGCATTCCTGAAGATTCTCGGTTCGTATCCGCGCGCGCGGTGACGCGTGTCGCGTTGCGCCGCGCATGCCGGCGCGGCTGGAGCGGCTTGCCGCAGGTAGACGACGCACGGCCCGTCGCGCAAACGGATGCGCGGCGCCTCGGGCAGGCGGCCGTTCGATATTGACCCTCGCGCGCCCGGCCCGGGCTCGGGCGCGCGTTACTTGGCTCTCGTCGTGTCAGGCTTTTCTTTCAACAAACTGGTGATTTTCGGCGTCGGGCTGATCGGCGGCTCGCTCGCGCTCGCGTTGCGCGAAAGCGCGGCAGGCGGCGCGCGAGAGGTGGTCGGCGTCGGCCGTTCGAGCGCGTCGATCGAGCGTGCGCTCGCGCTGCGCGTGATCGATCGCGCGGCGGCGCTCGACGACGACGCGCAGTTGCGCGACGCGCTCGCGGGCGCCGACATCGTGCTGCTCGCCGCGCCCGTCGCGCAGACGGGACCGCTTCTTGCTCGGATCGCGCCGTTTCTCGACGCATCGACGATCGTCACCGACGCGGGCAGCACGAAGTCGGACGTCGTCGCGGCCGCGCGCGCGGCGCTCGGCGCTCGGATCGGCCAGTTCGTGCCGGGCCACCCGATCGCCGGACGCGAATCGAGCGGCGTCGACGCGGCGCTGGCCGATCTGTACGTCGGCCGCAACGTCGTGCTGTGCGCATTGCCGGAGAACGCACCCGATGCGGTCGCCCGCATCGAATCGATGTGGCGCGCGGCGCGCGCCGACGTGCGCGCGATGAGCGCCGAGCAGCACGATCGCGTGTTCGCGGCGGTGAGCCATCTGCCGCACGTGCTGTCGTTCGCGCTCGTCGAGCAGATTCTCGGCGAATCCGATGCCGAGCTGAAATTCTCGTATGCGGCGGGCGGGTTCCGCGACTTCACGCGCATCGCCGCGTCGAGCCCGGAAATGTGGCGCGACGTCTGCCTCGCGAACCGCGCGGCGCTTCTTGATGAGCTCGACGCGTACACCCGCGTGCTCGCGCGGCTGCGCGCGGCGGTCGACGCGGGCGACGGCGCCGCGCTCGAAGCCGTGTTCACGCGCTCGCGCGCCGCGCGCTCGGCGTGGCGCGAGCGCGGCGCGAAGGCCGCGCCCGCCGTCCATTCAGACACCCCTGGAACAGGATCTCACATGGAACATCTCGATCTCGGCCCGTTCTCCCATGCGCAAGGCGCGGTGCGTCTGCCCGGCTCGAAGAGCATCTCGAACCGCGTGCTGCTGCTTGCGGCGCTCGCGGAAGGCGAGACGACCGTCACGAACCTGCTCGATTCCGACGACACGCGCGTGATGCTCGACGCGTTGGCCAAGCTCGGCGTGAAGCTGTCGCGCGACGGCGATGCCTGCGTCGTCGGCGGCACGCGCGGCGCGTTCACCGCGAAATCGGCGGATCTCTTCCTCGGCAACGCGGGCACCGCGGTGCGGCCGCTGACGGCGGCGCTCGCGGTCAACGGCGGCGACTACCGGATCCACGGCGTGCCGCGGATGCACGAGCGTCCGATCGGCGATCTCGTCGACGGGCTGCGCCAGATCGGCGCGCAGATCGACTACGAAGGGAACGAGGGCTTCCCGCCGCTTCGGATCCGGCCTGCGGCGATTTCGGTCGACGCGCCGATCCGCGTGCGCGGCGACGTGTCGAGCCAGTTCCTGACGGCGCTCCTGATGACGCTGCCGCTCGTGAAGGCGAAGGATGGCGCGAGCGTCGTCGAGGTCGACGGCGAACTGATCTCGAAGCCTTACATCGAGATCACGATCAAGCTGATGGCGCGCTTCGGCGTGACGGTCGAGCGCGACGGCTGGCAGCGCTTCACGGTGCCGGCGGGCGTGCGGTACCGGTCGCCCGGCACGATCATGGTCGAGGGCGATGCTTCTTCGGCGTCGTACTTCCTCGCGGCGGGCGCGTTGGGCGGCGGGCCGCTGCGCGTCGAGGGCGTCGGCCGCGCGAGCATCCAGGGCGACGTGGGCTTCGCGAACGCGCTGATGCAGATGGGCGCGAACGTGACGATGGGCGACGACTGGATCGAGGTGCGCGGCATCGGCCACGACCACGGCAAGCTCGCGCCGATCGACATGGACTTCAACCTGATTCCGGACGCCGCGATGACGATCGCGGTCGCCGCGCTGTTCGCCGACGGCTCGAGCACGCTGCGCAACATCGGCAGCTGGCGCGTGAAGGAGACCGACCGGATCGCCGCGATGGCGGCCGAGCTGCGCAAGGTCGGCGCGACAGTCGAGGAGGGCGCCGACTATCTCGTCGTGACGCCGCCCGCGCAACTCGTGCCGAACGCGTCGATCGACACCTACGACGACCACCGGATGGCGATGTGCTTCTCGCTCGTGAGCCTGGGCGGCGTGCCCGTGCGCATCAACGATCCGAAGTGCGTCGGCAAGACGTTCCCCGACTATTTCGACCGTTTCCTGGCGCTCGCCAAGGCTTGACGCCCGTATTGACCCGATGAAATCGACTCGACCTTTTCACCCGACCCCAGTTATCACGATCGACGGCCCGACCGCGTCCGGCAAGGGCACGGTCGCGGCGCTCGTCGCCGCGCACCTCGGCTTTCACCTGCTCGACAGCGGCGCGCTGTACCGGCTCGCAGCGCTCGCGAGCATCCGCTACCAGGTCGAGGCCGACGACGCCGACGCGCTCGCCAAGCTCGTCGACGGCCTCCACATCACGTTCCGCGAGGGCTGCGCGCAGCTCGACGGCGTCGACGTGTCCGACGAGATCCGCGCGGAAGCGGTCGGCAACCGGGCGTCGGCGATCGCCGTCCATGCGAGCGTGCGCGCGGCGCTCGTCGCGCGGCAGCGCGCGTTCCGCAAGACGCCGGGGCTCGTCGCGGACGGCCGCGACATGGGGACCGTGATCTTCCCGGATGCGGTGCTGAAGGTGTTCCTGACGGCGAGCGTCGAGGCGCGCGCCGCGCGCCGGCATAAGCAATTGATGCAAAAAGGTTTTTCTGCTAACATTGATAACTTGCTCCGGGATTTGCGTGAACGCGACGCGCGCGACAGCAATCGTGCAGCCGCGCCGCTCAGGCCCGCAGCAGATGCCAAGCCCCTCGACACGTCGGCCCTCACGATCGAGCAATCGGTCGAACAGGTCCTCGCGTGGTACCGGGAACTCGGCCAGCCCGCTTGAACAGGGGCAAACGCGTAGTAGGTGCTTCGCGCGTCGCGCGAAGCGTGTGTTAAACCCTAACCCCGTGTGGATTCGCGGGCGCGTCGCCAGCCGTGACGGCCGGCGCGTGCGGTAGAGCGAAACCATGCACAATCCGATTTTTATGTCCGACCTGCAAACCTCCAACCCGAATACCGAATCCTTCGCGGCTCTGTTCGAAGAGTCGCTGACCCGCCAAGACATGCGCGCCGGCGAAGTGATCTCCGCCGAAGTCGTGCGTGTCGACCACAACTTCGTGGTCGTCAATGCCGGCCTCAAGTCCGAGGCCTACATTCCGATCGAGGAATTCCTGAACGATCAGGGCGAGGTTGAGGTTCAGGCGGGCGATTTCGTTTCCGTCGCGATCGACGCGCTGGAAAACGGCTATGGCGACACGATCCTGTCGCGCGACAAGGCGAAGCGTCTCGCTTCGTGGCTGTCGCTGGAAAAGGCGCTCGACAACAATGAGCTCGTCACGGGCACGATCACCGGCAAGGTGAAGGGCGGCATGACCGTGATGGTCAACGGCATCCGCGCGTTCCTGCCGGGTTCGCTCGTCGACACGCGTCCCGTCAAGGACACGACGCCGTACGAAGGCAAGACGCTCGAATTCCGCGTCATCAAGCTCGACCGCAAGCGCAACAACGTCGTGCTGTCGCGCCGCGCAGTGATCGAAGCCACTCAGGGCGAAGAGCGCGCGAAGCTGCTCGAGACGCTGAAGGAAGGCGCGATCGTCAACGGCGTGGTCAAGAACATCACCGATTACGGCGCGTTCGTGGATCTGGGCGGCATCGACGGCCTGCTGCACATCACCGACATCGCATGGCGCCGCGTGCGTCACCCGAGCGAAGTCCTGTCGGTCGGCCAGGAAGTCACCGCGAAGATCCTCAAGTTCGACCAAGAGAAGAACCGCGTGTCGCTCGGCATCAAGCAACTGGGCGACGATCCGTGGGAAGGCATCTCGCGCCGCTACCCGTCGGGCACGCGCCTGTTCGGCAAGGTCACGAACATCACCGACTACGGCGCGTTCGTCGAAGTCGAATCGGGCATCGAAGGCCTGGTGCACGTGTCGGAAATGGACTGGACGAACAAGAACGTCGCTCCGTCGAAGGTCGTTCAGCTCGGCGACGAAGTCGAGGTCATGGTTCTCGAGATCGACGAAGACCGTCGTCGTATCAGCCTCGGCATGAAGCAGTGCAAGCCGAATCCGTGGGACGACTTCAGCCGCAACTTCAAGAAGGGCGACAAGATCACGGGCGCAATCAAGTCGATCACCGACTTCGGCGTGTTCATCGGTCTGCCGGGCGGCATCGACGGCCTCGTCCACCTGTCGGACCTGTCGTGGAGCGAAGCGGGCGAAGAAGCGGTTCGCAAGTACAAGAAGGGCGACGAAGTCGAGGCAATCGTGCTCGGCATCGACGTCGAGAAGGAACGCATCTCGCTCGGCATCAAGCAGCTCGAAGGCGATCCGTTCAGCAACTATGTCGCGATGAACGACAAGGGCTCGATCGTCGACGGCGTCGTGAAGTCGGTCGATGCGAAGGGCGCGGTCATCACGCTGACGCCGGACGTCGAAGGCTACCTGCGTGCGTCGGAAATCTCGCAGGATCGCGTCGAAGACGCCCGCAACGTGCTGAAGGAAGGCGACAAGGTCAACGCGATGGTGATCAACATCGATCGCAAGTCGCGCGGCATCAACCTGTCGATCAAGGCGAAGGATTCGGCCGAGCAGCAGGAAGCGATGCGCGGCCTGCAAGCCGATTCGAGCTCCGCTGCGACCGGCACGACCAACCTCGGCGCGCTGCTGAAGGCGAAGCTCGACGGCCAGAACCAGTAAGCCTCGCGAGGTCTGCTGAAGTATGACCAAATCCGAGTTGGTCGCCCAGCTGGCATCGCGATTTCCGCAGCTCGTGTTGAAGGATGCGGATTTCGCGGTGAAAACGATGCTCGATGCGATGTCCGACGCGCTGTCGAAAGGGCATCGCATCGAAATTCGCGGCTTCGGCAGCTTCGGCCTGAACCGCCGCCCGGCGCGCGTCGGGCGCAATCCGAAGTCGGGGGAGAAAGTGCAGGTGCCCGAGAAATACGTACCGCACTTCAAGCCCGGCAAGGAATTGCGCGAGCGCGTCGACGGCCGCGCCGGCGAGCCGTTGAAGAACGACGAACCGGAAGATGGCCAGTGACGGTGCAGCCGCAGCCGATGCCGAGCCAGTTTGGCTGAAAGAAAGCGCCCCTCGCGGGCGCTTTTTCTTTGGTGCGCGCCGCGCGGGTTTCGCGAAGCGCGTCAAGCACCGGCAGAACCGATTCGCGAAGCGCTAAAGGCATCCTTTACAATACGGGGCGCCTGACGCGCTGCGAAGGGGAGTCGCGCGCGCTGCCGAACAATCTCAGTCAAAGAGAGGGAGTCATGAAGTTCATCGTCTGGTTGATCCGTGTGCTGGTGTTCGTGCTGCTGCTCGTGCTTGCGTTGGCCAATACGCAAAGCGCCACGCTGAATTTCCTTGCCGGCTACAGCTGGCAGGCTCCGCTGATCCTGATCGGTCTCGCGTTCTTCGGCGTCGGCCTGATCGCCGGTCTGTTGTCGGCGCTGCCCGCGATCTTCCGGATGCGGATGGAGAACGGCCGCCTGAAGCGCGACTTGCGCGCGGCGCGCGAGAACCCGGCCGTCATCGACCAGCCGCCGATGCCGCCCGTCATTTAACGATGCCGACGCCGCGCACGATGCGCGGCCAAGGTTTTTTTCGACACGTCGCATGGATCTCGATTTCTGGTGGCTGCTCGCCATTCCCGTCGCGTTCGCGCTCGGCTGGATGGCGTCGCGCTACGACCTCAACAAGCTGCTGTCCGAGAGCGCGAATCTGCCGCGCTCCTATTTCCGCGGCTTGAACTTCCTGCTGAATGAGCAGCCGGACAAAGCCATCGACGCGTTCATCGAAGTTGCGAAGCTCGATCCCGAAACGGTCGAGCTGCACTTCGCGCTCGGCAACCTGTTTCGCCGGCGCGGCGAGACGGACCGCGCGATCCGCGTCCATCAGAACCTGCTCAGCCGCAACGACCTGCCCGTGACCGAGCGCGATCACGCGCTCTTCGAGCTCGGGCAGGACTTCCTGAAGGCGGGCCTGCTCGACCGCGCGGAAGAGACGTTCCACATGCTCGCCGAAGGCGACTACGCGCTCGACGCGCAGCGCGCGCTCCTGACGATCTACGAGATCGAGAAGGACTGGCACAAGTCGATCGACACCGCGACGCGGATCGAGTCGATGGGCGCGCCGCGTCTCGCGACCGAGATCTCGCAGTTCCATTGCGAGCTCGCGCAGGACGCGCTGCAGCGCAAGAACGCCGCGCTCGCGGCCGAGCATCTGCGCGAGGCGCTCACCGTGAATCCGCAGAACGCGCGCGCGACGATCCTGTCGGGCGACGCGGCCGCCGCGGCGGGCGATCATCGCGCGGCGATCGACCACTGGCGCCGCATCGAGACGCAGAATCCCGCGTATCTGCCGCTCGTCGCCGACAAGCTGATGAAGTCCTACGCCGCGCTCGATCAGGCGGCCGACGGCGCCGAGCTGCTGACGGGCTATGCGGAACGCTATCCGTCGAACGATTTGCTCGACGTCGTCTATCAGTACGTCGCGCAGATGCGCGGCAACGACGTCGCGCATGCGCTCGCGCGCACGCAGATGGAGAAGGCGCCGAACCTGTCCGGCATGCTGCACCTGCTCGACGCGCAGATCGCGACGGCCGACGAGCCGCGCCGCGCGGAGCTCGAGATGATGCGCGTGCTCGTCAAGCAGCGCACCAAGAATCTGCCACGATATACATGCCAGAATTGCGGTTTCCGGGCGCGCCTTTTCTACTGGCAGTGCCCTGGATGCAGCGGATGGGAAACCTACGCGCCGCGGCGCGTCGAACCCGCCGTTGCGTAATGGGGGCAGGCCGCGCGGGAAGGCGTGAAATCGCCGCCGCGAGCCTGAACCGGGCGGACGTCGTCCGCTCGAGCGAATCATCGGAATACTTATGAAGATCACCATCATCGGCACGGGCTATGTGGGCCTCGTCACCGGCGCGTGTCTCGCCGAGATCGGCCACGACGTGTTCTGCCTCGACGTCGATCCTCGCAAGATCGATATCCTGAACGGCGGCGGCATGCCGATTCACGAGCCCGGGCTGCAGGAAATCATCGCGCGCACCCGCGCGGCGGGGCGCATCACGTTCTCGACCGATGTCGAGGCGAGCGTCGCTCACGGCGAGATCCAGTTCATCGCGGTCGGCACGCCGCCCGACGAGGACGGTTCCGCCGATCTGCAGTACGTGCTCGAGGCCGCGCGCAACATCGGCCGCTACATGACGGGCTACAAAGTGATCGTCGACAAGTCGACGGTGCCCGTCGGCACCGCGCAGCGCGTGCGCGGCGTGGTCGAAGAGGCGCTCGCCGCGCGCGGGCTCGCCGGCAGCGCCGAGCATCGCTTTTCGGTCGTGTCGAATCCCGAATTCCTGAAGGAAGGCGCGGCCGTCGACGATTTCATGCGTCCCGACCGGATCATCATCGGCGTCGACGACGACGGGGCGGGCGCGATCGCCCGCGAGAAGATGAAGAAGCTCTACGCGCCGTTCAACCGCAACCACGAGCGAACGATCTACATGGACGTGCGCTCGGCCGAATTCTCGAAGTACGCGGCGAACGCGATGCTCGCGACGCGCATCTCGTTCATGAACGAGATGTCGAATCTCGCGGATCGCGTCGGCGCCGACATCGAAGCGGTGCGGCGCGGGATCGGCTCCGATCCGCGAATCGGCTATCACTTCCTGTATGCGGGCGTCGGCTACGGCGGCTCGTGCTTCCCGAAGGACGTGCAGGCGCTCATCCGCACCGCAGGCGAGAACGGCCAGCCGCTCAAGATTCTCGAGGCGGTCGAGGATGTGAATCACGCGCAGAAGAACGTGCTGCTCGACAAGATCGAGAAGCGCTACGGCGCCGACCTGACGGGCCGCACGTTCGCCGTCTGGGGGCTTGCGTTCAAGCCGAACACCGACGACATGCGCGAAGCGCCGAGCCGGCGTCTGATCGCGTCGCTGCTCGCGCGCGGCGCGGCGGTGCGCGCATACGATCCCGTCGCTGTCGACGAAGCGCGGCGCGTGTTCGCGCTCGATCTGCGCGATGTGCCCGACGCGCTCGCGCAGCTCGCGTTCGTCGATTCGGCCGACGATGCGCTCACTGGCGCGGACGCGCTCGTGATCGTCACCGAATGGAAGGAATTCAAGAGTCCGGATTTCGCGCATCTGAAGTCGGTGCTGAAGGCACCCGTGATCTTCGACGGCCGCAACCTGTACGAACCCGATGCGATGGCCGAGTTCGGCATCGATTACCACGCAATTGGACGCCCCTATGTCGAGCCCATCTCTTCCGAGCGCGGATAAGCGCGCGGCGTTGCCCGCCACGGCGCGTGTCGTGCCGCGCGAGCAGATCGCGAAATCGCGCGTGCTCGTCGTCGGCGACGTGATGCTCGATCGCTACTGGTTCGGCAACGTCAACCGGATCTCGCCCGAAGCGCCCGTGCCCGTCGTGCACGTGCAGCGGCAGGAGGAGCGGCTGGGCGGCGCGGCGAACGTCGCGCGCAACGCGGTGACGCTCGGCGGCCAGGCGGGCCTTCTGTGCGTCGTCGGTGGCGACGAGCCGGGCGAGCGGATCGTCGAGCTGCTCGGCGCGAGCGGGGTGACGCCATATCTCGAGCGCGATCCGTCGCTGCCGACGACGATCAAGCTGCGCGTGCTCGCGCAGCAGCAGCAATTGCTGCGCGTCGATTTCGAGGCCGCGCCGACGCACGAAGTGCTGCTCGCGGGGCTCGCGCGCTTCGACGCGCTCTTGCCGTCGTACGACGTCGTGCTGATGTCGGACTACGCGAAGGGCGGGCTCACGCACGTGACGACGATGATCGCGAAGGCGCGCGCGGCGGGCAAGCCCGTGCTCGTCGATCCGAAGGGCGCCGACTGGGCGCGCTATCGCGGCGCGTCGCTGATCACGCCGAACCGCGCGGAGCTGCGCGAGGTCGTCGGGCAGTGGACGTCCGAGGACGACCTGCGCGCGCGCGTTTCGAAGCTGCGCGGCGAACTCGCGCTCGACGCGCTCCTGCTCACACGCTCGGAAGAGGGGATGACGCTCTTTTCGAACGACGGCGAACTGCACGTAAGCGCGCTCGCGCGCGAAGTGTACGACGTGTCGGGCGCGGGCGACACGGTGATCGCAACCGTCGCGACGATGCTCGGCGCGGGGCTGCCGCTCGTCGAAGCGGTCGTGCTCGCGAATCGCGCGGCGGGCATCGTGGTCGGCAAGCTCGGCACCGCAACTGTCGAGTACGACGAACTGTTTCATTGAACGGCGTACGGCGCGCGCTGCCGTGCGCCGTACGCACACTCTTACGGTAGGACGATCATGACCCTCATCGTTACCGGCGCGGCCGGCTTCATCGGCGCGAACCTCGTCAAGGCGCTGAACGAGCGCGGCGAGACGCGCATCATCGCGGTCGACAACCTGACGCGCGCGGACAAATTCAAGAACCTCGTCGATTGCGAGATCGACGACTACCTCGACAAGACCGAGTTCGTCGAGCGCTTCGCGCGCGGCGATTTCGGCAAAGTGCGCGCGGTATTCCACGAAGGCGCCTGTTCGGACACGATGGAAACCGACGGCCGCTACATGATGGACAACAATTTCCGTTACAGCCGCGCGGTGCTCGACGCATGTCTCGCGCAGCGCGTGCAGTTCCTGTATGCGTCGTCGGCCGCGATCTACGGCGGGTCGAGCCGCTTCGTCGAGGCGCGCGAAGTGGAGGCCCCGCTCAATGTCTACGGCTATTCGAAGTTCCTGTTCGACCAGGTGATCCGACGCGTGATGCCGAGCGCGAAGAGCCAGATCGCGGGCTTTCGCTACTTCAACGTGTACGGCCCGCGCGAGTCTCACAAGGGCCGGATGGCGTCGGTCGCGTTCCACAACTTCAACCAGTTCCGCGCCGAAGGCAAGGTCAAGCTGTTCGGCGAATACAACGGCTACGGTCCGGGCGAGCAGACGCGCGATTTCGTGTCGGTCGAGGACGTCGCGAAGGTGAACCTGTATTTCTTCGATCATCCGGAGAAGTCGGGCATCTTCAATCTCGGCACCGGCCGCGCGCAGCCGTTCAACGACATCGCGACGACGGTCGTCAACACGCTGCGCGCGCTCGAAGGCAAGCCTTCGCTCACGCTCGCCGAGCAGGTCGAGCAGGGCCTCGTCGAATACGTGCCGTTCCCGGACGCGCTGCGCGGCAAGTACCAGTGCTTCACGCAGGCCGACCAGACGAAGCTGCGCGCGGCCGGCTACGATGCGCCGTTCCTGACGGTGCAAGAGGGTGTCGATCGCTACGTGCGTTGGCTGTTCGGCCAGCTGTAAGCGGCGCGCTCGCGTCCTTAGACTGGATCTCACGGTCGGCAGCCGCCGGCCGTTTCTTTACGGAGATCCAGATGCTGAAGAAACTTCTCGCGACGGTCGCGCTGTGCGCCGCGGCCGCACACGGATGGGCTGCCGTCGACGTCAACGTCGCGAACGACGATGCGCTGCGCGGCATCAAGGGTATCGGCCCGGCGAAGGCCCGGGCGATCGTCGACGAGCGGACCGCGCACGGCCCGTACAAGGATGCGGCCGATCTCGCGCGGCGCGTGAAGGGCATGGGCGGCAAGACGGTCGAGCGCTTGCAGGCCGAGGGCCTCGCGATCGGCACGGCGCGTGCGCCTGCCGCCCCCGCAGCGCCGCAGAAAGCGGCCGCTGCCGGCAAGAAATAATCCGGTCTGCTGACGATTCCGGCGCCGGCGATCCGGCGGCCGGCGGTTGGGTGATGCCTCCTTCAGGCGCCGCTTCGGCGGCGAATTCCCGCGGCGCACGCCGCGGGCTTTTTGCGTTGCCCGAATACCCGGGCGAAGGCCGCATGTCCACGCGCGCGGCCGGCTTGACGGCCATCGTGCGCGTCCGTTTCTCCGCTGGTTTACAATCGATCAATTCATCGGCATCGGATAAACGTGACGTTCATGGCTTACAAAACTATCGAAGACACGATCGGCAATACTCCGCTCGTGCAACTCGTCCGCTTGGCGGACGACGAGATTCGCGCCCGCAACAACGTGATTCTCGCGAAGCTGGAAGGCAACAATCCGGCGGGTTCGGTGAAGGACCGTCCCGCGCTGTCGATGATCCGCAAGGCGGAGGAGCGCGGCACGATCAAGCCGGGCGACACGCTGATCGAGGCGACGAGCGGCAATACGGGGATCGCGCTCGCGATGGCGGCGGCGATCCGCGGCTACAAGATGGTGTTGATCATGCCGGAGGATCTGTCCGTCGAGCGCCGCCAGAGCATGGCCGCGTACGGCGCCGAAATCGTGCTGACGCCGGTGAAGGGCGGGATGGAGTTCGCGCGCGATCTTGCTGAGCAGATGCAGCGCGAAGGCAAGGGCGTGATCCTCGACCAGTTCGCGAATGCCGATAATCCGCTCGCGCATTACGAAGGCACCGGCCCGGAAATCTGGCGCGAGACCGACGGCCGCATCACGCACTTCGTGTCCGCGATGGGCACGACGGGCACGATCATGGGCACGTCGCGGTATCTGAAGGAAAGGAATCCGAACATCGAGATCGTCGGTGCGCAGCCGGAAGACGGCTCGCGCATCCCGGGCATCCGCAAGTGGCCGGAAGCGTATCTGCCGAAGATTTTCGATCGCAGCCGTGTCGACCGCGTCGAGAACGTGAGCCAGGCCGCATCCGAGGCGATGGCGCGCAAGCTCGCGGCCGTCGAGGGCATCTTCTGCGGAATCTCGTCGGGCGGCGCGTGCGAAGTCGCGCTGCGCATCGCGCGGCAGGTCGAGAACGCGACGATCGTGTTCATCGTCTGCGACCGCGGCGACCGTTATCTGTCGACGGGCGTATTCCCTGCGTAACGCGCGGCGTCGTCGGGCAGGATTGCCAAAGAAAAAGCGCCGCTGTCGGCGCTTTTTTCATTCGGGCGGCCGCGCGCCGTTTCATTCCGACGAAGGCTGTGCGGCGGGCGCGGTATTGTCCGGCGGCGACGTCAGCGCACCGCTCGCTTCCATTTGCTCCTTCACGCGCTCGCCCAGCTGATACACGGCGAGCGCATAGAAGAAGCTGCGGTTGTAGCGGGTCAGCACGTAGAAGTTCTGCAGTCCGAGCTTGTACTCGGTCGCGCGGCCGGGCGTCGGCAGGTCGATCACAGTGACGGGCGTGCTCGCCTCCGACGCGATGTTGACGGACGGCTCGTCGAGCACGAGGCCCGCGCGCAGCAATTGCGACAACACCCAATGCGGCTCGGGCCGGCCGTCGGCCGCCGCTTGCGCGACGCCCTGGCTGCCCGTGTCGGGCGCGATGTTCCACACCACCGGCCGGCCGGTTTCCCAGCCGTGCTGCTTCAGATAGTTCGCGACGCTGCCGATCGCGTCGGCCTGGCTCGCGCGCAGGTCGATGTGGCCGTTGCCGTCGTAATCGACCGCGTATTCGCGGATGCTGCTCGGCAGGAACTGCGGAATGCCGACCGCGCCCGTGTACGAGCCGAGCACGCTCGTCGGATCGAGCTGGCTGTCGCGGGTCCACACGAGGAAGTCTTCGAGGTTCTTGCGGAACGTCGCCTGGCGCGTGTCGCGATTCGGCGTGCTCGGATAGTCGAACGCGAGCGTCGTCAGCGCGTCGAGCGTACGGAAGTTGCCCATGTAGCGGCCGTAGATCGTCTCGACGCCGATGATGCCGACGATCACTTCGGGCGGCACGCCGAATTCCGCCGACGCGCGTTGCAGTGTCCCCTGGTTCGCGCGCCAGAATTTCACGCCCGCGTTCACGCGCACCGCGTCGAGAAAGCGCGATTGATAGACGCGCCAGTTCTTGACCGTGGGCGACGGCGCGGGCATCACGAGCTTCGCGGCGGTCGCCGAGTAGCTGACGCGCGCGAAGAGCGCATGCAGCGCGTTCGCGTCGAAGTCGTGGCGCGCGACCATGTCGGCGATGAACGCGTCGATCTTCGGATTGTTCGCGTAGCGCTGCGGAACGATTTCTTCTTCGAACGTCTGTCCTTGCGGCACGCTCGATTGCGGCTGTGCTTGCGCGACGACGGCCGCGGCGGGCTGCGTCTGCGCGACGGCGGCGGACGCGAAGAGCGTCGCGGCAAGCGACAGCGCGGCGAGCGGCAAGCGAAGACGGAAAGCGAGCGGGGCGGGTGCGGCAGGCTGGTTGAAAGTCATGTCGAAGCGAAGCGGACGGGGCGGATGATTTCGGGGCAGTATAACCGACACGTCCGCCGCGCCGGCCCGGCGCGGAGTGCGATGTGGTAAGTTAGCGGCGAAGTTCGCACCAGACGATATCGCGGACATCCTTGACGGAGACCTGCGGCGCGCACCGGCCGCGTCGCGGAACGAGCTTATGCCAACGGCCTTTTACACGCACCCCGACTGCCTGCTGCACGAGATGGGGGAGTGGCATCCCGAGTCGCCGGCGCGGCTGTCGGCGATCCAGGATCAACTGATCGCGAGCCGCATCGACGACCTGATCGTCCATGAGACGGCGCCGTTCGCGAGCGAGACGGCGCTTGCCCGCGTGCACACGCAGGCGCACATCGACTACATCCGCAGCCGGATTCCGAAGGAAGGCTACGTCGAGATCGATCCCGACACGTCGATGAACCGCCATACGTGGCGCGCGGCGCTGCGCGCGGCGGGGGCGGCCGTCGAGGCGACCGACGCGGTGCTCGAAGGCCGCTACGACAATGCGTTCTGCAGCGTGCGTCCGCCCGGCCATCATGCGGAGCCCGCGCGCGCGATGGGTTTTTGCTTCTTCAACAACGTCGCGATCGCCGCGCGCCACGCGCTCGAGATTCACGGACTGGAGCGCGTCGCGATCATCGATTTCGACGTTCATCACGGCAACGGCACCGAGGCTGCATTCGCGAACGACGAGCGCGTGCTGATGTGCAGCTTCTTCCAGCATCCGCTGTATCCGTTCTCGGGCGTCGATCATCAGGCGCCGAACATGGTCAACCTGCCGATGCCCGCGCGCACGAACGGGATGGCGGTGCGCGAGGCGGTCGATCTGATGTGGCTGCCGCGGCTCGACGAGTTCAAGCCGCAGATGCTGTTCGTGTCGGCGGGCTTCGATGCGCATCGCGAGGACGACATCGGCGGGATGGGTCTCGTCGAGGCCGACTACGAGTGGCTCACGACCCAGATCTGCGAAGTCGCGCGGCGACATGCGCAAGGTCGGATCGTGAGCTGTCTCGAAGGCGGCTACAACCTGTCCGCGCTCGGGCGCAGCGTGGTCGCGCATTTGCGCGTGCTTGTCGGGGGGTGAGCGCGCGTCGAGCGTCGCGCAGGCAGGCGGCTGCACTTCGGTGCGTCCGGGCGGGCGAGCGCGGCGACGAGCCAACGAGCGTGCGCGCTCCGACGGGCTCGTGCGGCGAAGGCGCCTATCCGCGCAGCCGGTCCCGGCATCTGGCCGCGAAGCCGCGTAGCGGACGCGATCGTCCGACTTCCCTCCCATCTGCGGATACGCGGGCTCAGCCGCGCATCCGCATCCGATCCGGGCATTTCAGTTTCGCTCGGGCGCCCGCGCCAGGATCCATTCGATCAACGCGCCGATCACGCGCTCACGTTCCAGATCGTTCATCGTCTCGTGATAGCCGCCTTCGTACAGCGTGAGCGTGCGGTCGGGCGAGCCGACGTGCGCGCCGAAATCGCGGCTGCCGTCGGGTTCGGTCAGCTTGTCGGCAGTGCCATGATAGACGAGGACGGGCACGCGCAGCGCCGCGCGGCCGCGCTCGATCCGCTGCATCGCGTCGAGAATTTCGGCGCCGGTGCGCGCCGGTACCGAGCCGTGATGGACGAGCGGATCGGCGCGATTCGCGGCGACCGCGGCCGGATCGCGCGACAGCAGTGCGGCGTCGATCTTGATCGCCGGAAAGCGGGGCCACGCGCGGCTGATGAAGCGGCTCATCGCGAGCATCCATTTCGGCACGTCGCGCCCGGGCGCGAGCGCGGGGCTCGACAGGATGAGGCCCGCGAACCCGGGGCGGCGCGCGGCCGCGCGTTCGACCATGTAGAGCGCGGCGACCGCGCCGCCCATGCTGTGCCCCATCAGGAAGAGCGGGGCGTCGTCGCGCGCCGCGCTCGCGACGAGCGCATCCGCGTCCTGCAGATACTGATCGAAGCGCTCGACCCACGCGCGTGCGCCGGGCGAATGTCCGTGTCCGCGCAGGTCGGCCGCGACGACTTCGATGCCCGCCGCAGTCAGCCGCTCGGCGAGCGCCTGGTAGCGTCCCGCGTGCTCGGCGAGCCCGTGCACGAGCGCGACGGTCGCGCGCGGTGCGGCGAACGACGCGGGGGCGGGCCACCGGTATGACGCGAGCTCGAGCCCGTCGCCGGTGCGCAGGCGTTCGCGCCGCGGGGCCACGCCGGTATCGGCCGTGGCGGCGGAGCGGGGCGGAGTCGAAGCGGCAGCATCCATGGCGGGAGTCTCCGGAGCATGTTGTTATGAAGGATGCGCTCGATCATAGACGCGGTCCGTGACGGCCCGTGCGGGCGCATTCCTCTAATCGCGTTTGGTTATGAAAAGGTGGAAATCGATTATTAAGGGAAATGTGGCGGATGCGGTAAACTCGCGGGTCATTCCCTAGATGCGGCGGCGGTCGACAGCGAAGTCCGGCACATCCGGCTGCGCCGTTCCGCCGTTTTGTTTACATGATCGAAATTCGCAACCTTTCGCAGCGTTTCGAGGGGCCTCGCGGCTGGATCGAAGCGTTGCACAACGTCAACCTGACGATTCCGCAGGGCGAGGTCTTCGGCATCATCGGCCGCAGCGGCGCGGGCAAGAGCACGCTCGTGCGCACGATCAACCTGCTCACGCGGCCGTCGGAAGGCAGCGTGATCGTCGACGGCCGCGACCTGACGCAGCTGTCCGCGAGCGAGCTGCGCAACGCACGGCGCGACATCGGGATGATCTTCCAGCACTTCAACCTGCTGTCGTCGCGCACCGTGTTCGACAACGTCGCGCTGCCGCTCGAGCTCGCGGGCGTGAAGCGTGCGGAGATCGAGGCGACCGTGCTGCCGCTGCTCGACCTCGTCGGCCTCGCCGCGCAGAAGGACCGCTATCCGGCGCAGATCAGCGGCGGCCAGAAGCAGCGCGTCGGCATCGCGCGCGCGCTCGCGAGCAAGCCGAAGGTGCTGCTGTCCGACGAAGCGACGTCCGCGCTCGATCCCGAGACGACGCGCGCGATCCTCGACCTGCTCCGGCGCATCAACCGCGAGCTCGGCCTCACGATCGTCCTCATCACGCACCAGATGGAAGTGATCAAGGACGTGTGCGATCGCGTCGCGGTGCTCGACGCGGGGCGCGTCGTCGAAGAGGGCAACGTGATCGACGTGTTCATGCGGCCGCACCACGAAGTCACGCGCGCGCTGATCGGCGACGTGATCGCGCAGGAGCTGCCGCCCGCGATGAAGGCGCGCGTTGCCGAGCGCCTGAAGACGGGCTCGGGGCATCTGTTGCGCCTCGCGTTCACGGGCTCGGGCGTCGATCAGCCGATCCTGTCGGAGACGATCCGGCGCTACGAGCTGGACTTCAACATCCTGCACGGCCAGATCGACGAGATCCAGGGCCGCGCGTTCGGTTCGCTCGCGGTGCTCGCGACGGGCGAGCCGGGCAAGGTGGGGCAGGCGTTCGCGTATCTGCGCGAGCAGGGCGTCGTCGTCGAGGAGCTTTCGTATGTTGAGTGAAATGTTCGATATGTTTGTGCAGTCGTTCTGGGAGACGCTGATCATGGTCGGCATCTCCGGGGCGGTCGGCGCGCTCGTCGGCCTGCCGCTCGGCGTGCTGCTCTATCTGACCGATCGCCAGGGCGTGCTGCAGAGCCTCGCGGTGAACCGCGTGCTGGGCGGCATCGTCAACGCGGTCCGCTCGACGCCGTTCATCATCCTGCTCGTCGCGGTGATCCCGTTTACGCGCCTGGCCGTCGGCTCGTCGATCGGCACCGCGGCGGCCGTCGTGCCGCTCACGATCGCGGCGGCGCCGTTCATCGCGCGGCTCGTCGAGACGGCGCTGCGCGAAGTCGACCGCGGCCTCATCGAAGCCGCGCAGGCGATGGGCGCGACGACGGGCCAGATCGTGTTCAAGGTGCTGCTGCCCGAATCGCTGCCGGGCATCGTCGCGGGGCTCACGATCACGTTCGTGTCGCTCGTCGGCTATTCGGCGATGGCGGGCGCGATCGGCGGCGGCGGGTTGGGCGACCTCGGGATCCGCTACGGCTATCAGCGCTATCTGCCGGAAGTGATGTGGACGGTCGTCGCGATCCTGATCGTGTTCGTGCAGATCGTGCAATCGTTCGGCGACTGGCTCGTGCGGCGCCTGAGCCACAAGTAAAACAACCGATTGCGCGCGAGCGCCGCGCGTCGCGACCGGCGGCGGCGCCGCAACCGCAGAGGAGATCCGGAGATGCAACGAAGAACGATGCTCAAGCTTGCCGCCGCGTTCGGCGCGGCCGCATGCGTCGCGAGCGCGCAGGCGCAGGCGCGGACGATCAAGGTCGGCGTGACGGGCGGCCCGCACGCACAGGTGATGGAGGAAGTGAAGAAGGTCGCCGCGAAGAACGGGCTCGACATCAAGATCGTCGAGTTCTCGGACTACGTGCAGCCGAACGCGGCGCTCGCGGCGGGCGACATCGACGCGAACAGCTATCAGCACTATCCGTATCTCGAAGCGCAGGTGAAGGATCGCGGCTACAAGATCGTCAAGGTCGCGGACACCGTCACGTTCCCGATGGGGATCTATTCGAAGCGCGTGAAGTCGCTCGCGGAGCTGCGCCCGGGCGCGCGGATTGCGATTCCGAACGATCCGACGAACGGCGGCCGCGCGCTGTTGCTGCTGCAGAAGCAGGGCCTGCTGAAGCTGCGCGACGGCGCGGGCCTGAAGGCGACGCGCTTCGACGTCGCCGACAATCCGAAGCAACTGAAGCTCGTCGAGCTCGACGCCGCGCAGATTCCGCGCTCGCTCGCCGACGTCGACGCCGCCGCGATCAACACGAACTACGCGATGGAGGCCGGGCTCAAGCCGAAACAGGACGCGATCGCGATCGAGGGTCCGAACGGCCCGTACGCGAACATTCTCGCGGTGCGCGCCGAAGACAAGGACAAGCCGTGGGTCGCGAAGCTCGTCGCAGCGTACCGGTCGCCCGACGTGAAGCGCTTCATCGAGCGCCAATTCGGCGGCGCGGTGATCACCGCGTGGTGAGCGGAACGCGGGGCGCCGCCGATTAGAGGCGGCGGTCGAAAGCCCGGGCTTGGCGTCCGGGTTTTTTCTCTTTTAAAATAGAACGACCGTTCGCTATTATCGGCATGCCGCAAGGGGGCGCTATCCTCGGTAGCCGCAAATTGAATGACCGGCGTTGCCGCCGCGTGGGCGAGCCTCGCTATAAAATGGCCGCTGGTCGTATTCGTAACTTTGGAGCGTGTGCATGAAAATCCTGGTGCCAGTGAAGAGAGTGGTCGATTACAACGTGAAGGTCCGGGTGAAGACGGACGGCACGGGGGTCGATATTGCGAACGTGAAGATGTCGATGAATCCGTTCGACGAGATCGCGGTCGAGGAGGCGGTGCGCCTGAAGGAAGCGGGCGTGGCGACCGAAGTGATCGCGGTGTCGGTGGGCGTTGCGCAGGCTCAGGAAACGCTTCGCACGGCGCTCGCGATCGGCGCGGACCGTGCGATTCTCGTCGAATCGAACGACGAAGTGCAGCCGCTCGGCGTCGCGAAGATCCTGAAGGCGCTGGTCGACAAGGAGCAGCCGCAGCTCGTGATTCTGGGCAAGCAGGCGATCGACGACGATTCGAACCAGACGGGCCAGATGCTGGCCGCGCTCGCGAACCTGCCGCAGGCGACGTTCGCGTCGAAGGTGACGGTCGCCGACGGCCGTGCAACGGTCGCGCGTGAAGTGGACGGCGGCGCGGAGACGCTGTCGCTTCAACTGCCCGCGGTGGTCACCACGGATCTTCGCCTGAACGAGCCGCGCTACGTGACGCTGCCGAACATCATGAAGGCGAAGAAGAAGCCTTTGGAAACCGTGAAGCCGGAAGACCTGGGCGTGGACGTTGCGCCGCGTCTGAAGACGCTGAAGGTGGTGGAGCCGCCGAAGCGCGCGGCGGGCGTGAAGGTGCCGGACGTGAAGACGCTGGTCGAGAAGCTGAAGACCGAAGCCAAGGTGCTGTAAGGGGAGCGGAAAGAAATGACGATTCTGGTAATTGCCGAACACGACAATGGGTCGATCAAGGCGTCGACGCTGAACACGGTGGCTGCCGCGCAGAAGATCGGCGGCGATATTCACGTGCTGGTCGCGGGTCACAACGCGCAGGGCGCGGCCGACGCGGCGGCGAAGATCGCGGGTGTCGCCAAGGTGCTGTTGGCCGACGCGCCGCAACTCGAAGCGGGCCTCGCGGAGAACGTCGAGGCGACCGCGCTGAACGTCGCGAAGGACTACTCGCATATCCTCGCGCCGGCGACCGCCTACGGCAAGAACATTGCGCCGCGCATTGCGGCGAAGCTGGACGTCGCGCAGATTTCGGACATCACGGCGGTGGACTCGGCCGACACGTTCGAGCGCCCGATCTACGCGGGCAACGCGATCGCGACGGTGCAGTCGAGCGATCCGATCAAGGTGATCACGGTGCGCGCGACGGGCTTCGATCCGGTTGCGGCCGAAGGCGGCAGCGCGTCGGTCGAGAAGATCGACGCGGCGGCAGACAGCGGCATT
The DNA here is from genome assembly GCF_000959365.1 of Burkholderia oklahomensis C6786. Lineage (NCBI taxonomy): Bacteria > Pseudomonadati > Pseudomonadota > Betaproteobacteria > Burkholderiales > Burkholderiaceae > Burkholderia > Burkholderia oklahomensis. Next base: position 2,849,890 of record NZ_CP009555.1, read on the forward strand.
TCGCAATTCGTCAGCCGCGAGGTGACGAAGCTGGAGCGTCCGGAACTCACCAGCGCAAAGATCATCGTGTCGGGCGGCCGGGGCTTGGGCAGCGGCGAGAACTACACGAAGGTGCTGGAGCCGCTGGCGGACAAGCTGCAGGCGGCGCTGGGCGCGTCGCGCGCGGCGGTCGACGCGGGCTACGTGCCGAACGACTACCAAGTGGGCCAGACGGGCAAGATCGTCGCGCCGCAACTGTACATCGCGGTGGGCATTTCGGGCGCGATCCAGCATCTGGCAGGGATGAAGGATTCGAAGGTGATCGTCGCGATCAACAAGGATCCCGAAGCACCGATCTTCAGCGTGGCCGACTACGGCCTCGTCGGCGATCTGTTCACGCTCGTGCCGGAGCTCGTGAACGAGCTCGGCTGACGCGCAGCGCGCGTCGCGTTCAGCGCACGAGCAAGTCGAACATGAACAAAGGGGCGCGGCGAGCGCCCCTTTTCACACCATAAACGGACTAGGAGAGGAGCACCATGAGCTATACCGCACCCGTCAAGGACATGCTGTTCGTGATGAAGGAACTGGCCGGCATCGACGAGGTCGCGAAGCTGCCCGGCTACGAGGACGCCGGCTTCGATACGGCTGCCGCCGTGCTCGACGAATCGGCGAAGTTCTGCGGCGAGGTGCTTGCGCCGCTGAACGTCGAAGGCGACAAGAATCCGAGCAGCTGGAAGGACGGCGCCGTCACCGCGACGCCCGGCTTCAAGGAGGCGTTCCGCCAGTTCGTCGAAGGCGGCTGGCAGGGGCTGCAACATCCGACCGAATACGATGGACAGGGCCTGCCGAAGCTGATCGCGACGCCGTGCATCGAGATGCTGAACGCGTCGAACCTGTCGTTCGCGCTGTGTCCGCTCCTGACCGACGGCGCGATCGAGGCGCTCCTCACGGCCGGCACCGACGAACAGAAGTCCAGCTATGTGCCGAAGCTCATCTCCGGCGAGTGGACGGGCACGATGAACCTGACCGAGCCGCAGGCGGGCTCCGACCTCGCGCTCGTGCGCTCGCGCGCGGAGCCGCAAGGCGACGGCTCGTACAAGGTGTTCGGCACGAAGATCTTCATCACGTGGGGCGAGCACGACATGGCGGGCAACATCGTCCATCTCGTGCTCGCGCGCACGCCGAGCGCGCCCGAAGGCGTGAAGGGCATCTCGCTCTTCATCGTGCCGAAGTTCCTCGTCAACGACGACGGCAGCCTCGGCGCGCGCAACGACGTGCACTGCGTGTCGATCGAGCACAAGCTCGGCATCAAGGCGAGCCCGACCGCGGTGCTGCAGTACGGCGACCACGGCGGTGCGGTCGGCTATCTCGTCGGTGAAGAGAACCGCGGCCTCGAGTACATGTTCATCATGATGAACGCGGCGCGCTTCGGCGTCGGCATGCAGGGGATCGGCGTCGCCGACCGCGCATACCAGAAGGCCGCCGAGTTCGCGAAGGAGCGTGTGCAGAGCCGTCCGGTCGACGGCTCCGCGAAGCAGTCGGTAACGATCATTCATCACCCGGACGTGCGCCGGATGCTCGCGACGATGCGCGCGCTGACGGAAGGCGCGCGTGCGCTGTCGTACGTCGCCGCCGCGCACAGCGATCACGCGCATCGCGCCGCCGACGAAGGCGTGCGCGCGAAGCATCAGGCGATCTACGAGTACCTGGTGCCGGTCGTGAAGGGCTGGAGCACCGAGATGGTCAACGAGGTCGCGAGCCTCGGGATCCAGGTGCACGGCGGGATGGGCTTCATCGAGGAGACGGGCGCCGCGCAGTATTACCGCGATGCGCGGATTCTCGCGATCTACGAAGGCACGACCGCAATCCAGGCAAACGACCTCGTCGGCCGGAAGACGGTGCGTGACGGCGGTGCGGTCGCGAAGGCGATCGTCGGCGAGATCCGGCAGACGGTCGAAGCGCTCGGCGCGCACGACGGCCCGGCATTCGCCGCGATGAAGACGCAGTTGGCGAACGGTGCGCGCGCGCTGTCGGCCGTCGTCGATTTCGTCGTCGCGAACGTGAAGGGCGATCCGAACGCCGTGTTCGCCGGCAGCGTGCCGTATCTGAAGCTCGCGGGCGTCGTGCTGTGCGGCTGGCAAATGGCGCGCGCGCTGCTCGCCGCGCAGCACAAGCGTGCCGACGATCCGAAGTTCTACGACGCGAAGATCGCGATCGCGCAGTTCTACGCGGAGCACATCCTCGTGCAGGCAAGCGCGTTCGAGGCGTCGATCGTCGGCGCGAAGGGCGGCGAGAGCGTGCTCGCGCTGACGGAAGACCAGTTCTGATCGCCTGGTTCGGTCAGTAGACATAGAAACGAAGAACGGCGCCCTCGGAGGCGCCGTTCTTTTTGGGCGGCGTGGGCACGCATATGCGGCTGCGCCGGTCGCGCGTCAGCGCGTCATGCGTACGCCGGGCGGTGCTCGCCGTCCGTTTCGCTCAGATAGCGATGCACCGACAGGTCGTCCGCGCGGATCGCGGGCTTCTTGCCGGACATCAGGTCCGCGAGCAACTGGCCCGAGCCGCACGACATCGTCCAGCCGAGCGTGCCGTGGCCCGTGTTGAGGAACAGATTCGGCACGGGCGTGCGGCCGACGATCGGCGTGCCGTCCGGCGTCATCGGGCGCAGGCCGGTCCAGAACGACGCATTCGCCGTATCGCCGCCGCCCGGGAACAGGTCGTTTACGCACATTTCGAGCGTCTCGCGGCGCGCCTGGCGCAGCCGCTTGTCGAAGCCGACGATCTCCGCCATCCCGCCGACGCGGATGCGTTCGTCGAAACGGGTGATCGCGATCTTGTAGGTCTCGTCGAGCACGGTCGACACGGGCGCCTTCGCGGCATCGACGATCGGCGCGGTGATCGAATAGCCCTTCAGCGGGTACACCGGAATCTTCATGAGATTCGCGACGAGGTTCGTCGAATACGAGCCGAGCGCGACCACGTACGCGTCGGCGCGCACCATCTCGCCGCCGCACTGGACGCCGGCGATCTTGCCGCCCGCGATCGCGAGCGCATCGATGCTCGTATTGAAGCGAAACTTCACGCCGAGCTGCTCGGCGAGCGCGGCGAGGCGCGTCGTGAAGAGCTGGCAGTCGCCCGTTTCGTCGCCCGGCAGCCGCAGGCCGCCCGTCAGCTTGTGCGAGACCGCGGCGAGCGCCGGTTCGGCCTTCTTCAGCTCGTCGCTCGACAGCAGTTCGAACGGCACGTTCGCGTCGCGCAGCACCGCGATGTCCTTCGCGGCGCCGTCGAGCTGCTGCTGCGTGCGGAACACCTGCAGCGTGCCGCCCGTGCGGCCTTCGTACTGGATGCCCGTCTCGGCTCGCAGCGCCTGCAGGCAATCGCGGCTATATTCGGCGAGGCGCACCATGCGGCCCTTGTTCAGCGCATAGCGCTCGGTCGTGCAGTTGCGCAGCATCTGCCACATCCATTGCAACTGGAAGCGCGTGCCGTCGAGGCGGATCGCGAGCGGCGCGTGCTTTTCGAACATCCACTTGACCGCCTTCAGCGGCACGCCGGGTGCAGCCCACGGCGCCGCGTAGCCGGGCGAGATCTGGCCCGCGTTCGCAAAGCTCGTGTCGAGGGCGGGGCCGGCCTCGCGGTCGATCACCGTGACTTCGTGGCCCGCGCGCGCCAGATAATAGGCGCTCGCCACGCCGACCACGCCACTGCCCAAAATAACCACACGCATAGCTGCTCCGGATAGAAAACGCCGGACGGCGCGCGGCGCACCCGATGCGCTCTGCGATCTGCATCCGACCTAGTTTTTTGCGCTATGGTATTGTTGAGTCACTAGGTTTTGTTATTGTATTTTTCCAATTTTCAGTAAAAAAGCGATGAGAACTCAACGTCAGCCGGTACGCGCGCTCGACAAGCTGGACCGGCGTATTCTGAAGCTGCTGCAAGAGGACGGCCGCATGGCGATGAAGGACCTCGCCGAGCGCGTCGGACTGACGGTCACGCCCTGCATCGAGCGGGTGCGGCGGATGGAGCGCGACGGCGTGATCACGGGTTACCACGCGCGCGTCGATCCTGCGCAACTCGGCGCGTCGCTCCTCGTGTTCGTCGAGATCACGCTCGATCACAAGAACGGCAACATGTTCGAGCAGTTCCGCCGCGAGGTGATGAAGATCGACGAAGTACTCGAATGCCATCTCGTGTCGGGCGACTTCGACTATCTGATCAAGGCGCGGATCGGCGAGATGGCCGACTACCGGAAGCTGCTCGGCGACATCCTGCTGCAGTTGCCGGGCGCCGTGCAGTCGAAGAGCTACGTCGTGATGGAGGAAATCAAGGAGACGCTGATGATCGCGGTCGACGAGTGAGCGCGGGAGCGCGCATTCGAAGCGCTTGGCACGTGTCGCCAATTACTGTATAAATATACAGTAATTGGCGACATTGTCATTGGCGGCTTCGGCCGCTTACCAGAGGCGTGATGAGCGATCGATCCGACGTCGAATATCAGGTGGCGCCGCCCGTGCCCCGCAAGGGGCGCGGCGCGGTGGACAACCTGCAGGGGCGCTACGAGACCGTCGAGCGCGAGTTGGTCGACGACGGCTGGGCGCGCGACGAACGCGAGCCGCCTGTCCCGTTGCGCACCCAGGTGTTCGAGGAGCGCGCGAGGACGATCCTCACGCGCAACGCTTCGCCGGACATTCCGTTCAACGTGTCGCTGAATCCGTACCGCGGCTGCGAGCACGGCTGCATCTACTGCTTCGCGCGGCCGACGCACAGCTACCTCGGACTGTCGCCGGGGCTCGATTTCGAGAGCCGGATCTACGCGAAAGTGAATGCGGCGGAATTGCTCGAGCGCGAGCTCGCGAAGCCGCGTTACGTGGCGGAGCCGATCGCGCTGGGCGTGAACACCGACGCGTATCAGCCGGTCGAGCGCGAGCTGCGGATCACGCGGCAAGTGATCCAGGTGATGCACGATCACGGGCAGCCGTTCGCCGCGATCACGAAGTCGTCGCTGATCGAGCGCGATCTCGACTTGCTTGCTCGGATGGCCGAGCGTCAGCAGGTAATGGCGGCCGTCACGATCACGACGCTCGATTCCGAACTCGCGCGTGCGCTCGAGCCGCGCGCCGCGACGCCTTCGCGCCGGCTGCGGACGATCCGTGCGCTGCGCGACGCGGGCGTGCCGGTTGGCGTGAGCGTCGCGCCGATGATCCCGTTCGTCACCGAGCCCGATCTCGAGCGCGTGCTGGAGGCTTGCGCGGATGCGGGTGCGACCCACGCAAGCTATATCGTGCTGCGGCTGCCGTGGGAGGTCGCGCCGCTTTTCTCCGAATGGCTTGCCGCGCATTTCCCGGATCGCGCGGAGCGCGTGATGGCGCGCGTGCGGGACATGCGCGGCGGCAAGGATTACGACTCGGATTTCAGCCGGCGGATGAAGGGCGAAGGGATGTGGGCGGATCTGCTCAGGCAGCGCTTCAGGATGGCGGTCAAGCGCTGCGGGCTGAACGAGCGCACGCGCGGCATTCTTGATTTCTCGCAGTTTCGCGCGCCGCAGCGGCCGAAGCAGCCGAAGCCGCTCGGGCGGCCAAATGCAGCGCCGAAGGCGGACGACGGTTCGCAGCTCAGCCTGTTTTGATTCGCGCGTGGTGCGTCGACGGAGCCTGCGGATGTGTCATTGCGAGATCTGCTTCGCGGCCTCGACCTGCGATTCGAAATAGGTCTGGAAAGCGAGTGCGAGCCCCGTCATCAGCAGGAATGCGCCGATCAGCAGCGAAAAGATCACGACGAACACGACGCCCCAGCCGGAGCGGCTGTGGCGGCCCGTGGCGGCGTTGAATTGCGCGTCCCATTTGTCGTCGGCGCGCAGCCCATAGACGAGCGCGGCGAGGAACGCGGCGAGCAGCGATATCGCGCCCGGCACGGCGAGCCACCAGCCGAGCGCGGCCGTGCGTCCCGACGCCGCGAGCAGCAGGAACCCGGGAATGCCGACGATCGTCGCGAGCAAATGCGCCCAGCCGGCGAGGTCCTTCCAGCCGTGCAAATAGAATCGGTGTGCGCCGAGCGAGCCGAACAGGAATGCGAGCAGTGCGGTGAGCGTCTTCGAGCGAAAGCGGGGTGGGGTGGACGTGCTGCTGGACATGTCGGGCAGGGTAGTGGGTCTTCTTCGTGGGCGCCCCGGCAAGGCGGGGGCGCGGCGGTCGGCTCGCATTCTACGATGCGGGGCGCCGCACGGTCACGCAGCGGCTGCGTCAATGCGCCGCATCGTAGGTGATCCGGTAGATTGCGCCCGCATAGTCGTCGCTGACGAGAAGCGATCCGTCCGGCAGCGGCAGCACGTCCGCCGGACGGCCCCAGACGCTTTCGTCGGGCCTCAGCCATCCCTGGGCGAACGCTTCCTGATGCGCGGATCGGCCGTCCGGCGAGGCGATCACGCGCATGACCCGGTAGCCGACCTTGCGGCTGCGGTTCCACGAGCCGTGCTCGGCGATGAAGATGTTGTTGCGGTATTCGGGCGGGAACATGTCGCCCGTGTAGAAGCGCATGCCGAGCGCGGCGACGTGCGCGCCCAGCTTGAGCACGGGCGGCACGTAGCTCGCGCACGTGTGGCCGCGCCCGAACTGCGGATCGAGCACGTCGCCGCCATGGCAGAACGGATAGCCGAAGTCGAGGCCCGCGTGCGGCGCGCGGTTCAGCTTGTCGTCGGGGCGGTCGTCGCCCATCAGGTCGCGGCCGTTGTCGGTGAACCAGAGTTCGCTCGTCGCCGGATGCCATGCGAAGCCGACCGTGTTGCGCACGCCGCGCGCGTAGACCTCGTAGCCGCTGCCATCGGGGTTCATCCGACCGATCATCGCGTAGCGGTCGCGGTCGGCGACGCAGATGTTGCACGGCGCGCCCGTCGGCACGTAGAGCTTGCCGTCGGGGCCGAACGCGATGAACTTCCAGCCGTGATGACGCTCGGTCGGCAGTGCGTCCGTGACGACGACGGGCTTCGGCGGTGCGGCGAGCCGTTCGTCGATCCGGTCGAGGCGTAGAATTCGCGACACGGCCGATACGTACAGCGCGCCATTGCGATACGCGACGCCGACCGGCATCTCGAGTCCCGACGCGATCACATGGTGCGCCCGCACATGGCCGTCGCGCACGACGAGCGCATGCACGCGGCCCTCCATGCTGCCGACGTACAGAATTCCGCGCGGCGACCACGCCATTTCGCGTGCGGCGGGCACGTCGTCGGCGAGCACCTGGACGCGAAAGCCGGGCGGCACGCTCAACGCGTCGATCGGCAGTGCGGCCGACGCGGCGATTGTCGCGAGAACGAGACAGGCGGCGGCCGCGGTGCGCAGCAGCGTCGGCAGGCCTGAGGAAACGATGCGCGACAGGGAGATGAGCGGACGCATGGCGGTCGAAGGCGGACGAGCGCGAAGCGCGCGATGGGGGAATTGTAAGCCTCCGGAGCGCGCTTCCGGGATTTTTGCCGGGTAAGTGTTTGTTGCGCCATCGGTTTCCGGCTATAATCGCACGTTTCAGTAGTTTTCGAACCCGGTTTCCCGAAGGAATTCATATGGTCATCATCCGTCTGGCTCGCGGCGGCTCGAAGAAGCGCCCGTTCTACAACATCGTCGCTACCGATTCGCGCAACCGTCGTGACGGCCGCTTCATCGAGCGCGTCGGCTTCTACAACCCGGTCGCGACGAAGGGCGAAGCGCTGCGCATCGCTCAAGACCGTCTGACGTACTGGCAAGGCGTCGGCGCACAACTGTCGCCGACCGTCGAGCGTCTCGTCAAGCAAGCGCAAAAGGCGCAGCCGGCTGCCTAATAATGGCGCGGCGTGCCGGAAGTGCCGGCTGCGAGGTTCGTTGATGGCTGGTCACGACTCCGGTAGCGCAAAGCGCGGGCAGTCGCCGTCGTTCGGCGTATTCGTCCGCAAGCCCGTCGAGCGCGCGCCCACGAAAGAGGCGGGCGGCGGCGCGGCTGATTCGGAAGCAATTCGCATCGAAACGGCGCAGTCGTGGCCGGACGATGCGGTCGAGGTCGGCGCGGTCGTCGATGCGTACGGCCTCAAAGGCTGGGTCAAGCTCGCGGCCCACGCCGGTGCGGGTCGAGGCGGCGATGCGCTCCTCGGAGCCCGCGACTGGTGGCTGCAAAAAGGCGCGGAGCGAAAATTCGCGCGCATCACGCAAGCGAAGTTGCATGGCGGCGCGGTCGTCGCGCATCCGGCCGGCTCCGTCGATCGAGATGCGGCGCTCGCGCTGCGCGGCTTCCGCGTGTTCGTGCGCCGCGGCGATTTCCCCGCACTCGCCGACGACGAGTTCTACTGGGTCGACCTGATCGGCCTCGACGTCGTCAACGAGGCGGGCGTCGCGCTCGGCAAGATCGCCGACATGATCGACAACGGCGTGCATTCGATCATGCGCGTCGAGTATCCGACGACCGGCAAGGACGGCCGGCCGGCAGTCGGCGAGCGGCTGATTCCGTTCGTCGGCGTATACGTGAAAGCGGTCGAGCAGGCGGCGGGGCGCATCGTCGTCGACTGGGAAGCCGATTACTGAAATGGACGAAGCCACGCAGAGCGCGATCCAGTTCGACGTCGTCACACTCTTTCCGGAGATGTTTCGCGCGTTGACAGACTGGGGCATTACGAGCCGCGCGGTGAAGCAGGGACGGTTCGGCTTGCGCACGTGGAATCCGCGCGATTTCACGACCGACAACTACCGCACCGTCGACGATCGCCCGTACGGCGGCGGTCCCGGCATGGTGATGCTCGCGAAGCCGCTCGAGGCGGCGATCGGTGCGGCGAAGGCCGCGCAGGCGGCGCAAGGCGTTGCGGCGTCGCGCGTCGTGATGATGTCGCCGCAGGGCGCGCCGCTCACGCACGAACGCGTGATGCGGATGGTCGCGGAGCCGGGCGTCGTGCTGTTGTGCGGCCGCTACGAGGCGATCGACCAGCGTCTGATCGATCGTTGCGTCGACGAGGAGTTGAGCCTCGGCGACTTCGTGCTGTCGGGCGGCGAATTGCCGGCGATGGCGCTGATGGACGCCGTCGTGCGCCAACTGCCGGGCGTGTTGAACGACGCGCAGTCGGCCGTGCAGGATAGTTTTGCCGACGGGCTGCTCGATTGCCCGCACTATACGCGCCCCGAGGAGTACGAGGGCGCGCGAGTGCCGGACGTGCTGCTCGGCGGGCACCATGCCGAGATCGAGCGCTGGCGTCGGCAGGAAGCGTTGAGAAATACCGTGGCGAAGCGCCCCGATCTGATTGCGCGGGCGCGTCGCGAAAAGTTGCTGAGCCGGGCCGACGAGGCGTGGCTTGCAAGTCTCGCGAAAGAAGCGAAGCAGGCCTCCTGAGGCGGCGGCGCTCCGTTCGCGAATATGGCGGCGTCGTGCATGCGTGCGCGGCGCCTGATGTGAATCCATCCTCTATCGGGGCCGAGCCGGGCGACCGGCAGGTGCGAACGCCGACAAGATGGCTTTAGGAGTCAGTGATGAATCTGATCGCAAAACTTGAGCAGGAAGAGATCGAGCGCGCGCTCGCAGGCAAGACGATTCCCGAATTCGCCCCGGGCGACACGGTGATCGTGAACGTGAACGTGGTGGAAGGCACCCGTAAGCGCGTTCAGGCTTACGAAGGCGTCGTGATCGCGAAGCGCAACCGTGGTTTGAACTCGTCGTTCATCGTCCGCAAGATTTCGTCGGGCGAAGGCGTCGAGCGTACGTTCCAGACGTACTCGCCGCTCTTGGCGAGCATCGTCGTGAAGCGCCGCGGCGACGTGCGTCGCGCGAAGCTGTACTACCTGCGCGAGCGTTCGGGCAAGTCGGCTCGAATCAAGGAAAAGCTGGTGTCGAAGGATCGCGCCGCTGCTGCGCAACAGTAAGCGCAGTCGGGAACGCGCGCCGGATCCAATTCGGGGTGCGTTCCGCCAGGCGTGAAAAGGCGCCGTGCGGGAGCATCCGCACGGCGTTTTTTTTGCAGCCTGTCGAAAGCCGCGGCGACGTCGCGGCTTTTTTGTATCCGCTGAATCCGCGTGCATCCAAGCGATCGCGGGCGACTCGACGCGCTGCGCGTGCGATGCCGGAAGCCGGCCGGCATTCCGGTGGCCCCGGATTTCGATCGCCGGTCCGAAGGCGCGCCGCATCCGCTCATAGAAACTGGCCGAGCGGCAGATCGAGATCGATCGTCGCGCGGCTCAGTTCCGCTTCGGCCGCCCGAGCCTTCGCTGAAAACAACCGCATCAGGACGACCTTGTTCAGCGTATCGCTGCGCAGCGCGCCGTCCGCACGGCTGCCGATCAGCGTGACGCGCGAGGCGAGCGGCCAGCGTCCGGCTCGCGCATAGAAGCTCGCGAGCGGCGGATCGCACGTGAACACGCCGATGTCGATGCCGCTTGCTTCCATCCACTGCGTCGCCGCCGCGACCGTGCGCGTTCCGAGCCCCGCGCGCCGATGGGCGGGATCGGTCGCGACCCAACTGAGGCCGCCGATCGAAAAGCGTTCGCCCGCATGCGAAATCGTCTTGCGCACGACCGCCGCGTAGCTGGCGACGTCGCGGCTTTTCGGCGCCGACACGTAGAACGACATCGCGTCGAGGCGCGGGTCGTGAAGCACGGGCGCCGTGTCGCCGGGTTCGAATGCGTCGTCGGGGTCGACGCGTTGGTGCAGCAGGGCGAACTGACGCCGGAGCGCTTCCGGCGCGTCGTTATAGCGAATCGATCGGAGTGCATGGGCGTTCGTCATGGCGTGTAGTCGTCGTGATGTCGGGGGCTCTCGGCGTGGCGCCGAT